>NZ_QWFA01000066.1 GCF_003501885.1 Streptomyces globisporus
CCCGCCCCCGCCGAACCTCCCGCCTCCGCCGCCCTGCTCTCCGCGATGCAGCGCGACCTCGGCCTCACCGAGAAGCAGGCCCTCACCCGACTCGCCGACGAGAAGGCCGCCGCCGCCCTGGAGAAGAAGGCGCAGCGCGCCGCCGGCTCCGCCTTCGGTGGTTCCTGGCTCGATGCGAAGACCGGCAAGCTGACCGTCGCGGTCACCACCGCCGAGAAGGCCGAAGCCGTACGGGCGACCGGTGCCGACATCCGGCTCGTCGAGCACTCGGCCAAGAGCCTCGACGCCGCCAAGGCGCGGATCGACGCCCTGAAAGCTCCGTCCGGGGTGAGCAGCTGGCACGTCGACCCGGCCACCAGCCGCGTCGTCGTGAACGTCGTCGCCGCAGAGCAGGCTGACAACGATGTCCGCACCTTCGTCGCCAAGGCCCGCAAGGCCGGTCCGGTCACGGTGAGGGCGACCGCCGAGGCTCCGCAGACCTTCGCCGCCGGAACGGTCGGCGGCGACCCGTACTACACGGGCAACGTCCGCTGTTCCATCGGCTTCTCCGTGCACGGCGGCTTCGTCACCGCAGGCCACTGCGGCGGCACCGGCCAGCAGGTCCGCGGCTGGGACAACTCCTACATCGGCAACTTCCAGGGCTCGTCCTTCCCCGGTGACGACTACGCCTGGGTGAACGTCGGCAGCGGCTGGTGGACCGTCCCGGTCGTGCTCGGCTGGGGCACCGTCCCGGACCAGCTCGTCCGTGGCTCGAACGAGGCCCCGATCGGCGCCTCGATCTGCCGCTCCGGTTCCACCACGCGCTGGCACTGCGGCCGCGTCCTCGCCAAGAACGAGACCGTCAACTACAGCCAGGGCGCCGTCCACCAGATGACCAAGACGAGCGTCTGCGCCCAGGGCGGCGACTCCGGCGGCTCGTTCATCAGCGGAGACCAGGCCCAGGGCGTCACCTCCGGCGGCTGGGGCAACTGCACCAGTGGCGGTGAGACCTGGTACCAGCCGATCAACGAGATCCTCAACCGGTACGGACTGAGGCTGCACACCGCGTGATCCGGGAGCCCGCGGCGGCCACGGACATCCGTGGCCGCCGCGGGCCCGTCACGTCGTTCCCGCCCGATGCGGGGTAGCGTCGTCGTCATGGATTTTCGAACCACCGTCGAGCGCGCTGAGCGCCTCAAGCAACTGCACGCCGAACACCAGCCCCTCGTGCTGCCCACCGTCTGGGACGTCTGGTCCGCGCGGACCGCGGTCGCCGCGGGCTTCCCCGCGCTGACCATCGGCAGCCATCCGCTCGCCGACTCCCGCGGGGCCGAGGACCAGGAGGGCCAGACCTTCGAGGAGGTGCTCGCCGCCGTCAGGCCGATCATCGCGGCGGTCGACGTTCCCGTCTCCGTGGACCTGGAGTCCGGCTACGGCCAGAAGCCCGCGGATCTCGTCGCCGGTCTCATCGAGGCCGGCGGCGTCGGTCTCAACATCGAGGACACCGTCCACTCGGAGGGCGGACGCGTGCGCAGCACGCAGGAGCACGCGAGCTACGTCGCCGGCCTGCGCGCTGCGGCCGACGACGCGGGCGTCCCGGTCTGGGTCAACGGGCGCACCGACCTCTTCGTGCACACGGAGAAGCCCTCCGACGTCCTCGACGAGGTGATCGAGCGACTGCGGGCCCTGGAGCAGGCCGGCGCCGACAGCGTCTACCCGGTGAAGATCCAGGACAACGACGAACTGCTCGCGGCGGTGACCGCGGCCGTCGCCGTCCCGGTGAACACCACGGCACATCCCGTGAAGCACGACCTCGAACGTTTCCGCCGCCTCGGCATCGGCCGGATCACCTACGGTCCGCTGCTGCAGTTCGCGCTGACGGACGCGATGAAGGACATGCTGAAGCCGTGGTCGCCCTCCTCCTAGAGGCTGCCCGGCGATGCGAAAGCCCTCCGGCCGCGGCGAGCGATGCGCCGCGGCCGGAGGGCTGCCGGAAGGAGCGGGGGAGAAGGAGCGTCAGGCGGCCGTCCGGCCGTCGCGGCGCGCCGCGTGTTCCCGGGCCAGTTCCGCGTACCGGAGTCCGCTGCTCTTGACCGTACGGCGCTGGGTCGCGTAGTCGACGTGGACCAGGCCGAACCGCTTGTCGTAGCCGTACGCCCACTCGAAGTTGTCCATCAGGGACCAGGCGAAGTACCCGGCCGGCGGCGCCCCCTCGGCGACCGCGCGGGCGCAGGCGGCGAGGTGCTCCTCCAGATAGCGGACGCGCTCCGGGTCGTGCACCGAGCCGTCCACCGCGACGAGGTCCTCGTACGCGGAACCGTTCTCGGTGACGTAGATCCGCCGGACGCCGTACTCCTCGGTCAGCCGCAGCAACAGCTGCTCCAGGCCCTCCGCGTGGACCTCCCAGTCCATGGGGGTGAGCCGGGCGCCGGGGACGGAGACCTGCCGGGCGTGCGGGGCGGTCCCGTCGGGGGTTGAGGTGACGATCCGCCGGAAACAGTGGTTCAGGCCCAGCCAGTCCAGCGGGGCCGCGATCGTCTCCAAGTCACCCGGCTGTACCGGGAGTTCGACGCCGTACTCCTCCACCATGTCCTGCGGGTGGCCGCGCCCCGGGATCGGGTCCAGCCACCAGCGGTTGATGTGGCCGTCGGCGCGGCGGGCGGCGGGGAGGTCGGCCTCGCTCGTGCTCGCCGGCTCGATCGGGCTGAGGTTGTTGACGATGCCGACCCGGGCGTCCGAGGAGGCCGCCCGGATCGCCCGGACGGCGAGGCCGTGGCCCAGGTGCAGGTGGTAGGAGGCGCGCACGGCGGCGGTGAGGTCGGTGAGCCCCGGCGCCATCCGACCCTCCAGGTGCCCGATCCAGGCCGAGCACAGCGGCTCGTTGAGCGTCGCCCAGTCCTTGACCCGGTCGCCCAGGTGCTCCACCACGTGGGAGGCGTACGCCGCGAAGCGCTCCGAGGTCTCCCGTACGGTCCAGCCGCCCCGGTCCTGGAGCACCTGCGGCAGGTCCCAGTGGTAGAGCGCGGCGAACGGGGTGACGCCCGCCTCCAGCAGGCCGTCCGCGAGGCGGTCGTAGAAGTCCAGGCCCGCCTTGTTGACCGGCCCGTCGCCGCCGGGCACGACGCGCGGCCGGGCGATGGAGAACCGGTAGCCGTCCGCGCCGTGTTGCTTGATCAGGCCGATGTCCTCGGGCGCTCGGTGGTAGTGGTCGCAGGCGATGTCACCGGTGTCGCCGCCGTCGACCTTGCCGGGGGTGGGCGAGAAGCTGTCCCAGATGGAGGGGGAGCGGCCGTCCTCGGCCACGGCTCCCTCGATCTGGTACGCGGCGGTGGCGACGCCCCAGGTGAAGTCGGCCGGGAGTGCGGTGAGGTCGGACACGTACTGCCTTTCCGTGGAGGTCACTTGACGGCTCCTGCGGTGAGACCGGCCACCAGGTAGCGCTGGAGCAGCAGGAAGCCCACGACGATCGGGACGCTGACGACGAGGGACGCGGCCATGACCTGGTTCCAGTACACGTCGTTCTGCGTGGCGTAGCCCTGGAGGCCGACGGAGAGGGTCCGGGTGGCGTCGTTCGTCATGACGGAGGCGAAGAGCACTTCGCCCCAGGCCGTCATGAAGGAGTAGACGGACACCGCGACGATCCCCGGGACGGCCGCCGGCACGACCACCTGGAAGAGGGCGCGGACGGGACCGCAGCCGTCGACCAGGGCCGCTTCGTCGAGGTCTCGGGGGATGGAGTCGAAGTACCCGATCAGCATCCAGATGGAGAACGGCAGCGAGAACGTCAGGTAGGTGAGGATGAGCCCGCCGCGCGAGCCGTACAGCGCGACGCCGGTGCTGTTGCCGATGTTGACGAAGATGAGGAACAGCGGGAGCAGGAAGAGGATCCCCGGGAACATCTGCGTGGAGAGCACCGTGACGGTGAAGACCCGCTTCCCCCGGAACCGGTAGCGGCTCACCGCGTACGCCGAGAACACCGCGATGGTCACCGACAGCACCGTCGCCGAGCCGGCCACGATCAGCGAGTTGACGAAGTACTTGGCGAGCGGGACGGTCTCCCAGATGTCGATGTACGGCTGGATCGTCAGCGTGGACGGGAGCCACTGGAACTTCCCCGACACGTCCTGGAGCGGCTTCAGCGAGCCGCTGACCATGACGTAGACCGGCAGCAGGACGAAGCCGGCGAGCAGGGTCAGGATGATGCGCCGGGTCCACAGGAAGGACTGCGGGGCCGCCATCGGCGAGCGGGCCCGCGACCGGGCGGTGCGGGTCGGCCGCGTGAGGCTAGACATCGGCGCCCTTCCTTCCGCGCGAGGTGAGGAACAGATAGAGGGCCGTCACGAGCAGCAGGAAGAGCAGCAGCAGGACGGACATCGCCGACCCGGTGCCGAAGTTCCAGGTGACGAACGACGACTGGTAGATGTGGATGGAGATCAGGTCCGCGTTCTCCGGCGCCGATTTCCCGAACAGCACGAACGGGGTGTTGAAGTCGTTGAACGTCCAGAGGAAGAGCACCAGGACCAGCACCTGGTTGACCGGGCGCAGCGAGGGCAGCGTGATCCGGCGGATCTGCTGCCAGATGCCCGCGCCGTCGATCGAGGCAGCCTCGTACAACTCGCGCGGGATGTTCTGGAGCCCGGCCATCAGCATGAGGAAGGCGAACGGCCAGCCCTTCCACACCGAGACGATGATCAGGGTGTAGAGACTGTTGTCGCCGATCAGCCAGAACGACGGCTCGTCCGTGATGCCGAGCTGGTCGTGCAGGACATGGTTGATCATCCCGTTGTCCCGCTGGAACATGAACGCCCAGGTGATGACGGCCGCGTAGACCGGCAGGGCGTACGGGACCAGGAAGATCGTCCGCAGTACGCCCCGGCCCCGGAAGCTCTCCTGGAGCAGGATCGCGGCGGCCGTGCCGAGCAGCCAGGCCAGGCCGACGGAGAAGAACGTGAAGACACAGGTGACGAAGAACGAGTGGAGCAGGGCCTCACCGATCGGCGCGTCGATGTCGACGGCGATCTTGTAGTTGTCGAGGCCGGACCAGGGCGCGGCGCCCCAGTTGTTGATGAAGAACTGGGTGAGCTGCCGGAAGCTCATCACGATCCCGATGACCATCGGGATGATGTGGATGAGGAGTTCCAGCAGGACGGCGGGCAGAAGCAGGAGATAGGGCAGTCCGCCTCGGCGGATCCGGTCGGGGATGCGCGGCAGTCTCCTGCGCGCACCCCCGGTGCCCCGGCTCGTACCCCTGCTGGTCGACGTGTCGAGCTCGGGGTCCGTGGTGTCGGTGGCGGTCATGGATCAGGGCCTCACTGCTGCATCGTCTGCTGCGCCTTTTCCAGGCGCGCCTTGACGGACTCCTCGGTCACGGGGCGTCCGGCCGCCGCGTCCGCCCACAGCTCCTTGACCGCCGTGCCGACGGCCGTCTCGAACTGCGACTCGTTGGGGACCTGGGGGAGTGGGGCGGCGCTGGTGGCGAGGGTGTCGCGCAGGACCTTGAGGTCGGGTGCCCCGAACGCGGCGTCGGCCTGGGCGGCCTTGACCGGCGGGATGGAGCCGTAGGTCTTGTTGAGCAGCTTCTGCTCGGCGTCGCTCGTCATGAACTTCACGAACTTCTTCGCGCCGTCGATGTTCTTGGTGTTCTTGAACACCGCCATGTTGATGCCCGCGACCATGGAGTTGACCTGCTTGCCGGTGCCCGGGACGCCCGAGGGGACCGGCACCGGGGCCGCGCCCCAGTCCTCCGGCTTCATGCCCTGGGCGGCGAAGGTGGAGGCGGCCGCCTGCCACAGCACCATCGCGGTCCTGCCCTTGGCGAAGTCGGTGAGCGACTGGTTCTGGGCGTACTCCGCGTTGCCCGGGGCGATGATCTTGTCCTTGGCCATGAAGTCGATGTACTGCTTCACCGCCGCGACCGCGCCGTCAGAGGTGAAGGTCGCCTTGCCGTCCTTGTCGAAGAAGTCGGCGCCGTGCTGCTGGCCCAGGACGAAGGTCTGGTGGATGTTGTTGGAGAGGTTGCCGCCCTCGGCGCCAAGACCCCACTTGCCGTCCTTGGATATCTTCTTGCCGGTCGCGACCAGCTCGTCCCAGGTGGCCGGGGGCTTCTCGACGCCGGCCTCGGCGAACATCTTCTTGTTGTAGTAGAGGGCGTACGCCAGCGAGTACAGCGGCACGGCGGCGGGCGGTTCGCCCTCCTTGCCGGCCGAGGCGACCGCCGAGTCGACGAAGCGGTCCCGGCCGCCGATCGCCTCGAAGTTCTTGTCGTCCCACGGCAGGAGCGCGCCGGTCGCCTGGAGCGAGGCCGACCAGGTGTTGCCGATGTTCAGCACGTCCGGGCCCTGACCGGAGGTGGTGGCGGCGAGGATCCGGTTCAGCAGGTCGGCCCACGGCACGACCTCCAGCTTCACCTTGATCCCGGTCTCCTTCTCGAACTTCTTCAGCTCGGGGGTGAGGATCTTCTTGTCGGCCTCGATGCTGGGGCCCTGGTTGGACGCCCAGTAGGTGAGGGTCTTCGGCGACTCGTTGCTGCCGCCCGACGTGGTTCCCCCGCCACAGCCGGTGGCGGCCACGGCGATGGAGAGGGCGAGGGTGACGGCGCTTGCGGCTCTGAGGTGACGCATGAGAGGTGGCCCCTTTCCGGGGGTGGCTGCGTTCGGGAACCGAACGGCCTCCATGACTTAATTTATGCCGTGATTTAAGAGGTGAGAGAAGGTCGCGTCAAGGCCTTGGACCGGGGTATGTTCCTGGACGGGAAGGAGCACCATGGCCGAGCGCAACAGACGAACCGTGCGTGACCTGCGGCGGGGCAACCGGGCGAGGGTATTGCAACGCTTGTATTTCGACGGCCCGCTGAGTCGTCAGGAGCTCGGCCCGGTCACGGGCCTGAGTTCAGGTTCCATCAGCAACGTCGTCGCGGAGCTCTCCGCCGAGGGCCTGCTGGAGGAGGCCGGCGTCGTCGACTCCGACGGCGGCCGCCCCCGTACGCTGCTGCGCGTCGCCCCGGACGGCGGCCTCCTCGTCGGCATCGACATCGGCGAGACCCGTGTCCGCGTCGAGCTGTTCGACCTCTCCCTCACCGAACTGGCCCGCACGGAAAGGCTGCTGGTGGCCCAGCACGGTTACGACGTCGAGCGCATCGTCGCCCATGTCCGCACCGGCGTCGCGCACGTGCTGCGCGACGCGGGCGCCGACCCGCGCCGGCTGCTCGGCATCGGCATCGGGGTGCCCGGCATCATCGAGCGCGACGGCCCCGACGGCACCCGTGGTGCGGTGGTGCACGGCCAGACGATCGGCTGGCGCGCGGTTCCCTTCGAACAGCTGCTGCGCGAGGCGGTCGACGTGCCGCCCGAGGTGCCGCTCTTCATCGACAACGGAGCCAGGACGCTCGGCCAGGCCGAGATGTGGTTCGGAGGCGGCCGGGGCGCGGGGGCCGCCGCCATCGCCCTGATCGGCTCGGGTGTGGGCGCCTGTGTGGATCACGGCGACATCCTCGACGAGGACCGCATGAGCCTCGCCCTCGAATGGGGCCACACGACCGTCCAGCTCCGCGGCCGCCGGTGCCGCTGCGGATCCTTCGGCTGCCTGGAGGCGTACGCGGGCGCGGAGGCCCTGCGCGAGCGCTGGCGCGAGGCGGGCGGACCGCTGCCCGAGGGCGCCGACGACGAGACCGCGCTGGCGGCCCTGCTCGCCGCCGCCTACCCGGCACGCCGGGGCGCCACCCCGGACCCGGTGGCCCTCGCGCTGCTCGACGAGACGGCCGAATGCCTCGGCGCGGCCCTCGCCGACCTGATCAACCTCTTCCTGCCCGAGCGGATCCTGATCGGCGGCTGGGCGGGCCTGCTCCTCGGCCCCCGGCTGCTGCCGGAGATCCGCCGGTACGCGAACGAGTACGCCCTGAGCCACGCGGCGGCCCGCACCACCATCGAGATGGGTCGCCTCGGCCCGGACGCGGTCACCGTGGGCGCGGCCACGCTCCCGCTCGCGGACTTCCTGACCCGGGGCGGCAGCCGCCCGGAGCCGGGCGGAACCGGCGCGCCACCGCGTACGGCCGTCCACGCGGTACGGGAACGGCACCGGACCTCCCTCAACTGAGAGGACGCGCCTCGTCGGGCGGGCCTGCCGCCTCGCCCCGGGCGACCCACCGCGGGTCCACCCGGCGCAGGTGCGCGTCCTGGGCGTCGGCGAGCGGGTGCGCCAGAGGGAGCGGCGCGAACCGGCAGACGAACCGCATGCCCGCGTCGCCCCCGTCGCCGCGGACCCGGTGCTCCCTCTCCGCAGGGCCGTCCGGCGGGGCGTCGAGCAGGAGACAGGTGGTCAGCCGGGGCTGCCCCGTATCGGGATGCGGCCGCCCGTCCACCGCGATCCGCCGGACGACGCGGGCCCCCCTCAGTCCGGTCTCCTCGGCGACCTCGCGCAGGACGGCCGGCTCCGGATCCTCACCGGGCGCGACACCGCCCGCGGGCACCTGGGTGCCCGCCTCGGGGAAGGCCACCTGGTCGAACACCAGCAGGGCGGGGGAGGGGTGACGCCGGATCACGTAGGCGGCGACGCGGACGCGGGGCGGGGGAGAGGTCATGAACGGCATCCTCGCGTACGCCGATGAGACCCCGTCCGGCAGATCCCGGGCCGACCCCCGTACACCGATGAGACCCCGCCCGGCAGACTCTGGGCGGCCCCCGCGTACGCCGATGAGCCTCCGCCCGGTCGAGCGGGCCTCGCCCGGCGCACCGCCTCCTGGATCATCGGGTCGACATTGCGCACCCCGTTGACGACCCGGGAAACGGTGGCGCGCGAGACGCCCGCCGCCCGGGCCACGTCCTCCAGGGTGGGCGCTCCGGCCGGCCGCAGATCATCCGTCATGAGCGCCTTTATAGCACCTGCGGAGAGCGCTCTCCATGGAGACGATCGCCGAGCACCTCGGACAGGTACCGCGTGAACACGTCCAGCGCGCCCTTGGTCGTGGCGCAGGCGATCAGGTCCGGCATCACCGCCGTGTGGCTGAGGCACGTCGAGATGTTCATGACGCGCCCTCGTCCCGCAGCCGGAGTCCCCGGAGGTCTGAACGCGGTCCGGCGAGAGAGAAGTTCAGGGCGGCGGTATTCGGCCACGGACTGGCCGGGGGCGGCCGAGTATCACGTTTTGCTTGTGATCAGTCACTGTGCGGACCTACGTTGCCCCTTGCGAGATGTACCGAAGCCAGTGGGGGAGCCACGTATGGCCGCGACCGGACGGCACCGCAGATATCAGCCCAGTCGGATCAACCGTGCCTCGCTCACGGTGACGGCGGGCGGCGCGGGCATCGCGCTGCCGCTCATCACCGCGGCCTCGGCCGGGGCCGCCTCGGGTGAGGTCTGGGAGAAGGTCGCCGCCTGCGAGTCCAGCGGCAATTGGGCCATCAACACCGGCAACGGCTACTACGGCGGTCTGCAGTTCAGCGGCTCCACCTGGGCCGCCTTCGGCGGCACGCAGTACGCGCCACGCGCCGACCTCGCCACCCGCGAGCAGCAGATCGTCATCGCCGAAAGGGTGCTGGACGGCCAGGGGCCCGGGGCCTGGCCCACCTGTTCCGTACGGGCGGGGCTCACGCGCGGCGGCGACGCACCCGAGACCACGGAGACCGGGACCGCCCCGCAGAGCGCGGGCAGCCGGACCGCCCAGGCGGCCGCGGCGCCGCAGAGCGCACCGCCCAGGCAGCCGCAGACCCGTCCCGCCGAGGCGACGCCCACCCATGTGCCGGGCAAGCGCGACTCGTACACCGTGGCGAGCGGCGACTCCCTCTCCGGGATCGCGTCCGCCCAGCGGGTCCCCGGCGGCTGGCAGGGCCTCTACGCCGCCAACCGCACCGTCGTCGGGGACGACCCGAACCTGATCTTCCCCGGACAGCGGCTGAGTCTGGACGGGAGCCGGGCGCCGAAGGCGGGGGAGGGGACGAGCGCCCGGAAGCCCGCACGGCAGACCGCTCCAAAACCCTCGGCCACCGCGCCCGGGGCGAAGAAGGCGGACCAGCGCCAGGCCGAGCCGAAGAAGGAAGCCCCGAAGCAGCAGGCTCCCAAGAAGGAAGCGCCGAAGCAGGAGGCGCCGAAGAAGGCCGCCCCCAAGAAGGAGCAGCCCGCTCCGGAACGGGCCGCGCAGCACTCCGGTTTCAGCGCCCCGGTCGCCGCCGGCACCGGCACCCCGTACCGCCAGGCCGGCTCCTGGTCCAGCGGCTACCACACCGGCGTGGACTTCCCCGTGCCCACCGGGACGTCCGTGAAGTCGGTGGCCCCGGGCCGCGTCGTCTCGGCCGGCTGGGCCGGAGCGTACGGCTACGAGGTCGTCATCCGGCACAGCGACGGCAAGTACAGCCAGTACGCCCACCTCTCCGCGCTCCACGTGCGCGCCGGGCAGTCGGTCTCCGGCGGGCAGCGCATCGCCCGCTCCGGCTCCACGGGCAACAGCACAGGGCCCCACCTGCACTTCGAGGTCCGCACGGGCCCCGGCTACGGCTCGGACGTCGACCCGCTCGCCTACCTGCGGGCAGGCGGCGTCAGGGTCTGACCGTCCACGCACGTGCGGGCGGACGGCGTCAGGAGCCGAACGCTTGCCTACCTCCGGGCAGGCGGCATCAGGGTGTGAACCCTCCGCTCGGAGCGGGTGCGCCGCAGGGTGGCTCCTCCGCGCCGTGGCTGCTCCGCGAGTGACCCCGGCGTACCGAACTCCACCTGCGGCACAGCACGCCCCGGCGGCAGGGGCGACGACTTCGCGGCCGCGGGCAGCTGCCCCGACGCCGGTCCCGGCACGGCAGGCGCACCGGGCGACGCCGAGGGACGCCCGTCCTCCTGCCCCTCCGCGCCGCGGACCGCATTCCCCGCGCCCGGGCCGTCGGCCGGGACTGCACGCCGGGCTCCGGGGCCCGCCTGCTCCGGGTTCGCCCGCGCCTCCTCGGCGTGCTCCCGATGCATCCGCTCCCCTGTCAGCAGGATCAGACCGGCGGCGGCCAACGCTCCGCAGGAGAGGGCGAGCACGGTGCCGGGGACGCCGAGACGGAAGTGTTCGCCGAACAGGGTGAGGCCGATGGCGGCGGCCACCACCGGGTTGACCACCGTCACCGTGGCCAGCGGAGCGGTGAGCCCGGCGCCCCGGTACGCGGCCTGGGACAGGAACAGGCCCGCCGCCGCGAGCCCGACGATCACCAGCAGCGGCAACGCGCCCGAGCGCACCGAACCGGACGTCCACTCCACGGCCACGGTCTTGGTGAACACCGAGGCCATGCCGAACGCCGCGCCCGCGCCCGTGGCCAGGACGATGCTGCGCAGGACCGGCCGGCGCAGCGTACGGGAGAGGACGACGAGCGCGCCCACGGCCCCGAACGTCACCGAGGCCAGCAGCGCCTGCTCCGGGCCGTTCAGGGTGTGCGGTTCGGCGTTCCCCGTGAGCGCCAGCAGTCCGCCGAGCCCCGCCGTCGCCATCAGCGCCCCGCGCCACGCCGTCGCCCCCGCCCGCCGCCCGACGAACAGGGCCGCCATCGGGAGGGCGAAGACGATCGTCAGCGCCCCGAGGGGCTGGACCAGGCTGAGCGGACCGTAGGCGAGCGCCACCACGTGCAGGACCGCGCCGATCCCATTCAGGACGACGGCGACCCACCACACGCTGTTGCGCAGCAGGGCGTACCAGGCGTTGTCATCGGTCGCGGCCACGCGCTCCTGGATGATCGCCCCGGCCGCGTAGGCGACCGCGGAGACCAGTGACAGCAGCACGGACAACGCAAGGGAGCTCATGTACACCACGATGTCCCGTCCGGGGCCCCACGTCGTCGTCCTTGAGTCTGCACTTCGGCCTACTGCCCCAGTAGTACGCCTGGCGGACCGACGTCCTCCTCCCGACGGTAGTCCTGCCGCCCCCAGCCGTCAGAAGTTGTCGCCCGGCGGATACGGTGAGCCGCCGGGACGCCACAGCCGGTGTCCGCGGGGCCGGTCACGGGAGCGGGACCGCGGACGGACCGGAAACGGAGGGGGAACGGGCCATGGACCTGGCACTACTGGCATCGGTCGGGGGATTCTTCGCGCTGCGGACCACCCCGGTGCCGGGCGGCGGGCACCGGCCGCTGGAGCGGTTGTACGCGGGCGAGAACGATCCGCTCGCCGCGCGTGTCGACCGGGTCGCGGCGCGGCTTGAGGCCCCCGAGCGCCGGGTCGCCGCCTCCATCGCCCATCTCGGTCTCGCCGCGCGGCTCTGGTCCATCAGCCTGGGTCCGGCCGCGCTGTTCAAGCGGATCCCCGCCCTGGCCCCCGGCGAACTGCACTGGGACCCGTCGTCCACCTCGCCGGACGACCTGTGGCTCGCGGGGACGGCCGAGCTGCCCGGAACGGCGGCCCGGATCCGCGAGGAGGTCCAGTACGGGCATCTGGTTCCGCTGGCCGAGGCGTTCCGGCGCGACGGGAACATCTCCCCGCAGTTGCTGCGCGGCAACGCGGGGTCCGCGCTCGCCGGGGCCGTACGCGAACTCGTCGCCTTCGCACGCGCCCACGACCGGCCGGACGTGGCCGCGCGGGCCCGCGCGCTGGCGGCCGAGCTCTTCGACGACGAGACGCTGCGCGACACCGGATCCCCGCACGGTCCGGCGTTCCGGCGGCGCAGCTGCTGCCTGTACTGGCGCTGTCCCGGCGGTGGGTTGTGCGGGGACTGCGTGTTCGACCGGGCGCCCGGCTCCGCTCGGGCCGGGGCGTGACGTCGGGAAGACAGGCAGGAAGAAGGTCAGGAAGGCAGTACGGTGTCGATGGCGTCGTCCACGGACGGCAGGACGGGCAGGGCGCTGTCGAGGCCGATCATGCCGATCAGGCGCCGCATGAACGGGGACGGGGCCGCGAGACGCAGCCGGTCACCGAGTGCGGTGTGGCCCTGGAGGAGCACGTTCACCGTCGTCGAGTCCGCGAATCCGACGCCGGAGAGGTCCACGACGACCGGGCCCGAGCCGTCGTCGGCCGCCGAGGTCAGAGCAAGGCCCAGGGGGGACACGCTGTCGATGTCGAGGTCACCCGACACGGTGAGGACCAGAGCGCCCCGCTCCCGCCGGGTGGTGATTCTGACGACTCTGTCTTCGTTGGGCGATGAAAGCACGGAAGGCACCTCGGGCGGGATCGGAAGGGAGCGGAGAGCCGTGCTGCCGGAGGGGCCGGCAGCGCTCCGTCCCTGGTCGCGGCGGGATAACGGGATAACGATAGAAGTAACAGTTGCCATTTGACAACATTCTCCATCGGGTAACAATCTGATCCCCGACGGTTGATCGTCCGGCTGTCGCCGGTGGAGTGCCGATAGATGCGGAAGCAGGGGCTGGATGAGGCTAGGCGCTGTCGGCGACATCGGCGCGGAGCGAGGAGGCGCCCCCGCCCCTGCGCGGGGAAAGACGCTCCGAAGCCGCGGTATGGAAGGCCGCGAGACCGTCCACGAGCGCGGAGAGGTCCGCGGGAGCCATGCGCTCCAGTACGGCGTTCAGTTCGGCGACGCGCAGGGCCCGGTATTCTTCGAGAAGGGCGCGGCCGAGCTGACTCAGCCGCAGTTCCACTTCGCGTCGGCTGGTCGGGCTGGGCGCCCGCAGGACGAGCCCCATCGCCTCCATCCGGTCGCAGAGCCGGCTGACGGAGGGGGCGCGCGAACCCAGGGCTTCACCCAGGGCCCGCAGGTTGGTGCCCTCCTGCTTCTCGATCACGAGCAGGGCGCGGAGCTGGGAGGGCGATACGGTTCCCGAAGCGGCGGATTCCTGGCCCCGGCCCCACAGCACCTCCAGCAGCTCCGAGGCGGCGACGGCGTAGGCGGACGCCTGTTCGCTACTGCTCGGGCGGAAACTTCGGTGGGGCATTCAGCCACTGTGCCACCCGCCGGCCCCGCTTGTCAGCCCGGGCCCGGCCCTTACCACGTCGCAGGACGAAGATTGCGCGAGAGACCGTGAACAGACGAACGGACATCGAGGCCGCCGTGCGGGCCGCAGCTCCGCACGCCCTGCTGGCCACCTTGCGCACCCAGCTCGGCACCGCCTACGGGGCCCTCGCGGTGGAACTGCACCTCGCCGACTACGGCCTGCGGGTTCTGAAGCCGCTGGACCGGCCCGACGGCGAGAGCGAGCCGCTGTCCCTCCACAACAGCCCGGAGGGCCGGGCCTTCGGCAGTCAGGAACCCCGCGAACAGCAGGTCCGGCACGACGACGCCGTCGATCACCACCTGCCCGTGACCGTCCGGGGCGAACGGCTCGGCATCCTCACCGTCCGGCTGCCCCAGACGCTGTCCACCCCGGAGCTGGTCGGCGAGCTGACCCACGTCGCCGACCTCCTGGGACACGAGATCCTGGTCGCCGAGCGGGACACCGACCTGTATCAGCGCGCCCGGCGCACCAGTCGCCTCACCCTCGCCGCCGAGATGCAGTGGCAGCTGCTGCCCGCCCGCGCCTGCACCGCCGCCGAGTTCGCCATCGGGGCCCAGCTGGAACCCGCGTACGCCATCCATGGCGACAACTTCGACTGGGCCGCCGACGGCGACGAGCTGACCCTCGCGGTGACCAACGGCATGGGCGAGGGCATACAGGCATCCCTCCTCACCAACCTCGCCGTCAACGCCCTGCGCAACGCCCGCCGGGCCGGCATCGGCATCGCGGACCAGGCGGCCCTCGCCGACCAGGCCCTCTACGACCAGCACCGCGGCGCCTCCCATGTCTCCACCCTGCTGCTCCGCTTCGAGCTGGCGACCGGCCGGGTCGGCGTCGTCGACGCGGGATCGCCCCAGCTCTGGATGCAGCGCGGCCGCTCGGTCCGCCGGATGGAGCTGGAGGCCCAGCTGCCGCTCGGCATGTTCGAGGAGTCGCAGTACACGGTCCAGGAGTTCCACGTCGAGCCCGGCGACCGGCTGCTGCTGTTCAGCGACGGCGTGTACGACGCGGTGTCCCCACTCGGCGAGGCGTACGGGGGCCGCATGCTGGCCCGCGCCATCCAGTCGACCCGGCTCCTGCCCGCCGCCACCGTCCCGCGCGCGATCCTCGCCGAGCTCGCGGAGTACCGGGTCACGGAGACGCTCGACGACGCGCTGGTGCTGTGCCTGGACTGGTTCGGCCGGCAGAAGGGCTGACCGGCCGGACGCGCCTAGGACGCGTCGAAGGCGCGGCGGGAGGCCTCGATGTGGCCGATGTGCTCATGGGTCCAGTCGCACATCACATGGACCGTCCGCCGCAGGCCCTGCCCCGGCTCGGTGAGCGTGTACTCGACCCGCGGGGGCACGGTGGGGTGTACGCACCGTTCGACGAGGCCGTAGCGCTCCAGCATCCGCAGGTTCTGGGTGAGCATCTTGTGGCTGATGCCCTCGACCTCGCTCCGCAGCTCGCTGAAGCGGAGGGTGCCCTCGCCCAGGGCCTCGATGATCAGGAGCGCCCACTTGTTGGCGACGTCGGAGAAGATCTCACGCGCCAGCGAGTCCGCGCGCCGCAGATCCGCATCCTCGGGCGAGCCGCTGAACTGCTTGGTCACCATGAGGTTCCCCCGTCACCGAAAAGTGCGTTCTTCCTTGTCGACGCACACTCTCCTACGGTTTCTGAGTAACCACAAGTGACCGACATCCGTCCGGTCCGGTGGAGAATCGGGGGCACGGCCCCCGGAACGAGGAGGCGAGAGGTATGGCCATCACCCTGGTGAACCCGAGCGGACTGCCGGAGATAGGCGCCTACCGGCAGGTGGCGGTCGCGACCGGATCGAAGCTGGTCTTCATCGCCGGGCAGGTCGCCTGGGACGCGGACGGTGCCACGGTCGGTGCGGGCGATCTCGCCGCGCAGGTCGAGCAGTGTTACGTCAACGTCGGTACGGCCCTGACCGCGGTCGGCGGCACCTTCGAGGACGTGGCGAAGCTGACCGTGTACGTCGTGGACTGGACGCCCGAGAAGATGCCGCTGTTCATGGAAGGTGTGACCCGGGCCGCCGCGCGACTGGGGACCACTCCCGTGGCGCCCGGCACGCTGGTGGGCGTCGCGGCTCTGGACATCCCCGACCACCTGGTCGAGGTCGAGGCCACCGCCGTGCTCGACTCCTGAGAGGGAGCGGGCCGTGTGAGGGGGAGTCGGCCGGGCTCAGATGCTGAGCTGGAACTCGGCGCGGATCCGCTTGCCCACCGGAACCCGCTCGGCGGTGAGCCGGTCGCAGAGCGCCACGACGATCTCCATGCCGTGGCCGCCGAGGCGGGACGGGTCGGGGGCGTACAGCACGGGCATCGCGGTGCTGCTGTCGTAGACCGTGACACTGATGCGCTCCGCGTTGCCCTCCAGTTCCAGCATGTAGGGCCCGTGGCTGTAGCGGTCGGCGTTGGTGACCAGCTCGCTGACGGCCAGCATCAGATCGCTGCGCGTGTGTTCGCCGATCGGGGCGAGGCACTCCACTGCGAGCCTCGTCAGGAAGCGGTCGGCGAGCGCACGGGCCAGCGCGATGCAGCCCGGCTCGCCGTCGAAGACCTCGGCGCTGAGCAGAACCTCGGCCGAGGGCGATTCCTCGACGGAGGGCGGTACCTCGACGGAAGCCGGCCCCTGACCCGGTTCTTCCGGTGGGGAGGTGACCTGTTCGTTCATGTGCTCCAGCCAGGGCGCCGCAGTGAGGTCGGAGACCTTTTCCGCCAACCGTCTACCCGTGGCGAAGGATCCCACTCCAGGAGATCCGGACCGATCCTACGCACGTCCGGGCAACCGCACCACGGTCACGAAGAACTCGTCGATCTGGCGGACCGCCGCGATGAACTGGTCGAGGTCCACCGGCTTCGTCACGTAGGCGTTGGCGTGCAGTTTGTAACTGCGCAGGATGTCCTCCTCGGCCGAGGAGGTGGTGAGCACGACCACCGGGATGAGGGAGAGCTCGGGGTCGCCCTTGATCTGCTCCAGCACCTGCCGGCCGTCGTACTTGGGCAGGTTCAGGTCCAGCAGCACCAGGTCGGGGCGGGGGGCCTCGGTGTACTCGCCGCGCCGGTAGAGGAAGTCCAGCGCCTCCTGCCCGTCACGCACGACGTGCAGGGTGTTGCGGATCTTGTTGTCCTCGAAGGCCTCACGGGTCATCAGCTCGTCGCCGGGGTCGTCCTCGACGAGCAGGACCTCGATGGGCTGCACAGGGGTGTTCACGAAGCGTCTCCCGACTGGCTGGTGAGCTGGGCGTGAGCGAGCAGCTCCGCCGTGGTATGGGTGGGCGCCTCGGGCGCGACCGGCAGGGTGAAGTGGATCCGGGTGCCTTCGCCCGGTTCGGGCTCCAGCCAGATCCGGCCACCGTGGAACTCGATGATCTTCCGACAGAGTGCCAGACCGATGCCCGTGCCGTCGTACTCGTCGCGAGCGTGCAGACGCTGGAAGATGACGAACACCTTGTCCGCGAACTCGGGCGCGATGCCGATCCCGTTGTCCGACACGGTCAGGTGCCAGTTCTGGTCCTCGCGCTCGCAGTCGACGGTGATCCGGGGCGGGCGGTCGGGGTGGCGGAACTTCACGGCGTTGCCGACGAGGTTCTGCCAGACCATGGTGAGGGCGGTGGCGTCCCCGACGAGCTCCGGCAATTCCTCGGGCCGCTCGACGACCGCCCCCGACTCCTCGACCGCCGCGGCCAGATTGCCCAGGGCGCGATCGAGCGACCGCCCCAGGTCGACGGGCTTCCAGCTCTCGTGGACCCGGCCCACCCGCGAGAAGGTCAGCAGGTCGTTGATGAGCACCTGCATCCGCTTGGCGCCGTCCACCGCGAAGGCGATGTACTGCTTGCCCCGGTCGTCCAGCTCCCTCCCGTACCGCTTCTCCAGGAGCTGGCAGAACGAGGCGACCTTGCGCAGCGGTTCCTGGAGGTCGTGGGACGCGACGTACGCGAACTGCTCCAGCTCGGAGTTGGAGCGGCGCAGTTCCTGCGTCTGGTCCGCGAGCAGGTCCTCACGCTTCTTGGTCTCGGCCAGCTCGTCCGAGAGCCGTTGGCGCATGTTCTCCACCGCCCCGGCCACGGCCTGAACGTCGGATGGGCCCTTGATCTCGATCCGTTTGTCGAAGGTTCCTGAGCGCACCGCTTCGGAGGCGGCGCGGAGCCGGTTCAGCGGCACGCCCACTATCGTCCGGAGCAGCAAGCTCAGCGCCACGATGGTGAGAACGAGAACGCCGAGCAGGATACCCACCACCCAGTCGCGGGTGGACTGCGCGGCGTTCAGGTCGGCCCTCGCCCGGTCACGGGCCTCGGCCAGCCGCCCCTGCTGGGCGGTGTACGCGCGCCGGAGGCTGTCGAACTCCGTCTTGCTGCTCTGGAGCTGCGCGGTGGTGCCCGAGCGGCTGGGGCCACGCTCCCGGACCGCTGCGATCAACGGCTCGGCCTTCTCCTGGCGCCAGCGGTCGGCCGCGGCCTGGACGGCGTCCAGATCCTTCGCGAGCCGCTCGTCGTCACCGACCAGGCTCCGCGCCATGGCCAGCCGCTCCCGCTCGGCGCTCTTGCCCGACTCGTACGGCTCCAGGAAGGACCGGTCACCGGTCAGGGCGAACCCCCTGACCCCGGTTTCCTGGTCGAGCAGGGCGTTCTGGAGCTGGAACGAGACCGATCGCGCCGGCTGGATACGGTCCACCAGGTCGTCGGTGCGATCCGACATCCGGGACAGCACCAGGCCGCCGATCACCAGGCAGCCGCAGACGACCACGACGAAGCCACCGAGTATCAGATGGACCCAGGACTGCACCGACAGCCGGGAGGCGATGTCCTTCGCCGGTATGTCTTTCGCGCTGTCAGTGCTCATCGTCTTCCGTTCTCCAACCCAGGTGCAGTACGGCCACATCGTCCGCGAGCCCGCCGTACGGCGCGGCCCCCTCGGCGGCTCCCGCCACCAGGGCATCGACGAACGCGGAGGCCGGCAGATGCCCGTTGGCCTCCGCCATCGCCAGCAGCCCCTCCTCGCCCAAGCGGCTTTCCGGTCCGTTGCGCCCCTCGAAGAGGCCGTCGGTGAAGAGCACCAGACCCGCCCCGGGCGACAGCGGAATGTCCACCGTCGGCCATCGGCCCATTCCTGGCAGCAGCCCGAGCGCCATGCCGCCTTCGGGCTCCACCCACGTCACACCGGCGCCCTGGCGCAGCAGCAGGCCGGGGTGACCGGCCCGCAGGACCTGGACGCTTCGCCGGTCCGGGGGGAACACCAGGGAGGTGACCGTGGCGAACACGTGCGCATCCGAGCGCTCGGCGACCAGGATGTCCTCCAGCAGGGCGATCTGCTCGACGTGGGACGTGCCGCACAGTACCGCGGCACGCCAGGCCACCCGCAGACACACTCCGAGGGCGGCCTCGGCTGCGCCGTGCCCGGAGACATCGCCGATCACCGCGTGCACGGTGCCGTCCGAGGTCTGGACGACGTCGTAGAAGTCACCGCTCAGCAGCCCGTGGACCCGCCCCGGCTCGTAGCGGGCGCGCGCCCGGAACAGGTCGTCCCGCAGCAGAGGGACGGGCAGCAGACCGCGCTCCAGCCGGGCGTTCTCCTGGGCCATCAGCTGGTTGGCGCGCAACGCCGCAGCCGCCCGTTCCACTTCCTTGCGCTGCAGGGCGTAGCGGATCGCGCGCGAGAGAATCTCGGGACCCAGACGGCCTTTCACCAGGTAGTCCTGGGCGCCTCCGGCGACCGCGCGGAGCCCTGTGCCCGAGTCCTCCAGGCCGGTGAGGACGACGATCGCGGCCTCGCCGTCGGTCTCCAGGATCTGGCGCACGGCGTCCAGGCCGTGGACGTCGGGAAGATGAAGATCGAGAAGCACGCAGACCGGTGCGGTCGAGGCATGCAGGAACCTACGGGCTTCCCCCAGCGTCTTGCACCAGGTGAGGGCGGAGTCCAGCTCGCTGTCGGCGAGCATCTCCTCGACGAGCAGCGCGTCGCCGGCGTCGTCCTCCACCAGCAGGATCGTCGCGGTCCACAGCGGGGACTCGGGGTGGTGAGGGATGCCGACCTGCTGGGTGGGGATGCCGGGCGTGTCCGCAAGGATCTGCGACGTGCCCACGGGTGACTCGGTCAAGCCTTCACCCTCTCGTGCGACGGCACGGTGCATCCGGCCTGATCATCGGAAAGCATATGCGAGGAACAGACCCCGTCGGCCCCCGCCCGGAAGAGCGGACGGCACGAAGCCGCCCGCCCGGAGGGGCGGACGGCTTCGGACTCGGGACGGGACTCGAAGGGTTCGAGGGTTTCACGCCTCGACGCTCATACCCTTGCGCAACTGCTGGACGATCCGGCTGAGCAGCCGCGACACATGCATCTGGGAAACTCCCAGCTCAGCCCCGATCTGCGACTGCGTCATCTCCGCCCCGAACCGCATCTGCACGATCCGGCGCTCGCGGTCGTCGAGCTGCTCCAGCAGCGGGGCCAGGGTGTGCAGGTTCTCGACGGTCTCCATGCCCGGATCAGCCTCGCCGAGGACATCGGCGTACGCCCTCTGCTCCTGGCCGGAGTCGCTGTCCGCGGACGGGGTGTCCAGCGAGCCGGCGGAGTAGCCGTTGGCGGCCACGAGCCCCTCGATGATCTCCTCCTCGGGGAGGTCGAGGTGGGCGGCCAGCTCCTTGACGGTGGGGTCGCGGTCGAGCTCGGCGGAGAGCTGCTCCTTCGCCTTGGCGAGGTCCACCCGCAGCTCCTGGAGCCGTCGCGGCACGTGCACGGACCAGGTCGTGTCGCGGAAGAACCGCTTGATCTCCCCGACGATGTAGGGCACGGCGAAGGTGGCGAACTCGACCTCGCGGGACAGGTCGAACCGGTCGATCGCCTTGATCAGGCCGATCGTGCCGACCTGGATGATGTCCTCGGTGTCGTCGCCGCCGCGGTTGCGGAACCGGGACGCGGCGAAGCGCACCAGCGAGAGGTTCATCTCGATGAGGGTGTTGCGCGCGTACTGGTGCTCGTGCGTGCCCTCCTCCAGGACCTGGAGCCGGTCGAAGAAGATCTTCGACAGGGCCCGTGCGTCCTGCGGGGCGATCTTTCCGGCGTCCTCGACCCAGGGCAGCTCTCCGGAGACGTCCGCCGTCCGCACGCCGGTCCGGTCGTCGCTCAGCGGCGTCGTCCCGGTGGCTCGCGCTGACATCGCCGTCATGGTGTCACCCTCCCTGCTGCCCAATGTGTCGGACGGTCGCTTGCCCGGTTCCCGCGAAGTCATGCGTGCCATCTTCCGCTTTTTTCGCCCGAACGGAGCAGTGGCCCGCGCATGGCAAACTTGAGCGGGGTGTTTCGGCCTGCGGTGACCCACTGCCCGCGGCGAGAAGATGACAGAGGAACGGCAATGACGGTGACAGAGGACAGCCCGGAGTTCGCTCCCGGGATCGAGGATTTCGGTCCCGGAATCGACCCGGAGCGGCTGGCCGTCTGCCTGAGCGTGCTCGAGGAGCTCGACAAGATCGAGGTGGACCACCCGGACGCCATCCTCGTCCGCCGCGCCACCGCCGGGATCTACCGCACCGTGAAGCAGCGCCGCCGCCAGGAGCGCCGCGCCGCGAAGACCGCCCACGACCGGGCCGTCACCGAGGCCACGGCGACCGGCTCGGCCGAGCGCATCGACGACGAGACGCAGGGTGTGCTGCCCTCCTCCTCCGCCCAGGCCGAGATCGCGGGAATCCTCCAGCGACCCAGGTCCTGCTACATCTGCAAGACGCGTTACGTCGAGGTCGACGCGTTCTACCACCAGCTCTGCCAGCCCTGCGCCAAGGAGAACCGCGCCCGTCGCGACGCCCGTACCGACCTGACCGGGCGCCGTGCGCTGCTCACCGGCGGCCGGGCGAAGATCGGCATGTACATCGCGCTGCGGCTGCTGCGCGACGGCGCCCACACCACCATCACCACCCGCTTCCCCAACGACGCGATCCGCCGCTTCAAGGCGATGGAGGACAGCGACGAGTGGATCCACCGGCTGAAGATCGTCGGCATCGACCTCCGCGACCCGGCGCAGGTCGTCGCGCTGGCCGACTCCGTCGCCGCCGAGGGGCCGCTGGACATCCTGATCAACAACGCCGCCCAGACCGTGCGCCGCTCCCCGGGGGCCTACAGCGAGCTGGTGAGTGCGGAGTCGGCGCCGCTGCCCGCGGGCGAGCTGCCCGCCGCCGAGGTCATCGGCACCTTCAACAGCGGTTCGGTCGACCGGGTCGCCGCCCTGCCCAGCGCCCGCAAGGAGGGCCTGAGCGCCCAGGAGGTCACCGACCTCGCCCTGGTCACCGGCTCCGCATCGCCGGCCAGGATCGCCGCGGGCACCGCGATCGACGCGGGCGGCCTCGTCCCCGACCTGCACGACACCAACAGCTGGATCCAGACGGTCGACGAGGTCGAGCCGATCGAGCTCCTCGAAGTCCAGCTCTGCAACTCCACCGCACCGTTCATCCTGATCAGCCGGCTGCGCCCGGCGATGGCGGCCACCGCGGCCAAGCACGCGTACGTCGTCAACGTCTCCGCCATGGAGGGCGTCTTCAGCCGTGGCTACAAGGGTGCGGGCCACCCGCACACCAACATGGCCAAGGCCGCCCTCAACATGCTGACGCGCACCAGCGCCCAGGAGATGTTCGAGAAGGACGGCATCCTGATGACGGCCGTGGACACCGGCTGGATCACCGACGAGCGCCCGCACCCGGACAAGATGCGCCTCGCCGAGGAGGGCTTCCACGCTCCCCTCGACCTGGTCGACGGCGCGGCCCGGGTCTACGACCCGATCGTGCGCGGTGAGGGCGGCGAGGCCCTCTATGGCTGCTTCCTCAAGGACTACGCCCCGGCGAACTGGTAATCCCGACGGCCCAACCGGCCCGACGGTCTCCGCGCGGCGGCCGGGAACCCGGCCCAGGATGATTCCTGGGCCGGGTTTTCGCTTATCCGGTGGCCGAAAGTGACCTACCGCACACGTTCTATCGAGCGCGGAGGCGCTCATTTGGTTACGCTGAGGCGAACGGACACCATCGAGGGGCCCACGAAGGTTCCTCGACCGTCCTGGGACGCGGTCGGTAACCCGGCCGCTGTTCCGCCCCGAACCGGCGCCACCGCGACCGAGATATCACCATCCCTGCCCCGCTCGGGGCGGTCGCGCTCCGGCATCGGTGCCGGAGCGTCGGCGACGCCCTGGGTGACGCGACACAGAGGAGTGCGCGGTGACGACACCGGAACTGACCGAACGCGAAATGCGCCCCGCCGAACGGATCTCGGGGCGGCCCGGCCGCCCCGAGAAGCTGCGGAACATCGAGGTCTGGGCCAGGTCCGCCCCCATCCGGCTCGCCGGATACGAGGACGACCTCGCCGAGCCGCACATCCTGCCCGGCATCGACTGACCCCCCGAGGTCTCCTAGCGCGCCCCGCGGCCCGTCCCCCCGCTCCTCCGCTCCGGCGGCAGCGGCCGGGAGACGGGCCGCAGGAATTCCCGGACGTAGGTGCGGTGCCACCAGCATCCGGTGGCCCGCAGCTCCCGGAGCCCGGTGAACCGGTAGCGGAACACCCGGGCGCGCACCTGGCGGGGCGGTGCGTCGGGGAACGGGTTGTGGCCGAGCAGCCGGAGAGTGTCCCGGTCGCCCTCCAGCAGCCGGTCGACGAAGGGCCCGAACCAGGAGCGGGCGTAGGCGGGGGAGAGCGCCGCGAACCACATCATCCAGTCGAGCCGCAGGTGGTACGGGGCGAACAGGCGCGGCAGCCTGCGCGGATCGCCCGGCTTGCCGCGGAAGCCGTACTCCCGCCACTCCGCGCCCCCGTGCGCCACCGGATCGGCGCTGCCCTCCACCACGACCTCCAGCCGCATCCGGCTGATCGAACCGAACGCGCCATAGGTGTTGACCAGGTGCAGGGGATCGTAGGACCGGTTCATCGCCTGCCGTCGCGAGACCAGATTGCGCGCCGGGCGGTAGCTGAGCACCAGCACCAGGGTGGTCACGGCGATGACGACCACCTCGTACCAGAGGGGCGGCGCGACCTGGGCCGGCGGCGGCCCGGCCAGGGGAGTCCAGTCGATCACGGAGAGCGCCAGCGCGATCGTGAGCCAGTTCAGCCAGGCGAAGTTCCCCGACAGGACCAGCCAGAGTTGGGTGAGGGCCATCAGCCCGGCCGCCGCGCTCGCCACCGGCTGCGGGGTGGACAGCAGGAAGGGCACCAGCAGCTGGGTGACGTGGTTTGCCGCCACCTCCACCCGGTGCACGGGCCGGGGCAGATGATGGAAGAACCAGCTCAACGGCCCCGGCATCGGCTGGGTCTCGTGGTGGAAGTCCAGACAGGTCAGCTCACGCCAGCACGCGTCGCCCCGCATCTTGATCAGCCCCGCGCCGAACTCCACCCGGAACAGCAGCCACCGCAGCAGCCACAGCACCAGGACCGGCGCGGCCGTGTCCCCGGTGCCGAGGAAGATCGCCAGGAACCCCGTCTCCAGCAGCAGCGACTCCCAGCCGAATCCGTACCAGACCTGCCCCACCTGGACGATCGACAGATACAGCACCCACGGCAGCGCCCAGAGCAGCATTCCGCCCCACAGCGGCAGCAGACCGTCGAGACCGGCGATCAGCGCCACCGAGACGGCGCAGCCGCTCCAGGCGACGGCGGCGAAGAGGCGGTCGGAGTAGCGCAGCCGGAAGAGTCCTGGAGCGGCTCGCCACGGGGTGCGCCGCAGCAGTTCGGGGACGGGCAGCATGCCGCGCTCGCCGATCAGCGCCCGGAACTGGAGGGCGGCGGAGAGGAAGGCGACCAGATAGACCACGGCCAGGGCCCGCTGGAAGATCAGCCGGCTCAGCCAGTAGCCGTCCGCGGTGAACCATTCCATCCCTGCCAGTATCGGCCGACGGGCGGCCCGGGGCTTCCCGCCGGTCGAGGCCGGCCGGTCTCCGGGGCCCTCCGCTCGCGATCCGGGCCCGTCAGCCCGCGGCGACGATCCGGCGGAGCGTACGGCCGAGCCTGCGCGCGTACCAGTGCTGCACGACCGGCACCAGCGGCCCGGCGAGCCGGGCGTACCAGGAGGCGGGGCGCGAGAACGCCAGGACGGTGAACCAGACCGTGCCGTCGTCCGCGAGGTCCACCACGAAGCACTCCTCGCCGCGCTCCGGATGCCCGGCCAGGGTGCCGTAGCCGAAGCCGGTGCGGCCGCCCTCCCCGTACGCCGTCCAGATCACCTCGCACGGGGCGGTGAAGCGCAGCGGACCCAGGCCCAGGGAGACCCGGACGCTTCCGCCGGGTTCCGCGCGCCGGGCCGAGGCCTCCACCCGGGCGCCCGACGCGCGGTGCATCCGCCACTCGGTGACCGCCGCGCCGGCAGCCGCGAAGTCCGCCGTGCCCCGGCCGACCCGGGTGCGGTGGTGGAGGTGGTGGTAGCCCCGGGGGAGGGGGCCGAGGCGGGTCGCGCCGACCTCCGGGTAGGTGAGGGTGCTCATGCGGTCCTGCCTTCGGGGTGGGTGTGGACGGCGGTGCGGGAGGGATCGTGGGCGTGGATGCGCCGCCAGGCCAGCAGTGAGCAGAGCACGAAGCCCAGCGCGTTGCCGAGGCCATGGGTGGCGGCCATCCAGGTCAGGCTCGGGTGGGGGAGTCCGGTCGCCTCGCCGAGCGCCCAGCTGAGCGCGAGCAGCATCGTCGCCACCAGGACGGCGGCGGAGGAGAGCAGCAGGAACCGTGTCGTCCGGTCCCGCCCCTCCTCGCGTCCCATGCGCCAGGTCAGCAGACCAACGGTCCACATCCCTCCCGTCAGGACGACCGCTCCGGCGAGTTCGGCCCAGTCGCCGAGGAAGTACCCGACGAGGACGAGGAGGGTGCCCAGCGGCACGCTCAGTGCGGCGAAGCGGCCCGCAGGGCCGTCGGAAACCCGGCAGACCAGCCCGGCGATCAGGGCGGCGGCGAATCCGGCGAAGTGGAAGTGCGGGACGGTCAGCGCCAGGATGCCGAGATCGAACCCGAACAGCTCGTGCCCCGAACGCTCGGCGACCAGGGCGGTCGCGGCGACGGCCGGGGTGACCAGCGCGGTGAGCAGGGCGATACCGGCCGGGTCCAGGCTCCGGCCCCGGGCAGCCCGGTGCGGGGCGTGCAGGGCGAGCAGCACGGTCCCTGCGGCGTAGACGCAGGCGAGCGCGGTGGCCGTGGCCCCGCGCGGCAGCCAGAGGGCGAGCGCGCCCGGCGCGGCGAAGAGCGGCCAGAACCGGCGGATCCGCTCCAGCTCCGGTTGTCCGGTCAGCCGCAGACCCGCCGGCACGACGACGAGCATGCCCAGCATGACGATGGCGTTGACCAGTGCGGACATGGCTTCCCCCCCTTGTTTGAACGTGTTCAACTCGCTGCTGTGAGCGTAGAGGATCAGTTGAACGCGTTCAAGGCGGGGGTGGCGGGCGTCTGTCCGCTTGCGGGACCGTGCCCCGTGCGGCACAGATGGTCACACCGAACCGTTCCCCCGGGACAGGCAGGAGAGCTCTGTGCGCTCACAAGGACGTTTCCGGCGTACCGCGCTCGCCGCGCTGTCCGCCGGGGTGCTGCTCGCCGTCGCCGGCTGCGGCGAGGGCGGCGACCGTACGGCGAAAGGCACCACGGGCACCGCGGAGGCCAAGGACGTCCTGCTCCAGCCGGTCACGTCCCCCGGCCCCGGACCGTTCACCGCGTCCACGGCGCGGGCGACGGACTCCCTGTCCCCCAGTGGCGCACCGGACGACGAACCGGACTCCGACACCCGTACGGTCCATCCGGTCTCCGGCGCCGTCCCCGGGCTCTACGGCGGCACCCGATCGGTCGCCGCCTGCGATGTCGAGCGGCAGACCACCCTCCTGACCGACGACAAGAGCAAGGCGAGCGCCTTCGCCGATGCGGCCGGCATCGAGGCCGTGCAGATCCCGGGCTATCTGAAGTCCCTCACCCCGGTCGTCCTGCGTGCCGACGCGCAGGTCACCAACCACGGCTACAGCGCCGGATCGGCCACCGCCTTCCAGGCCGTGCTCCAGGCGGGCACCGCCGTCCTCGTCGACAGCCGCGGAATGCCCCGGGTGCGCTGCGCCTGCGGCAATCCGCTGGGCCCGCCCGTGGTCGCCGACGGGAAGGTCGCCCACCGGGGCGACCGCTGGCCCGGCTACGACCCCGCGCGCATCGTGGCCGTCGAGCCCGGCGTCAAGGCGGCCGCGAGCCTGATCATCGTGAACGCCGACGACAACACCTGGATCGAGCGGGCCATGGGCGACAGCGGCGGCCGTGACCGGGTGCCGGACGACCCGCCGCCCTTCGAGCCGGACGCCGACCTGCTCTTCCCGTCCCCGGGCCGCCCCTCCGAGCCCCCGTCCCC
>NZ_QWFA01000067.1 GCF_003501885.1 Streptomyces globisporus
GGGCGTGATCGTGTGAGGGGCGGGGGCCGTTCCGGGGGGACCGTCAGATGCCCAGGTCCCTGATGATCTTCGCCACGTGGCCGGTCGCCTTCACGTTGTAGAACGCGTGCTCGACCTTGCCGTCCTCGTCGACGACGACGGTGGAGCGGATCACGCCCGTCACCACTTTGCCGTAGAGCTTCTTCTCGCCGAAGGCGCCGTACGCCGCCAAAGTTTCCTTGGCCGGGTCGCCCACCAGGGTGACCTTGAGGTTTTCCGTGTCGCGGAACTTGGCGAGCTTCTCCGGCTTGTCGGGGGAGACGCCGATGACGTCGTACCCGGCGTTCGCCAGGAGGTCGAGGTTGTCCGTGAAGTCGCAGGCCTGCTTGGTACATCCGGGGGTAAGAGCGGCCGGGTAGAAGTACACGATGACCTTGCGGCCCTTGTGGTCCGCGAGCGACACCTCGTTGCCGTCGGCGTCGGGAAGGGTGAAGGCGGGAGCGGTGTCGCCGGGCTTCAGTCGCTCGCTCATGTGGTTCTCCTCGGGTGGTGCGCTGGTCGGACGGGACCGAGGGTAATAGGGGTGCCGCCGGGTGTGCGGAGGTTCGAGCTGACAGACTGTCGACGAAGGTTTCAGACGAAGGTTCAACGGACGACGACCACGGAGGCGGCGCAGTGTCGGATGCCAGGACCCCTGCGCAGATCGAGGCGGACATCATCAGCAGGCGTGAGCGGCTCGCTGTGGTGCTCGACGAGATCGGGGTGCGCGTACACCCGAAGACGATCATCGGAGACGCCAAGGCGAAGGCGGCCCAGTCGGTGGACCGGACGGCCGGCCGTGCCTTCGTCGCGGTGAACCGCTCGGTGTCGGAGGTGAAGGCCCAGTTCGTCGCGGAGGACGGCTCGCCGCGGCTGGACCGGGTGATCCCCGCTGCGCTGCTGGTGGTCGGCGTGGTGGGGCTGCTCACCGTGTCGCAGCGCCGCCGCGCGTGATCCGGACCCGGAGACGTACGGTCCGGCCCCCGGCAGGTAGGTTGCGGGCGTGAGCGAGAACACCACCCCCGGTAGCACCACCTCCGGCACCATCCACGGCGCCCCGCACGACGACAAGCTGCCCATCCGGATGCTGCACGACCGCGTGCTCGTGCGGAACGACGCGTCCGAGGGCGAGCGGCGTTCCGGCGGCGGCATCCTGATCCCGGCGACGGCCGCGGTGGGCCGCCGGCTGGCCTGGGCCGTCGTCGTGGCGGTCGGGCAGAACGTGCGGACGGTGGAGCCCGGCGACCGCGTGCTGTACGACCCCGAGGACCGGGCCGAGGTCGAGGTGCGGGGCGTGGCGTACGTCCTGATGCGGGAGCGCGATCTGCACGCGGTGGCCGCCGACCGGTTCGAGGGGTCGGTGGATTCGACCGGGCTGTATCTGTAGGACCGCGCTGTTCAGGGCCTGGTGACCGGTGTCACCAGGCCCTTTCGCCGTTTTTTGCTACGGTGGAACCACCCCGACGAGACGCGCCGTACCGGGTTTGGCAAAGACGACGCACCCGTGAGTTGTCCGTGTGTTCGTCGTCGGAGGTTCTGTCATGGCGTGGGTTCTGCTGGTCGTCGCCGGCCTGCTCGAAGTGGGCTGGTCGATCGGGATGAAGTACACCGAGGGGTTCACCCGGCTGTGGCCGAGCGTGTTCACCGGCCTCGGGATCGTGGCGAGCATGGTGCTGCTGTCGCATGCGGCGAAGACGCTGCCGATCGGTACGGCGTACGGCGTGTGGGTCGGTATCGGCGCGGCCGGTGCGGCGATCCTGGGCATGGTCGTGCTGAACGAGCCGGTGACCGCCGCCCGGATCTTCTTCGTCTGTCTGCTGCTGGTGGCCGTGGTCGGCCTGAAGGCGACCTCGGGGCACTGAAGCCCCAGGGCCTGTCCGTTGCGGACAGGCCCTAGCCGTTCCCGTCCGGAACGGACACCGATCCCTCGTCCGCCCCGCCCGTCGTGTCGCCCCCAGTGTTCCCGCCGTTGTTCCCGCCGGTGTTCGTGCCGGGCGTGGGCGGGGCGCTGCCGTCGCCGGTCGTGTCCGGGGTCGAGTCGGGTGTGGCGTCGGGGTCCGCCGAGGAGGACGGGTCCGTGCCCCCGTCGGCGTTCTCGTCGATCAGGAGCTCGTCCCCCTCGTCCGAGCCCGGGGCCGGCCGCAGGTCGAACTCCTTGGCCGGGGACGAGCGCAGCGCCGCTTCCGTATAGGCGGCCCAGGTCTCGGCCGGGACGCCGCCGCCGTTGACGCGGGCCAGGCCGAGGGCTCCGTACAGCGGGGTCTGGGCGCCCGTGTCCGGGTTCTGGCCCATCACGGCGACGACGCTCGCGAGGTCCGGGGTGTACCCGGCGAACCAGGCGGCCCGGTCCTCCTCCGCGGTGCCGGTCTTGCCGACGGCGGGGCGGCCCACCGCCTGGGCCGCGGTGCCGGTGCCGCCCTCCACGACGCTGCGCAGGACGGCGGTGGTGGTGTCGGCGGCCTCCCGGCTGACGGCCTGTTCGGTGGTGCGTTCGGGGAGTTCGATCTCGGCGCCGTCCTTGGTGACCTTCTCGACGAGGACGTATCTGCCGTGCCGGCCGTGATCGGCGAGGGTGGCGTACGCCTCGGCCATGTCCAGGACGCTGGCGTTGGCCGTGCCGAGCGCGATGGAGGGGGCGGCGGTGAGGTCGGGGGTGTCGGCGGGGATGCCGAGGGCGATCGCGGTGTTCCGGACCTTCTCGGGGCCGACGTCCTGCGCCATCTGGGCGTAGACGGAGTTGACGGACTTGTCGGTGGCGATGCGTACGGTGATGTCGCCGTAGTCGACGTCGTCCTCGTTGGCGGGGGCGTAGTCGGTGGACCCCTGCACGCCGACGACGGTGCGTTTGTTGGTGCCGTCGTAGACGGTGTTGGGCGTGATGCGCCGGCCGTCCTGGGTGGTGGAGTCGTTGACGACGGCGGAGGCGAGGACGAACGGTTTGAAGATGGAGCCGACCTGGTAGTCCCGGCGGGTCGCGTTGCTGACGTACTGCTTGGTGTAGTCGATGCCGCCGTACAGGGCGACGACCTTTCCGGTCTCCGGGACGATCGAGGCGCCGCCGACGCGGACGTTGCGGTCGGCGGCGCGGTCGGCGCTGGTCTTGGCCGTCACGTTGTCGGCGACGGCTTTGACGAAGGCGTCCTGCTTGGCCTTGTCGAGGGTGGTGGTGATGCGGTAGCCGCCGGTGGCGAGGGTCTTCGCGTCGAGGATGCCGCGTCGGTTCAGGTAGTCCTCGACGGCTTGCACGATGTAGCCGCGCTGCCCGGAGAGCCCGTTGGACGGTTTGGCCTCGCCGGGGGTGGGGAAGCGCGTCGTCGCCCGTTCGGCGGCGGTGAGCCAGCGTTCCTTGACCATGCCGTTCAGGACGTAGTTCCAGCGGCGCTGGGCCGCGGGCTTGTTGCCGGGGTGGGCGATGACGTCGTAGGCGCTGGGGGCGTTCAGCAGGGAGGCGAGGTACGCGCCTTCGGCGGTGGTGAGCTCCTCGACGTTCTTGCCGTAGTACGCCTGCGCGGCGGCCTGGATGCCGTACGCGTTGCGTCCGAAGTAGCTGGTGTTGAGGTAGCCCTCGAAGATCTGGTCCTTGGTCTCCTCGCGGTTGAGCTTGACCGCGATGATGGCTTCCTTGGCCTTGCGCAGGACGGTGCGTTCCTGGCCCAGGTAGTAGTTCTTCACGTACTGCTGGGTGATGGTCGAGCCGCCCTGCTTGCCCTTGCCGGTGACGGTGTTCCAGCCGGCCCGGACCATCGCCTTCACGTCCACGGCGCGGTCGTCGGAGTAGAAGTCCCGGTCCTCGGCGGCCAGGACCGCGTGCTGGACGGTCGGGGGGACCTGGGAGAGCTTGACCTTCTCCCGGTTCACGTCGCCGTCCCGGGCGATGACGCTGCCGTCGCTGTAGAGGTAGACGTTGGACTGGGCGGTGGCCGCCGCGTTGGCGGCCGGGATGTCGACGAGCCGGTAGGCGGCGAAGATCCCGGCGCCGAGGAGGACGACGAGGCCGAGGAGGGCGCCGAGGGTCATCCGCCAGGTGGGGATGGCGCGGCGCCAGCCGGTGCGCCGGGGCCGTGCCTTCTTCCCGGGCTTTCCCGGCTTCTGCCCGGGCCGCTCCCCGGACTGTTCCCCGGAGGCCGTCGGTGGATGGTTTCCGGTGGAGGAGGCCCCCGCGCCCGAGGAGTCGCGGGGGGCCCAGCTCTGTGGCTCGTCGCTCATGTCGGTGGGGGCTCCTGAGACGTGGTCAGTTCTCCCATAGTGCCCGGTTCGTCATGAAATCTGCGTTTCTTGCTGTCTCGTTCCCCCCTCCGGTCGCGGAAAAGAAGTCGCCGCGGCCCTCGCGCCTGGACTAGGGTCGTGCGCTTTGGTGCCGGGAGCCGTTGGCGGCGGGGGAGAGGGGACGGCGTGCGGCTGTACGCAGTGGTGGCGGCGGGCGGGTTCCGGCGCTACGCCACCTACCGGACGGCGACGGCGGCGGGGGTGTTCACCAACACCGTCTTCGGCTTCATCATGGCGTACACCTACATCGCCCTGTGGGACGTACGTCCGCAGCTCGGCGGCTACGACACCTCCCAGGCGCTGACGTACGTCTGGCTCGGCCAGGCCCTGTTGATGAGCAGCGCCCTGATGGGCGGCGGGTTCGAGAGCGAGCTGGTCGAGCGGATCCGTACGGGTGACATCGCCGTCGACCTGTACCGGCCCGCCGACCTCCAGCTGTGGTGGCTGGCGGCGGATCTGGGCCGGGCGGCGTTCCACCTGCTGGGGCGCGGGGTGGCGCCGATGTTCCTGGGGGCGCTCGCTTTCGACCTGGCGTTCCCCGGGTCGCTCTGGACCTGGCCGGCGTTCCTGCTGTCGGTGTTCCTGGGCGTGGTGGTCAGCTTCGCGATCCGCTATCTGGTCGCGATGTCGGCGTTCTGGCTGCTCGACGGCGCGGGGGCGATGCAGATGGCGATGCTGGCGGGGCTGTTCTTCTCCGGGATGCTGCTGCCGCTGAACCTGTTCCCCGGGCTGCTGGGCGAGGTGGCGCGGACGCTGCCGTGGTCCTCGCTCCTCCAGGTGCCGGCCGATGTGTTCCTCGGCAAGCACACCGGGTGGGGGCTGGTGGGGGCGTACGTGTTCCAGGCCGGTTGGGCGGTCGTGCTGCTCGGGGCGGGCCGGCTGCTCCAGACCGCGGCGACCAGGAGAGTGGTGGTGCAGGGTGGCTGACACGGTGGAGGCACGGGCCGCCGACGAAGAGCCGGAGACGGCCGGCTTCGCCTTCGAGGACCGGCCCCGGCCGCTGGAAGGCATCCGGGCGTACGGGCTGATCATGGCGATGTGGGTGCGCTCGACGATGGCGTACCGGGCCTCGTTCGCCATGACCCTGTTCGGGAACCTTGCGGTGACGGCCTTCGACTTCGTGACGATCCTGCTGATGTTCACGCATGTCGACGCGCTCGGCGGCTACTCGCTTCCGGAGATCGCGCTGCTGTACGGCCTGTCGGCGACGGCGTTCGGGGTGTGCGACCTGCTGCTGGGATCGATGGACCGGGTCGGCGGGCGCGTGCGGGACGGAACGTTCGACACCCTGCTGGTGCGCCCCGTGCCGGTGCTGGCACAGGTGGCGGCGGACCGGTTCGCGCTGCGCCGGCTGGGCCGGATCACGCAGGGCCTGCTGGTGCTCGGCTACGCGATCGTCACCCTCGACATCGCCTGGACGCCGCTGAAGATGCTGATGCTGCCGATGACGGTGCTCAGCGGGGCGGCGATCTTCGGGGCGGTCTTCATCGCGGGAGCGGCGTTCCAGTTCGTCGCGCAGGACGCGTCGGAGGTGCAGAACTCCTTCACGTACGGCGGGACGACGCTGCTCCAGTACCCGCCCACGGTCTTCGCGAAGGATCTGGTGCGCGGCGTGACGTTCGTGGTGCCGCTGGCCTTCGCGAGCTGGCTGCCCGCGCTGTACGTGCTGGGGCGGGAGTACCCGGTGGATCTGCCGCAGTGGGTGGCCTTCCTGCCGCCGCTGGTCGCGGCGGGCTGCTGCGGTCTCGCGGGCCTGGCGTGGCGGGCGGGCCTGCGGTCCTACCGGAGCACGGGCAGTTGAGGAACCACAGGGGCCACAGGGGCCACAGGGAGCACGGGAACCACAGGGACCAGGTGCCGACCAGGTCGGACAGGACTACGCGGGAGAGCACGGACATGGCGGACGACGGGTTCATCAGCCTCGACGGCGTCGAGAAGGTCTTCGAGGTCCGCCGCCGGGCGGGCCTGCTGCGCCGGGAGCGCCACGAGGTGCGGGCCGTGGACGGGATCAGCTTCCGGGTCGCGCGCGGCGAGATGGTGGGCTACATCGGCCCGAACGGTGCCGGGAAGTCGACCACGATCAAGATGCTGACGGGCATCCTCACCCCGAGCGGCGGCCGGCTGCGCGTCGCGGGCATCGACCCCTCCCGGGAACGTACGCGCCTGGCGCACCGCATCGGTGTCGTCTTCGGCCAGCGGACGACCCTCTGGTGGGACCTGCCGCTGCGCGACTCGTACCGGCTGATGCACCGCATGTACCGCATCCCCGACAGCCGTTACCGGGAGAACCTGGAGCGCTGCGTCGAACTCCTCGACCTGGGCAAGCTGTTGGAAGTCCCCGTACGGCAGCTCTCGCTGGGGCAGCGGATGCGCGGCGACATCGCGGCGGCGCTGCTGCACGATCCGGAGGTGCTGTACCTGGACGAGCCGACGATCGGGCTCGACGTGATCTCCAAGGCCAAGGTGCGGCAGTTCCTCAAGGAGTTGAACGCCGAGCGCGGGACGACGGTCCTGCTGACGACGCACGACCTCACCGACATCGAGCAGCTGTGCAGCCGGGTGATGGTGATCGACCACGGCCGTCTGATGTACGACGGTTCGCTGACGGGCCTCCACGAGGTGGGCGAGAGCGAACGCATGCTCGTGGTGGACCTGGAGAGCGAACTCCCCCCGATCCGGCTGGAGTCGGCGGACGGGGGTGAGCAGCCCGCCCTGCGCGCCGTCAAGGTGGAGGGCCCGCGCCAGTGGCTGGCGTTCCCCGCCGCGGCGTCGGCGGCCCCGCTGGTGGCGCGGATCGCGGCGGACTACCCGCTGGTCGACCTGTCGGTACGGGAGCCGGACATCGAGGCCGTGATCGCGAGGATGTACGAGTCGGCGCCGTGAGGTCCCTCGGGGGTTGTGCCCGGGCGGCGCGCGCAGGTCGCGGGCCTGCGGGTCTGTGCCGGGAACGGGTGCGTTCAATAGGCTGCGCGGTATGACAAGTGAACGTCCGGACATGCGGGCCTCCGATGCCGAGCGCGAGCGGATCGCGGAACTGCTGCGCGAGGCCGTGGCCGAGGGCCGGCTGGATATGGACGAGTTCGACCAGCGCCTCGAGAAGGCCTACAAGGCCCGTACGCACGGGGAGTTGGAGCCGCTGGTCCAGGACCTTCCGGCGCCGGGCTCGGCGGTCGCTCCGGTCGGTTCGTCCACGCCCGCCCCGCTGGGGGGTTCCGCCGCGAACTGGCCCGCGCGGGTCGGCGGCCCCGCGACCTCCACGGGCGGGTTCGCCCTCTGGGGCGGCTTCAACCGGAAGGGCCGCTGGACGGTGGCCCGGAAGTTCACCGCGTTCGCGATGTGGGGCGGCGGCGAGATCGATCTGCGCGAGGCGCACTTCGAGGACCGCGAGACCGTGATCCGCTGCTTCACGATCATGGGCGGCATCCATGTGACCGCGCCCCCGGAGCTGAACGTCGAGGTCCGGGGCATCGGCATCATGGGCGGCTTCGGCGAGGGCTCCAACGAGGACGGCGAGATCGCCCCCGACTCCCCGCGGGTGCGGATCACCGGCTTCGCCCTGATGGGCGGCGTCGGCGTGGACCGCAAGCGGACGAAGGCGGAGCGCCGCCGCTTGAAGGAGGCGCGGGAGGCGGAGCTGGAGGAGCGCCGCCGACGCGAGCTGGAGGGCCCGGACGACGGCGACGGCTCCGGCGGCGGCCGCAAGAAGCTCTGAGAGACCTTCGGCTCGCCTCAGCGGGTCACAGCACGGGTCACAGCGCGTCGGACCGGGGCGCGCGGTCCCGGTCCAGGGACTTCAGGTCCACCCGGTCGCCGAGCGCGCGGTACCCGTCGTCGTTGAGGTGCAGGTGGTCGCCGGAGTCGTACGAGGGGAGGAGCCGGTTCGGCGCGGCGGGGTCGCGTACCGCCGCGTCGAAGTCGACGTACGCGTCGAAGACCGTGCCGGACCGGATCTGCTCGTTGACCGCCTGGCGTACGGCGTTGCGCTGGGGCGTCCAGGTGGCGAAGCCCTCGAACGGGGTCAGCGTCGCGCCGACGACCCGGAGCCCGCGGGCGTGCGCCCGGTCGGTCAGGCCGCGCAGGCTGTCCACGATGCGCTGGGGGTCGGCCTCCTGCGGGTTCTGCTGTACGTCGTTGATGCCGAGCGCGATGACGACGGTCCGGGCCCCGGCGACCCCCAGGACGTCCCGGTCGAGCCGGTCGGTGCCCGACTGGCCGCCGGTGCCGCGGCCGATGCCCACGACCCGGTTGCCCGCGATGCCCGCGTTGGCGACCCCGTACCGGCCGCCCAGCCGGTCGGCGAGGACGTCGGGCCAGCGGGCGTTGGCGTCGGTGCTGGAGCCGCTGCCCGCGGTCAGGGAGTCCCCGAAGGCGACGACCGCGCCGAGCGCCTGCTCGCTGCGGACGTCCACGGCGGTCAGATAGCGCCAGTTGCTGGTGGAGAAGGTGCCGCGTTCGTCGATCAGGAACGAGGTCTGGTGGGTGTAGCCGTGATAGGTGACCGGCCCGCCGCCCCGCGGGGTGCGGAAGCTGACCTGGAGGTCGGAGTCGGGGGCCACCGGCACGACGACCGGGTCGCTGACGACCCGTCCGCCCGCGGCGACGGTGACGGTCCCGGCGCCCTTGAAGGTGACCGGCCGGGTGTTGACGGTGGCCTGGTCGACGACCAGGGGGGTCGTGCCGAAGAGGTTGGACAGCGTGATCCGGGCGACGTCCCCGCCGATGCTGGTGTGCACGACGTTACGGACGGTGCGCCCGGGGAACCCGCCCTCGGTGCCCTTCTCGGCGCCGACGGGCGCGGCGGTCCAGGTGGCGACCCACGAGGGGCCCGAGGTGGCGGGGGCGACCGGGTTACGGGCCGCCGCCTGGGTCTCGGCGGGCGGCAGCGGCGCCGACGTGGGGCCGGAGAGCAGCGTCGTTGCGAAGGCGACGGCGGCGGCGAGCGCGGCGGTGCCCGCCACTAGGGCGATGAGCAGGGCATACCCCTGGCGCCTTGGCATGTGCGGTGGTTCTCCTTGTGATGATCGTGCTGGTCCCATGATGCGACAGGCCGTCGGGAACTCCACATGCGGCCCGGGAGTAGGGGAGGTAGGGACAATGCGTACGTCACGGGGGCGAGACGTACGCGGACGGGTGGAGCGGATGGAACGGACCGGATCCGGCGAGCAGGGGCAGGACGGGGACGCGGTGCAGAAGGACGCGGCGCAGGGACCGGCGGGACCGGAACCGGGGCGGCCGGAGCCGTCGAAGGGCGCGGCGTCGGTGCGATCGGCACTGCCGCCGGGGCGGGCACGGGAGCCGGGGGCGGGCGCGGGCCCGCTGGCCTCGTTCGCGTACACCGCCGCCGACGAGGAGAAGCAGCGCGGCGTACGGCGCATGAAGCTCACGGCGACCGGCCTCCTTCTGCTCGTCGCGATCGTCTACGTCCTGGCCACCTGGGCGAAGAACTCAGGCGTGGGGGGCTGGCCGGGCTACGTCGCAGCGGCTGCCGAGGCGGGAATGGTGGGCGCGCTGGCGGACTGGTTCGCGGTGACGGCGCTCTTCCGCCGCCCGCTGGGTCTGCCCATTCCGCACACGGCCATCATCCCCACCAAGAAGGATCAGCTAGGACAGTCCCTCGGTTCCTTCGTTGGCGAGAACTTTCTCTCCGGAGACGTCATTCGTGACCGAATTCACGCTCTGGGGGTCGGTCGGCGGCTCGGTGTGTGGCTCGCGGAGCCGGCCCACGCCGACCGGGTCACCGCCGAGCTGGCGACGGCGCTGCGCGGCGCGCTGACGGTCCTTCGGGATTCCGACGTCCAGGCGGTGGTCGGCGAGGCGATCACCCGGCGGGCGGACGCGGTCGAGGTCGGCCCGGGCCTCGGCCAGATGCTGGAGAAGGTCGTCACGGACGGCGGCCACCGCAAGGTCGTCGACCTCATCTGCGTACGGGCGCACGACTGGCTGGTGGAGCACGGCGATTCGGTGATGAACGCGGTGCAGGGCGGGGCCCCCGGCTGGACGCCGAGGTTCGTGGACAAACGAGTGGGGGAGCGGGTCTACAAGGAGCTGCTGCGGTTCGTCACGGAGATGCGGGACATGCCGGAGCACCCGGCGCGCGGCTCGATCGACACGTTCCTGACCGACTTCGCGGCCGACCTCCAGACCGACGCCGACACCCGGGCCCGGGTGGAGCGCCTGAAGTCGGAGATCCTGGGCCGGAGCGAGGTCCAGGACGTGATCGCCTCGGCCTGGTCCTCCGTCCGCACGATGATCCTCTCGGCGGCGGAGGACGAGCGCAGCGAACTGCGGCTGCGGGCGCGTGCCTCACTGATGTCGCTGGGAGCGAGGCTGGCGAGCGACGAACGGCTCCAGGGCAAGCTGGACGGCTGGTTGGAGGACGCGGCGGTGTACGTGGTGACGACGTACCGCGCGGAGATCACATCGCTGATCAGCGAGACGGTCGCGGGCTGGGACGCGGACCAGACCTCGAAGAAGATCGAGGCGCACATCGGCCGCGACCTCCAGTTCATCCGGATCAACGGCACGGTGGTGGGCGCGCTGGCGGGCCTGGCGATCTACACGGTGTCGCACGCGCTGGGGGGTTGAGCGGCGAGGCGTTCGGGGCCCGCCGCTCCGGATGCGTACCCGTACGGTCCTGTCGTGTCCGGTACGGGTACGCACCCGGCCTACGCGGGGGAGTTGCCGGGGAGTACGGGCGCGGGGCGGCGGGCGTTCAGGTGGGCGCGGGATTCTTTTCGGGTGCCCCTAAGGGCTGTCCGCCGGGGCCGCGATGGTGCTCAGCTCTGGGCGGCCCGCCGGGTGACGGCCCAGGAGGCGGCGGCCATGCCGCCCGCGACGGCGAACACGGCGGGCCAGGCGCCGACCTTCTTGGCGAGCGGGTGCGATCCGGCGAAGGCGGCGGCATAGGCGACGCTCAGCCCGGCGGCGGCACGCGGCCCCGCCTGGCGGTTCCACTCGTACGCGGCCAGCGACCCGGCGGCCACGAGCGCGACACCGCCGAGCGGCCGCTTCCGGGTCCACCGGGCGACGCCGTACCCCCCGACGAGCCCGCCCGCCGCCACCGCCGCTGCCGGAACCTTCGCCATCGCCGCCACCATCGCTTTCCTGTGAGCTGTCTTGTGAACCGTCGGTATTTCTGTGGTTCGGTACGGGGCCCGAGGCTAGCGTTCGGGACGAGACGGCCGGAGGGCGGTACGGGGGAGGCGGGAGTTCCGGATGGAGGCGGCCATGGGGACGACCACGGTGACGGTGACAGTGCCGGCAGGGGAGTACGCAGGAGCGGCAGGGGCCGATCCCGTACGCCTCTTCTGCACCGACCACGGGGGCGAGGGCCCGCCGCTGCTCCTGCTGCACGGGCTGGCCGGGCACTGCGGCGAGTGGGAGGCGCTGGCGGCCCGGTTCGTGGCCACGCACCGGGTGATCGCCTTCGACGCGCGCGGCAGCGGGGCGAGCACGCGGCGCCCCGGGGACGTGACGCGGGCGGCGCACGTGCGGGACGTACTGGCCGTGGCGCGCCGCTTCGGCCTGGCCGGAAAGGACACGGTGCTGGTCGGCCAGTCGATGGGCGGGCTCACCGCGTTGCTGACGGCGGCGGCCCACCCGGAGGTGTGCCGCGCGCTGGTCCTGATCGAGGCGGGTCCGGCGGGCCCGGCCCCGGAGCTGCCGGAGCAGATCGGGCGCTGGCTGGACGCCTGGCCGGTGCCGTTCCCGGACGTGGAGGCGGCCGAGGCGTTCTTCGGCGGCGGCCCGGCGGGCCGGGCCTGGGCGGCGGGCCTCGCACCGGGCCCCGGCGGACTGCACCCCCGGGTCGACCGGGACGTCATGGTGGCCACGGTCCAGGAGAACGCGCACCGCGACCACTGGGACGCCTGGGACCGGGTGCGCTGCCCGGTGCTGGTGCTGCGGGGCGAGAACGGCACAATGAAGCCGGACGAGGCGGACCGGATGCTGGACCGGCACCCCGCGACACGGATCGCCGTGATCCCGGGGGCGGGCCACGACGCCCATCTGGACAACACGCAGGCGGTGTACGGGGAGATGGCGGCCTACCTCGCCGCGATCTCGGGCCGAGACCCGGGGTAAGGTCTGGACCCTTCACACGAGGGGGGCCTCATGCTGTTCCGTAACGCTGCCCGTACCGACGGTCGCCGTCCGGCGCGAACGGGGTTGCGCGCGGGCGCACTTGCCGTGGTCGTGGCTGCCGCGCTGGTGTCCTGCACACAGGCGTCGAGCGGCGGCGGCCCCGACGCGGACGTCCGGAACGCGGCCGATCCGGCGGCCGCGGACGCCGCCCGGGGAGCCGGGAACGCCGACTCCGCCGAGAACACGGACCAGGCCGAGCGGGAGGCGGGCGAGGCGGAGCCGACCGCTGTCCCCTCACCCGGCCCCGAACTGGTCCGCGACGCCTTCGCGACGCTCCAGGCGACGCTGAACGAGACCTGCACTCCGGGCGCGGGCGACTGCGCCTACTTCCTCGGCCGGGTGACCCGGGAACTCACCGAGCTGGACGAGTCCATGCGGGCCGACGCCAAGGGCTCCGGCCACTTCAAGAAGCCGCTCGCCGACATGAAGGCCCTGTTCGACAAGTTGGGCGACGACCGGTCCGAGGCACATTTGGAGAAGCACTTCTCCGAGATCGTCGGCACCCGCGACGGCATCAACGCCTGGATGCAGGACCACCCCGACGACTACCGCTGACGAAGGGTGGACCTGGCGGGGTACGGCTCGTACCCGTGCTCCTGTTGGGTTTTCCCCTCACAGCCTGGAAAACCCCGCCGCCGGCAGCCCACCGGCGCACGGCCACTCGGTGGCGGGACCGCTGCTCCGGCCGGCCGGCGAACCGTGGCCGGTGTGCACCGTCGCGCACCCGAAGGGCACCGGCCACCTCCTCTCCGACGTGCGGTTGCGCCGCCGGATCCAGGACGGCGCACGGGGACGGGACTTCACCGAGGATCAACAGCGCCGGCTGGACGCCATGAAGGCGGCCGACCACGTCCGGACCTTCGCGACGACGACGCCCTGCCGACGCCGGCCGTCGCGCAGTTGTCCACGCGGGACGTCCCGGATCTGGTGGGGCCGGAGGGCCAGGATCTGCTCCAGGTCTTACATGGGCGACCTGTCGATCGCCCCCGGCTGGAAGGTCGGAGGCTTCGCATCCTGGCATCTGACGGACCCCGCTCCGGTCGACTGCCAGGTGGGCGGGACAGCGATGCGGCGGCACAGCGACATGTGACCCCCTTCACACGATTCACCATCCGTGCCTCCCGCGATCCGGATGGCGCGAAACCGGCTCCGCGTGCCTCCTGTGGGCGCCGGGAAAGGGGGGCCGAAAGCGCCTGGCCGGGCGATTTGGGCTGTTCATCTCCCCGTCATCCTGCGCCGTAGAGGCAGCTCAACCCGGTGAACGGGAAGTGGCAACCGGGCCTGTACTCCTTACCGCGTGGGTCACTTCGGGCTACTTCAGGCAGGATAAAGCCATTCGCGCGTTATCTTGCAAATGCCTGACCCATTAACCTGGGATGTCACTGTCCGAAAGCGATTGTTGACGGAGAGAATCGGGGCGGGATACGTTTTTCACCGTCATGATCAACCCTGCATTCGGGAATCGGTGAGAGATTATGAGAATGCTTGCCCAGACTCTGAATCAGTACCGATTAAGCGAGTCCGAGGCGGAGAAGGTGAGCGAGCTGTCCGCGCTCGCCGCGCGCTTGTCGGACTCCATACCCATCGTTGTCTCGGGGCTCCTCATGGATCTCCCGGACGGGATGCGCAAAATGGTCCTCGATTTCGGTTCGGACGCGGAATCCAGTGGATACTGCATACTGCGTGGAGTTTCGGTGGGCGAATTACCGAAGACTCCGCAGGCCCACGAAGCCCATATCCTCGACGGCCACCCCACCAATGGGACCCTCATGCTCGTCGCGGACCTCCTCGGCTCGCTGACCGGCTATCAGGACGAGAAATCCGGCGCGCTCTTCCACGACGTGCATCCCGTACGCGGCGAGGAGGACCGGATCGAGAACAGCGGATCGGTCGCCTTCGACTTCCACACCGAGAACGTGCACCATCCGCTCCGCCCCGACTACCTGGGTCTGCTCTGCCTGCGCCAGGACCACGACCAGATCGCCGCGACCCGCGTCTCCTCCGTGCGCGACGCGCTGCCGCTGCTGACGGACGACGAGGTGGCGGAGCTGCGGAAGCCGCAGTTCCACAGCCTGTATCCGACCTCCTTCACCCGGAACACCACGGGCCCCCGCCCCTCGGCCGGCCCGCATCCGGTGATCTTCGGCCCGGCGGACCGCCCGTTCATGCGCTTCAACTCGCACAACACGCAGGGCGACCACCCGCCGGCACGGGCCGCACTGCGCTCCCTGGCCACGGCCCTGGAGCGGGTCTGCCGCGACCTGGTGCTCGCGCCGGGCGACCTCGTCGTCCTCGACAACCACGTCGTCGTCCACGGCCGCACCGCGTTCACCCCCCGCTACGACGGCCAGGATCGCTGGCTGCGCCGCTTCTACTCCCTGCGATCCGCCCCGCTGTGGGCCCAGCGCATGATGCGGCACCCGCGCGTGCTGCCGGCGATGACGGAGATCCGCGGGGTCGTCTGAACCGGCGGCGGCAGCACCAGGCCCCGGGAGCCGGGGCCACGTCACGTGAATGAGGAAGAGTGGAACTGTACGAAGTGCTCGGCCTGCTCGCGGCCGCGACGGCGGCCGGCTGGGTGGACGCGGTCGTCGGTGGTGGCGGGGTGCTGCTCATCCCGGTGCTCCTGTTGGCCTTCCCCCAGTATTCGCCGGCGGTGGCGCTGGGCACGAACAAGATCGCGGCAGTCATGGGCACCGCGACCGCCGCGTACATGTACCAACGGCGCACCGAGCTGGACCGCTCGGTCCTCCTGCCGGCCGCTGGACTCGCGGTCCCCTTCGGTGCGTTGGGCGCGCTGTCCGCGTCGAGCGTCCCCACGACCTACTTCAGGCCCGTCATCATGGGCCTGCTCATCACCGTGGCGCTCTTCGTGGCCTTCAGACCCAGCTTCGGGGTCCAGCAGCGGACCATCCTCGTCACCGCACGCCGCCGCAATACGGCGATCCTCATCGCGGGTGTAGGCATCGGTTTCTACGACGGGGTCTTCGGCCCCGGTGTCGGCACCTTCCTCATCATTTCCTTCACCACGCTCCTGGCGACACAGTTCCTGGAAAGCGCGGCCATGGCGAAGGTGATCAACGCCTCCTCCAACCTGGGCGCCCTCGCGGTCTTCGCCTGGCAGGGAAACGTCCTGTGGGCTCTGGGTCTCGGCATGGCCGTGGGGAACATCGCGGGCGCGATGATCGGGTCGCGCACCGCCATGAAAAGGGGATCCGGATTCGTCCGCATCGTCCTCGTGCTCGTGGTCACCGGAATGGTGGCCAAGATGGCATTCGACCAGTTCGCCTGACGGCACGGTTCGTTTGACGGGCCGACAGGCTCCCAAGGAATTCATCCGACGACGGAAGAGGTTCCATGGCAAGGGAATTATCCGGGCTGTTGACGCTGACCGATTACGAGCAGGCAGCGGAGTCCCTGCTCGACGCCGCCTGCTGGGCGTATGTGGCGGGCGGCGCCGACACGCAGCTCACGGTCCGTGCCAACACGGAAGCCTTCGACCAGGTCTGGTTGCGCCCCCGGGCCCTCGGCGGCACGGGCGTGAAACCCGACACGTCCGTGACCGTGCTCGGGCAGCGGCTCGCCCTGCCCGTCCTCCTCGCCCCGACCAGCCCTCAGCGCCTCCTCCACGAGGACGCCGAGATCGCGACCGCCCGCGCGGCCGAGTCCGCGGGCACCGTGTCGATCGTCAGCACGGACAGCCACTACGCCCTCTCCGACGTGACCGGTGCGGTCGGCAGCGACAGCTGGTTCCAGCTCTACGCCTACCGCTCCCGCGACGACGTCGACGCGACGATCGCCCTGGCGGAGGACGCCGGCGCGACCGCGCTCGTGGTCACGGTCGACGCCAGCTACGCGGCCCGCCGTATCGGCACCCGCCGGGCGGGCTTCCGCACCCCGGGGCACGTCGACTTCGGCAACCTGCGCTCGCTGGGCGTGCTCACCGGCGACATCCCGGACGGTGCCCGCATCGAACGCCTGCCGCTGACCTGGGACGATCTGGAATGGATACGGTCCCGTACCCGGCTGCCGATCGTGGTCAAGGGCGTCCTGCGCGCCGAGGACGCCGAACACTGCGTGGCCCTGGGCGCGGACGGCGTCATCGTCTCCAACCACGGCGGCCGCCAGCTCGACGGCGCGGTGCCCAGCCTGGTCGCCCTGGAGCAGGTGGCGGCCGCGGTCGCCGGCCGCGCCCTGGTCCTCATGGACGGCGGCATCCGCTCCGGCGTCCACGTCGTCAAGGCCATCGCGTACGGCGCGGACGCGGTGTGCGTCGGCCGCCCCTACCTCTGGGGCCTCGGCCTGGCCGGACAGCAGGGTGTCGAGGCGGTCCTCGACCTCCTCCGGAGCGAGATCGAGGACACGCTGCTCCAGCTCGGCGCGGACTCCGTCGCCGACATCGATCCCGATTTCGTCGTCAGCGCCCACCGGGCCACGCGCCTGGGCGCCTCCTGAGTCACCGGAAGCCCTGCCCGCTTCCCACGCCCTCGCTCTCCACACCCCTGCTCCCTCCCCTCGGTTCCTTCTCCAGGAGACCTCTGTGACTTCCCCGAATACCAAGGACGCTGTGACCTCTCCGACCGTCCACTTCTCGCGGGGGATCCCTCCGCTCGAAGCGATCCCGTCCGCCGACATCGCCGAGCTGACCGGGTCGGTCCTCTCCGCCGAAGCGGACCGCGTCTTCCAGTACGCGCCCATCGGCCGCCACACCGGCGACCGCGAACTCCGGGACCAGCTCGGTGCGTTCCACTCGGTCGATCCCGACCGGATCTTCGTCACCAACGGCTCCCTCCAGGCCCTCGACCTGCTCGCCGCGTACCTCCTCAAGGACGCGCCCCGCAAGAAGGTGCTCGCGGAGGCGCCGACGTACGACCGTGCCGTCCAGATCTTCGAGCGGCACGGGGCGCAGGTCTCCGGGATACCCCTGCGGGGGGACGGCCTCGACCTGGACGCCCTGCGGGAGCGTCTGCGGACGGAGGTCCCCGCGTTCGTCTACCTGATCCCGGACTTCCAGAACCCCGGCGGGGTCACGACGAGCGAGGAGAAGCGGCGCGAACTCGTCCGTCTGTCGGCCGAGTTCGGCTTCACGATCCTGGAGGACATCCCGTACCGGGAACTCCGTTTCGCGGGCACGGCCCCCACGCTCCTCGGCGAACTCGCGGAATCCGTCGAGGGCGCCCGGGTGCTGACCATCGGCTCGCTGAGCAAGATCCTCAGCCCGGGACTGCGCGTCGGTTACGTGATCGGCGCGCCCGGTACGCCGGGTGCCCTGGCGGCGCTCGCGGAGAGCACGTACCTCTCGCCGGCCCCCCTGCTCCAGGTGGTCGCCGCCCGGGCCTTCGCGAGCGGTCTGGTCCGGCGCAACATCGACGAGGTCAGGAAACTGCTGCGGCCGCGGCACGACACGGCGGTCGAGGCGGTGCGGAAGGCGCTCGGCGAGGCCGCGCTGTGCGTGCCCGAGGGCGGCTACTACATCAGCGTGCATCTTCCGGTACGGACCACGGAGGAGAAGTTCCTCGCGGCGGCGGCCGCCGAGGGCGTCGCCCTCACCCGCGGCTCTGCGTTCTACCCTGCGGACTCGGCGCCACCGTCCGGCACGGTGTTCCTCCGGCTGCCGTTCCAGGCCCTGAGCGACGAGGAGTTCGCCGAGGGGGTGACGCGGCTGGCCTCGGTGGCACAGCGGGCGGAGTAGGGGAGTAGCGGAGCGGCAGCGGGAGTTACGGGCGAGGGGGAGGGGGCACGATGGCCACGGCCGAACAGGGCGCCGAGAAGGACGCGGACGAGGCGCCCGGGCCGACGGACGAAGGGCGCACGCCTTCCGGGCGACACGGGCATTCTGCTCAGCGCACGCCTTCCGGGCAGCCTGGGTCCTTCGGACGGCGCATGCCGTCCGATCGAGGAGGGTCCTCCGAGCGGCGCACGCCCCCCGATCGGCGCGGGCTTTCCGAGCAGCGAGGGTCCTCCGAGCGGCCCGGGCCCTCCGATCGGCGCGGGCTCCTGGCGGACGCCTCGCTCTCCGCCGTCCTCGCGGGCCTGATCACCGTCGTGGTCTCGTGTTCCGGCCCCCTCCTCGTGGTCCTGGCGGCCGCGGCCGCCGGTCACCTCACCGATGAGCAGACCGCGTCGTGGGTGTGGGCGGCCTGCGTGGGCAGCGGCGTCACGTGTGCCGTGCTCAGCTGGTGGACCCGGATACCGGTGATCACCGCGTTCTCGACGCCGGGCGCCGCGGTCCTGGTCGGCAGCCTCGGGGACTACTCGTACCCCGAAGCGGTCGGCGCCTTCCTGGTCAGCGGTCTCCTCATGGCGCTGGTCGGCCTGACGGGCGTCTTCGGAAAGGTCATGCGCCGCGTACCGCCCGGCATCGTGGCGGCCATGCTGGCGGGTGTGCTGTTCTCCTTCGGCGTCGGCCTGTTCTCGGCGCTGGACGGCGCGCCGGTCGCGGTGCTGGTCTCGCTCGCCACGTACCTGGCCGTCAAACAGCGGTCACCGAGGTACGCGGTGGCCTGGGCCCTGCTCGCGGCCGTGCTCGTCACCGCCGTCGTCCCGGGCATCGACGCCTCGTCCGTGGACATCGGGCTGACCCTTCCCGTCCTCACGGCACCGGAGTTCACCGGTTCGGCGCTGGTGGGCCTGGGCGTGCCGCTCGCCGTGGTGACGATGGCCTCGCAGAACGCGCCCGGCCTCGCCGTCCTGGCGGCCTGCGGCTACCGCCCGGACGACCGGCTGCTGATCACGGCCACCGGGCTCGCCTCCACGGCGCTCGCGCCGCTGGGCGGCCACGCCGTCAACCTGGCGGCGATCACCGCCGCCATCAGCACCGGAGAAGAGGCCCACCGCGACCCGCGCCGCCGCTATGCGGCCGGTGTGGCGTGCGGCGTCTTCTATCTGCTGGCGGGAGTCTGCGGGGCCGCGCTCGTGGGATTGTTCACGGCGCTGCCGCCCGAACTCATCGCCGTCGTCGCGGGGGTGGCCCTGCTCGCCACGTTCTCCACGAGCCTCACCCAGGCGGTGGCCGACGAACAGGGCCGCGACGCGGCGGTGGTCACCTTCCTCACCACGGCCTCGGGCGTCACCCTGGGCGGCGTCGGCTCCGCGTGCTGGGGCCTGGTCCTGGGGCTGGTGACACACCTGGCGCTGACCGCCCGGCGCCGGCGAGGCGCCCGGCGGGAGCAGCAGAAGGCGGCGTGACGGGCCCGGGCGGCCGCCCCGTACGGCGTCGCGCCTCCCGGTCAGGGAGCGGACGCGGTGACGGTGATGCGGACGACGGCCGTGGCGGCGGGCACCTCGGTGCCCTTCACGCGGACCTCGTAGGTCAGCTCGTCCTCGCCGGCGTACCCCTCCCTGGCGGTGTACGTCACCGTGGCCCCGGACACCGATGCGGAACCGTGGCCGGGCTCGCTGTCGATGGTCAGGGTCAGTTCGGCGGGGTCGTAGGCGTCGAGCAGCCCGGCCCGGTCGTTGCTCTCCAGGGTGACGGAGTCGTTGTCGAGGACGTCCACGTCCAGGCTGTCGCCCGCGTCCACGCTCTGCTGGTCGTCCATGAGCGCCAACGTCCGTTCGACGGTGCCCTTCTCGCCCTGGCCGTCCGCACCCCCGCCGTCGCCCCCGCACCCGGTCAGGACCAGGGCCAGCGCGCCCGCTCCCACCGAGATGCGCATCCGGAAGGCTCCGCGCATCGACCGCCGTGACTGCTTCCTCATCTCCATGTGTTGCCCCCAAGGCCGAACTAGGTGCGGTGGAGCAGCCGATGCTCGCAGTGCGTACGGGCGCACATCAGAGGCATACGGGAAGCGAAGCGGAATTGTGATGAGAGCGTGTACAAGACGTGGAGGGCTGGCTTCGGTCGGCGGACCGCGACCGCCCCGGCAACCGGCCCTGCGGACGCCGACGCGGGGGTGGTTCGGCGAACGGATCTTCGATGTGGTGATGCGTCAGAAGCGTGGGATACGGTGACGAGGTCATCACGCTCAGTGCGCGCTCGCGTGCAAAGGGCAGCCCCCGGAGGTGCGCCAACACCCACCCGAGGGCCTACACCCCCAGTGGACAGGACCCACCAGAAATGCTGCGCCATGTTATCGCGCCCTCCTCGGGCTGGACGAAGGCCTCGCACACGGTCGTACGCGACCGGCGGATCAACAGCAACGCGAAGATCCTCATCCTGTACGTCCAGGGCCTCCCCGACTCCGCCACGAACCGCCCGCTCGGCGAACTGGCACAGAAGCTGGACATGAAGGGCCGCCCGTACCAGCAGGCCAAGAAGCAGTTGGTGGAGCACGGTTACGTCCATGAGTGGCGGGGCCAGCGCGAGGACGGGCTGTGGGCGACGGACCAGCTGTTCACGAACACACCGCTGACGCGTGCGGAGGCGAGGGCGGTCTGGACGAGGCTGGAGCAGGACGCGGGGCGCTCTCCGGGTGTGCGGTATCCGACGGTCGGTGAACCGACTCCTCGGTCGGTCGGTGGCTATCAACCCGAGGAAGACCACGGTGATAAGACCACTCCCCACCCACCCTCCGAAGCGGAGAGGGGGCGGGGGCGGGAGCGGGCAGCGGGACCGGAGTCGGACCTGGACCCGGACCTGGACCCGGACCTGGTGGGGGCGGGAACGGACCCCGAACCGGAGAGGGCGCCGGCCGAGGTGGCCCCTGAGTCGGCGGGAACTTCGGCCGGAGCGGCCCCGGACCCTCGACAGGCGGGGGCACCGGCCCCGCATCCCACCAGCCAACTGGCCAAGGCCGAACGCCTGCTGCTGTCCCTGCGCCACACCCGCCGCGATCTGCTGCTGGGCGTGAGGGAGGCCCGGGCGCTGGCGGTGGAGGCCGTGAAGTGGCTGGAGGGCGGCCTGCCGGAAGGGGACCTGCGGCGGGCGCTCCTGGCCGACCCGCCGGAGGGCGGGGTGCGCTCGGCGGTCGGCTTCCTGCGCCATCGCCTGATCCAGAAATGCCCGGTGACCCCGCTGCCGGCTCCGCCTCCGCCGCCCCCGGTCAGGGAGCTGATCGCGTGCACGGGCCCGGGGGAGGAGCATGTCTTCCGCCCGCTGGGCGACGAGCCGGAGTGCGCGGACTGCCGCAGGGCGACGGCGTACGCGAGCTGGATGGTCGACACGGACGCGTACGAGTTTCCCGAGGACATGACCTGGCGGCAACGCGTGGCGGCCGTACGAAAGGCGGACGCGCTGCGGGCAGGACCCTCACCGCAGGGCGACGCGGGCGACGACGGGCAGATGGTCGCTGCCGGTGGCGGGCAGGGTGCGGATACGGCCCACGGTGGCGGAACGGGCCATGACCTGGTCGATCCGGGCCAGCGGGAAGGCGGCGGGGAAGCTGAAGGCGAACCCGCTCTCGGCGACGTCCAACTGTGAGGTGAGGGGCCTCAACCCACGGTCCTCCACGACCCCGTTGAGGTCCCCGAGCAGGACGAGCGGCTCGACGCGCTCGCTCGCGATGGCCGACCCCAGCAAGGCGGCGCTGTCGTCACGCCGTTGGGACGCGAGCCCGCCCATCCCCGCCCGGACGGAGGGCAGATGGGCGACGTACGCGGCGACGTCCCCGTACGGGGAGTGGACCACGGCCCGCACGCCGCGACTCCACCCCTCCTCGATGCTCGGGGGCTTGATGTCGACCACCTGCTCACCGCTGAGCGGGTGTTTGGACCAGAGTCCGACGGTGCCCCGGACGACGTGATGCGGGTAGTCGGCGGAGAGGGCCTTCTCGTACGCGGCCACCTGCGGCTCCACCAGCTCCTCCAGCGCGACGAGATCGGCCTCGGCGTCGATCAGCGCCCGGGCGGTCCCGGCGGGATCACGGTTCTCGTCGCTGACGTTGTGCTGCACGACGACAAGCTCCCGCCCGCCGCCGCTCTCCTCGCCAGGCAGGAGAAGCCCGCCGAAGGTGTCCACCCATAGGCCCACCGGCAGCAGCAGAGCGACGAGGGCGACGGCCGACCGCCGCACGAGGGCGACGACCAGCAGCACGACGACGAGGACGCCGCCCCAGGGCAGAAAGGACTCCAGCAGACTGCCCATCCGGCCCGGCCAGTTGGGAACCCGGTGATGGAACCCCAGCACCCCGCCCACGACCACGGCAACCCCGGCGAGCACCCACCCTCGCCGTCGGCTCCCCGCCCCGGGCACCACCGCCGTCGCCGTCGGCCCCGCACCAGGTTTTGCCCGCTCCGCCATGCCGTCCCATCCGATCGATCCCGCTCCACAGGACGACCGACCAGGGCGAACAGGTTCCGGCCACGGACGACAGGCCTGAATTTGATCTGAGCCGCGGAAGCCGGAGACGATGTTGTTTCGACCCGAGGAACTCCGGAACGGGACCACGGGAAACGGGGATATCAGGGGAAACGGGGAGAATCGTACGGTGGCATGGGACGAATGGGAACAGATCAAGGCTGATGTCGCGGCGAATGGGCCGGCGAGCATGCAGCTGAATCAGGCCCCTTCGGAGGGGGGAACCTCGGGCGACCTGAAGTCGAACCGGAAGACATGGGTGAGGGTCGGTGAGGGCGTCACCGGCCTCAAGGGCGGCGTCGGCAAGGCGCTGACGAAGCTGGCCGATGGGCAGGCGGGGCTGGGTGACACGACCGGTTCCGTGAGCGCGGCGGCGCAGAAGGAGCTCTACGACTCCTGGAAGAAGTACGTCAGCGATGTGCGCGACCGCTGTGATGAGTTGGGCGGACTTCTGCAGAAGACGGGTCACGATCTGTCGAAGTCGGACGAGGAAGCCTTGGCGGACCTGAAGAAGCTCCAGGTGAAATACGAGGACACCAAGCCCGTTGGCGGCGAGTCGAAGGAGAAGTGAGTCAGGTCATGGATCTTGCGACGCTCAAAGCCTTCAAGCCGTCGGAGTACGAAGAGGCCGCGGACGGCTACCGCGCCACCGGCGACATGGCCTCCGAGGCCAAGGACGCGATTGACCATCGGATCGGTCTGGGACTCCGCAGTGAGGTGAAGGGTGACGCGGCGGGGGCCGCACACGAGCAACTCAAGAAGTTGTCGAGCAACTTCCACTATGTCCAGACCGAGTGTGGTCTGGTGAGCACCGCGCTGAATGGCTTCGCCTTCGATATCGCGGTGGCCAAGCGCAAGCTGGAAGCGGCCATGGAGGACGCCAGGGCTGACGGCTGCACGGTGAACGCGAACGGCTCCGTCTCGTACCCGGCGGGCAAGAAGCCCGGTGACGAGAAGACGGCGGACGGCGGTACGGTCAGCGGAAGCTCGGGGGGCAGCCCGACGTCCGACGCGTTGGAGCGCCAGGCCGTCAACATTCACCCGAACCCCCATTACGGCAAGGCGCTTGAGTACGCCAACCGGATCGCCGACGCCCTGGAAGAAGCGACGGACGCGGATACGAAGTGGGCCCCGAAACTGCGTGCGCTGAAGGCCGACGACGACTTGGAGGTCTCTCACCGGGACTGGGCGGACGTGAAGTCGGACACGGGCGGCGTCCGCGAGGCCGGCAAGAGCTACTTCGACTCCCTGCCGGAGCCCCCGAAGGACGGCACCCCGAAGGACAACGCAGCGTGGTGGAAGGGGCTCAGCCCGGAGGAGCAGGCGGCCCATCTGGCCCTGAACGCCGCTGCGGTCGGCGCGCTGGACGGGCTGCCCGCCGAGTCGCGCGACGAGGCCAACCGCATGGTGCTGGCGCAGAGCAGGGCACATGTGGAGCTGGAACTCGCCAAGATTCCTCCCGAGCCCACCAGGTACTCCCCCAACCCCAACGGCACTTATCCGGCCGTCATCCAGAACTCCAGTTGGACCAAGTGGAACGAGAAGTACGGTGAGCGGTTCGCGCAGCTCACCAAGTCGCAGGACGGCATGAAGAGCATCCAGGAACGGTTCGACGCGACCGGTGAGAACGGGCTGCCGCCCGCCTACCTCTTGGGTTTCGACACAGAGAAGAACGGCCGGGCGATCGTTGCCAACGGGAACCCCGATACCGCCGCTCACACGGCCGTCTACGTACCTGGCACCACGTCGAATCTTGGCGGTATCGGTGGAGACATTGGACGCATGACCGACCTCTGGCGAGAGTCCGATGCGATGGCTGGAGGGAAAGAAGTCTCCACCATCACTTGGCTTGGGTACGACGCTCCTCAGAGCGTGGTCAAGGATGCGCCTTTCCGGCACTATGCCGATGACGGGGCGCCGAAGTTCAATCAGTTCATGGACGGCCTCAATGTGGCCAACAGCACCGACTCCGGTGGTCACCACACGGCCATCGGTCACTCGTACGGTACGACTCTGATCGGCTCCGCGGCTCGTCAGGGAGAGCTGAACGCGGATGACGTGGTCTTCGCAGGTAGTCCAGGTGTGCAGGTGGGCGAGGCATCACAGATGGATGTGCCCAAGGGGCACGTATGGAATGAGGAGGCCGAGGGTGACCCCGTCCCCGACTTGGGTCGATTCGGTCACGGTGGCAGCCAGTGGCGGTTCGGCGGAGGCGTGGCCATCATTCCCAGTGACGAATTGTTCGGAGCGAACCAGATGACTACAGGCGAGTCGGAAGGGCACAGCGAGTACTGGGATCGGGACACGGACAGCCTCAGGAATCAGGCGGCTGTCGTAACCGGCCAGTACGGAAAGGTGAAAATTGAGGAATAGGATATTCGGCAATCTCCTCCTGAGTGCCGCCATGATCACCGTACTTACAGGATGCAGCATGACTGACCAGGCAGATTCCAGCACGCCGAAACCGGTAGGAACGCGAAGCGTCGACGACGTCGATTCTGAAACGAAGCAGATCTCCAGCCAAATCCTCGACATCATGGCCGTCAAGGGGACGATGTCCAAGTCGGGCCCGGGAGTGAGTACGTGCGAAGGTGCGGAGCGGGGGAAGCTGTTTCTCATGCGGCACCCTTGGAGCCTGACCGGACCCTCTGATGCTGAGCTCATGAAGGCCATGACCCGCCTCAAGGAAGATCTTCCGAAGCACGGCTGGAAGATCGTCGGATATGGGCCGAACAGCTCCAAAGCCAAATCCTTGGAGCTGACAGCAGATCACGCCGCGAAGAAGTTTGCCGTCAAGATCGAATTCTGGGAGAAAAACAGTGGCGGGGACACTAATGAGCCCACGCTGCTCGTCAACGTGGTTTCTGCCTGCTACCAGGTCCCGGACGGCGAGAAGGTCGATCGGTTCTGAGGAGGCTCCGGCGGCACCGGTGCAAGGTTCTGGTGGAGTCGTACGGCGTTCGATTCCCGGTTGAGTGAGATCTGCTTCGGCGAGATCAGAACCTTCGCATCGCGTCATGTCGCAGGAGGGGGTGGCGGGCTCCGGTCAAGGTGCGGAACCGTCGCCCGCCCTCAGGTCCCACCGTTGGTCGATCTATCGAAATTCGATGGATTCTCATCGTGGATCGATGGCATAGGGGTGGGTCATGGGAAAGCTGACCGTGCGGGCGCTCCGCGCCGTGCTCGTGGTACGACCCGGGCGTCACCGTCATCACGGGCGGGGTGGGCCTGGCCATACTGGGAGTCGCGCTCATTGTGCTCGTTCTGCGGACACTGCTCGCCCAGGCCGTCGTCCGCGATGTCGAAGCGACGGTGATGCAGGCTGAGTTGGACGAGGTGATCTGATGCCGATCGTCGTCGACATCGACGTGATGCCGGCCCGGCGGAAGATGTCCGTGGGCGAACTCGCGGACCGCGTGGGGATCACCCCCGCCAACCTGGCGGTACTCAAGAACGGCCGGGCGAAGGCGGTGCGCTTCTCGACGCTGGCCGCACTCTGCGAGGTACTCACGTGCCAGCCGGGGGACTTGCTCCGCTGGGAGGCGGAGGGCGCCGAGGACGCGGTGGACGCCGGGGACGCAGTGGACGCCGACGCGGCTGTGGGTGCTCCGGGCGAATGACCCGTACTCGCCGACCCGCCACCGGCGGGACTCGCCGGCCAGGCGCTGTGCACCACCGCGAGAAGAGCGTTTCCGGCGCTGTGTCGTCCTGAGGTGCCGAGTAGATTCCGGCTATGCCCGAGCCCTTGAGCGAAGTTCTCAGACAGCTGCTGGACGACTTGCCACCTGGCAGGCTGCTAGGTCCGTGCCGTCATCCGCATCCGGTGGCGTGGATGAGCGACGGCCCGGTCGCGGACGCGGCCGACTGGTGGAGGCGGTTGCACGCGCGTCGTCGGGAGACCGGCCTGTACCCGCTGTTGCTCGAATACCCCGACGACTCCTTCGATCCGGTGGGTGGTGGCTACGGGGCTGACGCTGATGCCGACGCGTACTTCCGGAGCGAGTGGACGGACGACTCGTGGCCGCCTTTCAAGGAGTGGCCCGGTCTCGCGACGTCTGCCGGGGTGGTGGCCGACGCTGACGGGTGCGCGGGGGCAGTGGCGACCGCTATCGCCCGCGACGGCCGAGCCCGGTGTCTCGCGCTCGTCGAGGTCGCGCGGGGCGCTGATGTGCCCGCTGCCCTCAACTGGCGGGGCATGGCGAATCACATGACCGCGCAGGAGCTGTCGGCAGTGCTGCGCTCCTGGGAGCACCGATTCGGTGTCCGTGTCGTGGGCTTGGGCCACGGAAGCCTGTTTCTCTCGGTTGCCGCACCGCCGGCGGACGTCTGCCAGGCCCGTGTTCTCGCCGCGGAGCACTACCTCGCCTGCCCGGACGTCTTCCATGAGGACCCGGACCTGGACTGGTCCACGTACCACGAGGAGCTCATGCGGCTCCGTGAGTGGCGGCTCTGGTGGGATTGAGGGTGCGCTTCAGGGATCAGGCGGGCGGGAGGGGGCAGGGAAGGCCGGGATGGTGGTGGT
>NZ_QWFA01000068.1 GCF_003501885.1 Streptomyces globisporus
GGGCGGGGACCGGTGCGGGGGTGAGGAAGTCGGCGGTCCAGCGGGGCGCGAGGGCGGAGCGGATCAGCAGCGCGGAGACCGGGTCGCCGGCCGCCCGCCGCCGGTACGCGGGCAGATGGGTCTCCAGCCAGGCGCGCTCCCCCGGGTGCGCGGCGGTGGCCCGCTCCAGGAGCAGCAGGCTCGCGACGGCCTCCGCGAGCGGCGAGACGACGAACCGGCTGCTCGCGAGCGTGTCCGCACCGACCTGCCACCAGCCCATGCCCGTCACCGCCCGTTCTCCGTCAGCCCTGCCGGCCCTGTTCGCGCTGTCCACCCTTTCGGCTCCGGGCTGCCGCGCCCCAGCCTTTCGCGTCCGCGCGAAACAGTAACGGCCCCGGTGGCGGCGTCCGGAGACTCCGTCCATGCGCACCTACCGCGAACTGTTCCGGACCCCGGAGTTCACCCCCTTCTTCGCGGCCGCCTCCGTGCAGACGGCCGCCCAGACCGCGACCGGCCTGGCCCTCGGCACCCTCGTGTACGCCCGGACGGGTTCGCCCCTGCTGTCGGCGCTGGCGATGTTCGGCCCGTCGCTGGCCCAGGTGGCCGGGGCGCTCACCCTGCTGTCGGCGGCGGACCGGCTGCCGCCGCGCGCCGCGCTGACCGCTCTCGCCCTGTTGTCGGCGGGGGCCGCCTGCGTCCAGGCCGCCCCCGGGCTGCCGCTGTGGGCCGCGTTCGCGGTTCTGCTGGTGACGGGGGTGGCCGCGTCACCGGGAGGGGGCGTGCGGTACGGGCTGCTCAACGAGATCGTGCCGCGCGAGGGGTTCCTGCTCGGCCGCTCGGTGCTGAACATGACCGGCGGCGCGATGCAGATCTGCGGATTCGCGGTGGGCGGGGCGCTGGTGACGGTGTTCTCGGCGCGCGGGACGCTGCTGGTCGGGGCGTCCCTGTACGTCGTCGCGGCGGCCGTGGCCCGCTTCGGGCTGACCGCCCGGCCGCCCAGGGTCACCGGCCGCCCCTCGGTCCGGGAGACCTGGCGGACGAACGCGCTGCTCTGGTCGTCCGCGCCGCGCCGGTACGTGTTCCTGGCGCTGTGGGTGCCCAATGGGCTCGTCGTGGGCTGTGAGTCCCTGTACGTGGCGTACGCACCCGGGCACGCCGGGCTCCTCTTCGCCTGCGGGGCCCTCGGGATGCTGGCCGGGGACACGCTGGTCGGCCGGTTCGTCACGACCCGGTGGCGGGCCCGGCTCGGGGCTCCGCTGAGGCTGCTGCTGGCCGCGCCCTACCTGCTCTTCGCCCTGCGCCCGGGACTGCCCCTCGCACTGGTGCTGGTCACCCTCGCAAGTGTGGGCTTCGCCGCGAGCCTGCTGCTCCAGGAACGGCTGCTGGCCCTCACCCCGCAGGAGCTGAGCGGCCAGGCGCTCGGGCTCAGCTCCTCGGGGATGCTCGCGATGCAGGGGGTGGGTGCGGCCGTGGCGGGCGGCATCGCCCAGCTGACCTCCCCCGCGACGGGCATGGCGGCGGTCGCGGGCCTCTCGGTGGCGGTGACACTGACGCCGGCCCCAGGGCTGCGTACCCCGGTCGACGCCGACGGGGGCAGACTGCTCGGAGCGAACGGATCACCGCGAGCTTCCCGTACACCCCGCACCGCACACCCCGCACCGGAAGAGACCTCATGAGCGACAACGCCAGGCCCAGCCAGAAGCAAGCCATGCTCTCCGGCGAGCCGTATCTCGCCGACGACCCCGAACTGGCGGCGGAGGCCCTGCACGCGGCCGTGCTGAGCGAGCGCTACAACGCCACATCGGCCGCCGACCCCGAGGCCCGGCGCGCCGTCCTGGCCGAACTGCTCGGCGCGGTGGGCGAGGGCGTGGAGGTACGGCCGCCGCTGCGGGTCGACTACGGCTACCAGACCACCATCGGCCCGCGTACGTTCATCAACTTCGGCGCGGTCCTCCTGGACGTCGGCCGCATCACCATCGGCGCGGACGTCCAGATGGGCCCGAACGTCCAGCTCCTCACCCCGACCCACCCCATCGACCCCGAGCAGCGCCGCGCCAAGTGGGAGGCCGCCGAGCCGATCACCATCGGCGACAACGTGTGGCTCGGCGGCGGGGTGATCGTCTGCCCCGGCGTGACCATCGGGGAGAACACGGTGGTCGGCGCGGGGGCGGTCGTCACGAAGGACCTGCCCGCGAACGTGGTGGCGGTCGGCAACCCGGCCCGGGTGATCCGGACGATCGGCGAGCCGGAGGCGTAACCCACCGACGCTCCACGCCGTCGGCGAGCCAGAAACGCAACCACCCGCGCCCTACGCCGACCGCCAGGCATCCGTGACGCACGAGACCTCGAAGTGCCACCAGCCCTCGTCCCGGCCCCGGGTGAGCAGCGCCTTCACCCCGCGCAGGTCCGCGCCGCCGGGCACGGTCAGGGCGACCAGCGGGAAATCGGCGCTGAAGACCTCGCCCGTGAGCCCGAATCCGGCGAGCCGCTCGTGCACGGCCCGTACGTCGTGCCCGAGCGGACCGTCCGGCACGGGCAGCACCCGGACCGTGCAGTTGCCCGAGTCCGCCACCCGCCCGACAGCCCAGTGCACGCCGTCGCCGTCCGTCCGGAACCGTACGGTCTCGCCCTCGGCGACCCCGTCCCGGAGGAAGGGCACGTTGTCCACCCGCGCGGTGTCCGGGCCGAGCCGCGTGGCCCACAGCCCCTCCGTCTCGTACGGCGGCGGCCCGTCCTCGCGCGGGGCCACCCGGAACCAGACCTTGATCTGATCGGCTTCGCGGGGCGGGCGTTCCGGACCGGCGGGGGAACTCATGGCCCCATGGTCCCCCGCGCGCGGCGCGTCCGCCTGTCCACCATCACGACCAGGCCCGACATCAGCTTCTGAAGTCAACGGCCGTTCCCCACCACACGGGGACCGCCAATTTCACTACATTCAGGGCCAGTTGTTGGATTCAACCGCATCTTCCGAGGCTCCTGATGCACACCTCTTGACGCGTACAGGCCCACAGGGGAAACATCGGCGTCACGAGAGAGCGCTCTCCCGGAGCTTCCCCCAGGCTCTCTCGCCCGTTCGTCGTGCACACGTACCACGACCCAGGAGACGTACCTCATGCATGCTCCCCCCACTCCCCCCACCGCCCCACGCACCCGCCTCCGCACCCGGGCCCTCGGATTCGCCGCGCTCGCCGTGGCGCTGCTGATGTCCGTGCCCACGGCCCAGACCGCCTTCGGCGAGGAGGCCGAGGCCGTGCCGGGCGGCGGCGACCTCGGTCCGAACGTCCATGTCTTCGACCCGTCGACACCCGACATCCAGGGCAAGGTCGACGAGATCTTCGAGAAGCAGGAGTCCGCGCAGTTCGGCCTCGACCGCCACGCGCTGATGTTCAAGCCGGGGACGTACGACAACATCAACGCGCAGATCGGCTTCTACACGCAGATCGCGGGTCTCGGCCTCAACCCGAACGACACCACGTTCAACGGTGATGTGACGGTCGACGCGGGCTGGTTCGACGGCAACGCCACGCAGAACTTCTGGCGCTCGGCGGAGAACCTGACGCTCAACCCCGTCTCCGGGACCAACCGCTGGGCGGTCTCCCAGGCGGCGCCCTTCCGCCGGATGCACGTCAAGGGCGGGCTGAACCTCGCCCCAGACGGTTACGGCTGGGCCAGCGGCGGCTACATCGCCGACTCCAAGATCGACGGCGAGGTCGGCCCGTACTCCCAGCAGCAGTGGTACACCCGCGACAGCTCCGTCGGCGGCTGGACCAACGGCGTCTGGAACATGACGTTCTCGGGCGTCGAGGGCGCACCGGCCAACAGCTTCCCCGAGCCGCCGTACACCACGCTGGACACCACGCCCATCTCGCGCGAGAAGCCCTTCCTCCACCTCGACGGCGACGACTACAAGGTCTTCGTCCCGGAGAAGCGCGAGAACGCGCGCGGCGTCTCGTGGGCCGACGGCACTCCGGCCGGTGAGTCGATCCCGCTGGACCGGTTCTACGTCGTGAAGGAGGGGGCGGACGCCGCCACGATCAACGCGGCCGTGGAGCAGGGGCTGCACCTGCTCTTCACGCCCGGCGTCTACCACATCGACGAGACGATCAACATCAATCGCGCGGACACCGTGGCCCTCGGCCTCGGCCTGGCCACGATCATCCCGGACAACGGGGTGACCGCGATCAAGGTCGGTGACGTGGACGGGGTGAAGCTCGCGGGCCTGCTGGTCGACGCGGGTCCGGTGAACTCCGGGACGCTGATCGAGGTCGGCCCGGAGAACGCCTCGGCGGACCACTCGGCGAACCCCACCTCTCTCCAGGACGTGTTCGTCCGGATCGGCGGCGCGGGCCCCGGCAAGGCGACCACGAGCATCGTCGTCAACAGCGACGACACGATCATCGACCACACCTGGGTGTGGCGGGCGGACCACGGTGAGGGCTGGGGCTGGGAGACCAACCGGGCCGACTACGGGGTCCGCGTGAACGGCGACGACGTCCTGGCGACCGGGCTGTTCGTGGAGCACTTCAACAAGTACGACGTGGAGTGGTACGGCGAGCGCGGCCGCACGATCTTCTTCCAGAACGAGAAGGCCTACGACGCACCCAACCAGGAGGCGATCCAGAACGGCGACACGAAGGGCTACGCGGCCTACCGGGTCGACGACTCGGTCGACCAGCACGAGGGCTGGGGCATGGGCAGCTACTGCTACTACAACGTCGACCCGACGATCATCCAGGAACACGGCTTCAAGGCACCGGTGAAACCAGGCGTGAAGTTCCACAATCTGCTGGTCGTCTCGCTCGGTGGTAACGGCCAGTACCAACACGTCATCAACAACATCGGCTCGCCGACGTCGGGAACGTCGACGATCCCTTCGACCGTCACCAACTTCCCCTAGATCCGGGCCTCTTCGGCCCGGACCCGGTGACCCGGGAGCGGTGAGCAGGTCCGGTGTCCGGCGGCCCGGACCGGCCCGCCGCGAACGGAGGGCGGCCTCCGGCGGACGTAACCGTCCGCCGGAGGCCGCCCGTTCGGCGCTGTCGGGGCCGGGCGGCACCCGGAGGCACGCCCGGCCCGGCCCGAGGTCCCGTCAGGAGCGGGACAGCAGCGCCCCGCCGGCGTACTGCGCCGACTCGCCGAGCTCCTCCTCGATCCGGATCAGCTGGTTGTACTTGGCCGTGCGGTCGGAGCGGGACAGCGAGCCGGTCTTGATCTGGCCGCAGCCCGTCGCCACCGCCAGGTCCGCGATCGTGGTGTCCTCCGTCTCGCCCGAGCGGTGGGACATCACGGCGCTCCAGCCCGCACGCCGGGCGGTGGCGACCGTGGCGAGGGCTTCGGTCAGGGTGCCGATCTGGTTGACCTTGACCAGGACCGAGTTGCCGACGCCGGTACGGACGCCCTCTCGCACCTGTGCCTCGTCGGTGCAGAAGACGTCGTCGCCGGTGAGCTGGCAGCGGTGGCCGACGCGGGCGGTCAGCTCGCGCCAGCCGTCCAGGTCGTCCTCGGCCATCGGGTCCTCGATGGCGACGATCGGGTACGCGTCGATCAGCTTGGCCAGGTAGTCCGCCTGTTCGGAGGGCGTGCGGCGGACCCCCTCGCCCGTGTAGACGTAACGGCCGTCGCGGAAGAACTCCGACGACGCCGGGTCCATGATGAGGCCGATGTCCTCGCCGGGACGGTATCCGGTGCGTTCGACGGCGCTCAGCACGAAGTCGAGGGCCTCCTCGGCGGTGCGCAGCGCGGGGGCGAACCCGCCCTCGTCGCCGACGCCCGTGGCGTGACCGGCGGCGAGCAGGTCGCGGCGCAAGGTGTGGAAGATCTCGGAGCCCATGCGGACGGCTTCCGCGAAGGTCTTCGCACCCACGGGCGCGATCATGAACTCCTGGAAGTCCAGCGGATTGTCGGCGTGGGCACCGCCGTTGATGATGTTCATCATCGGGAGCGGGAGCAGGCGGGCGTCGGCGCCACCGAGGTAGCGGTAGAGCGGCTGGCGGTGGGCCGCCGCCGCGGCCTTCGCGGCGGCGAGCGAGACCCCGAGGACGGCGTTCGCCCCGAGCCGGGACTTGCCGGGGGTGCCGTCGAGCGCGACGAGCGCGGCGTCCAGGCCCGCCTGGTCGTCCGCGTCGCGGCCCACGACCGCGGCCGCGATCTCCCCGTTGACGTGGCCGACCGCACGGTCGACACCCTTGCCGTGCCACTGCCCGGCGTCCCCGTCACGCAGTTCCACGGCCTCCCGCGCACCGGTGGAGGCGCCGGACGGGACGGCGGCCCGCCCGAGGGATCCGTCGGCGAGGCGGACGTCGACCTCGACGGTCGGGTTGCCCCGGCTGTCGATGATGCGGCGGGCGGTGACGGACCGGATGGCGGTGGGCTCAGCTGTCGTGCGGGACATGCGAGGTCCTTCCCTAGGTGCGTGTCGCGACACTGGTGCGACAGCGTCGGCGCGAGCCGCGACGCCAAAACTCTACAGCAATGCTGTTCAGATCAGCTGTTTAGCTTGGCTGTGCAGTTGCGCTGCACAGTTGCGTGGCCGATCCCCCGCGCACCTCGTACGCCGACCACCTGGGCGGACGCGCCCGCAACCGCGGGTTAAAGTGCCCTATGCCCACCCCGGAACCCGCCACCGTCGCCGCCGATCTGCGCACCGCCATGGGCAAACTCGCGCGGCGCGTGAAGCATGAGGACCGGATTCCGCACGGCCAGGTGGCCGTGCTGGGCGTCCTCGACCGGGACGGGGCCATGACCACCAGCGACCTCGCCGCGGACCAGCGCGTACGCCCCCAGTCGATGGCCCGGGCGGTCGGCCTCCTGATGGAGCAGGGCCTCGTCGTCCGCCGGGCCCACCCGACGGACGGCCGCAAGTCTCTCGTCGATCTCTCCGAGGTCGGCCGAGCGGCGCTGAAGGCGGAGCGCGACCGGCGGGCCGACTGGCTGGCCCGGGCCATCGATGTCGAACTCAGCGCGGAGGAGCAGCGGCAGCTCGCGCACAGCGCGGCCCTGATGGAGCGGCTCGCCGCGCACTGAGCCCGATCGCCGTTCCGCATCGCATCCCCAACGGCCGTCCAGGGCCCTAGAGTTAGGCTCGCCTTACAACAGGCGGAGCCCACCTCGGCCTGTCCCTTCGCTCTTCCCTTCTCACAAGGAGACGTTCATGCCTCCGGTGGACGCCGAGAGCCCCTTCGCCGCCTTCGGTCTGCCGGGCCGCCCCGGCACCGACGCGTTCTGGGCGGCGGCGCGCACGCCCGCCCCGGTGCCCGCCGAGGACGGCTGGCGGACCCTCTTCCTGTGGCGCGGCCCCGACGCCGTGCTCGACTTCGAGAGCTGGTCGCCGCCCGTGCCGCTGCGGCGCTGGGAGGACACCGACTGCTGGTACGCGGAGGTGTCCATGCCCGCGCGGCTGCGGGTGACCTACCGCGTCCTCGTGTCGGGCGAGGCCCATGCCGATCCGTTCAACCCGGTCGGCGCGGGGGCCGACCGTTCCGTCGCCGGGACGCCGGACGCCCCGCCCCAGCCGCACTGGCCCGCCCTCGGCCCGGACGATGTGCCGCCCCTCCCCCGTACCCGGATCCGCTGGAGCAGCGACCGGCTCGGCGGGCGGCGTACCGTGCGGGTCCACCCGGTGGGCGGCGGCGGTCCGGTGGTGCTGCTGCTCGACGGGGACGACTGGCTGTATCTGCACCCGGCCGCGACCGCCTTCGACGCGGCCTTCGACGCGGGCGACCTGCCCCCGGTCACCCTGGTGTTCCTGCCGGCCAGGGACCGGGAGGCCGAGTTCGTCTGCCGCCCGGAGCTGTGGGAGGCGGTCCGGGACGAGTTGCTGCCGTTGGTGGGCGACTGCGGTGTGCCGGCCGACCTGGACCGGCTGGTGGTGGCCGGGCAGAGCCTGGGTGGGCTGAGCGCGCTGTACGCGGCGCTGGAGTTCCCCGGTCTGGTCTCGCGGGTCGCCTGCCAGTCGGGGTCCTTCTGGTGGGCGCCCGGAGCCGTGGACCTGCCGGATCCGCTGGGCGGGGCGGTCGGCGGCGCTCTCGCCGAACGGCTGCGCCGGGGGGCAGACCTGTCGCGGCTGCGGTGCGCGTTCGACGTCGGGGAGCACGAGACGCGGATGCTGCCCCACTGCGAGCTGACCGAGACGCTCACCGAGCGGGCCGGTGCGACCGTGCGGGTCTCGCGGTCCGCCTCTGACCACGACCGGGCGGGCTGGCGGCACGCCCTGCTCAGGGATGTCGCCTGGGCCCTGGGCTGAGCCACGGGCAGGGGCGGGCGGTGGCCTGGGCCCCGCCCCTACCGGTGGCTCACCGGGCCACGGCCAGGCAGTACGCCTCGTCCCCGGCGAGGAGGTTGCGGTGGGTGTCCTCGGCCGTGATGACGCCCCCGTCCAGGACGAGCACCCGGTCCGCTGCGTCCAGGAGCGCCGGGCTGCTGGTCAGCACGAGCGTGGTGCGGCCCCGGCGCAGCTTCGCGACGTTGCGCGCGATGAGCTGCTCGGTGACGGCGTCCACGGCCGTCGTGGGATCATGCAGGACGAGCACGTCGGTGTCGGCGGCCAACGCGCGGGCCAGGGAGAGCCGTTGGCGCTGACCGCCCGAGAGGTTCGCCCCCCGGTCGCGTACGACGTGGTCGAGCCCCTCACGGTGGAGGGCGACGACGTCGGTGAGCATGGACGCCTCCACGGCCTCCGCGATCTCCCGCCCGCTGCCCGACGGGTCGATGTTCGTCCGGAGCGTGCCGGCGAAGATCTCCCCGTCGTACGGGTTCACCAGCAGGTGTTCGCGGACCGCCTCGACCGACAGGCCGCCGATCTCCCGGCCGCCGACCCGGACGGCTCCCCCGTACGCCCGGGGGGCGACGTTCACCGCGAGGACAGCGGCGAGGTCGGCCGCCGCGCGCGGCTGGTAGGCGGCGATCGCCACGAACTCACCGGCCGCGACGGCGAACCTGACCCCCCGGAGCGTTCCGTGGTGAACGCCGTCGACCTCCAGGGCCCCGCCGGGCTCCGGGCGCTCGGAGCCCGGTGTCGTCACCGGGGGCGCGTTCAGGACGAGGGCCATGCGCTCGGCCGAGGCGCGGGCCATCATCACGTACTTGGGCATCTCGGAGAACATCTTGAGCGGTTCCATGATGAACTGCGCGAGCCCCACGGCCATGACGAGTTCGCCGATGGTGATCCGGCCCTCGAACGCCAGCCAGCCGGCGGTCAGCGAGACGGCCGTGGCGAGGGCCGCGTTGAGGGCGAGCGCGGTGCCCGCGTAGGTGCCGTTCACCCGGGCGACGGTGATCGCCTGCCGCTTCGCGTCCGTGCTGACCTCGCGGTAGGCCCCGAACGCGGCGTGGTTGCCGCCGAAGCCGTGCAGCGGGCGCAGCCCGATGATCAGGTCGGCGACCTTGGCGCCCGCCCGGGCCACCCGGGCCTGCTGTTCCTGCGTACTGGCCCCGATCCGCTTGGACATCACGGCGAGGACCGACAGGATCGCGACGGTGCCCACCATCACCAGCAGGCCGAGCCGGAGGTCGGCGAGGCTCAGCGCGACCGCCGCGACCACGATGGCGACCAGGGAGCTGATCAGCAGTGGCACCACCTCGATGATGTCGGCGGTCTGGTCGGCGTCCTCAGTGGCGATGGTCAGGATCTCGCCGGACTTGAGGTCCACATCCCTGGCCACCGGCTGGAGCCCGCAGGCGGCCACCTGCACCCGCCAGCGGTGCGCCTCGGTCGTGTTGGCCTTCTGCAGCACGCGCATGCCGAACCGCCACGACAGGGACACCGTCGTGATGATCACGGCGAGTGAGCCGATCGAGACGCCGAGGGAGCCGAGGCTGCGGTCCCGCATCGTGTGCTCGACGATGAGTCCGAGCGCGATGGGGAACGCGGTCTCCGCCGCCTGGTACAGGCCCATCAGGACGGTGCCCGCGATCATGGCGCCGATGTTGCGGCGCAGCGCCGTCCGCAGGATGGCGGCCCCGGGGCGGGACCGCTCGGTGTCAGGAGTCTTCATCAGGGTCAGGAGTTCTCATCGAGGTGGCGGGCGATCGCTTCGGGGGTTCGCAGGGTGAACAGATCTCGGATGGTGATGACAGGACCGTACTCGCGGCGGAGCAGCCCGATCAGCCGCACCGCCAGCATGGAGTGCCCGCCGAGCGACACGAAGTCGCTGACCGCGCTGACCTCGTCGTCGTCGAGGTCGAGCGCCTCGGCGTAGAACTCGCAGACGACGCTCTCCGTCTCGGTCTCCGGGCCGCGCTCCCCCGCCGTGGTGAGGGCGCCGAGGGGCCGGGCCTCGGGGAGCGCCTTGGTGTCGGCCTTCCCGTTCACGGTGAGGGGGATGCTGTCGACCTGGGCGTAGTGCGTCGGGCGCAGGAAGTCCGGCAGCCCGGCGCCCACCTCGTGCGCGACCTGCGCGAGGTCGGCGGGGCCCGCGAGGACGAGATAGGCGGCCAGCCGGTACGCCCCGTCGACCCCCGGGTCGGGCTGGGCGACGGCGGCGACGAAGCGCACCGCCGGGTGTGCGGCGAACACGGCCTCCACCTCGCCGAGTTCGACCCGGTGCCCGCGGATCTTGACCTGCTGGTCGGTGCGGCCGAGGTAGGCGATGTTCCCGTCGGGCCGGCGGATCACCAGGTCCCCGGTGCGGTACATGCGCTCCCCGGGCGCGCCGAAGGGGCAGGCGACGAAGCGGTGCGCCGTCTGGGCGCTGCGGCCCAGGTAGCCGCGGGCGATGCCGATGCCGGACACGTACAGCTCGCCGGGGACGCCGTCGGGCAGCGGTCGCAGCCAGGGGTCGAGGACGTACACCTCGGTGTTGTCGATGGCGACGCCGACGACCGGGTCCTGGCACTCGAAGGTGCCGACGCCGAGGGTGTTGATGGTGTACTCGGTGGGCCCGTACAGGTTGTATCCGACGGTCCCCTCGGTCTCGGCGAGGCGCTGCCACAGCGTCGGGGTGACGGCCTCGCCGCCCAGCAGAACGAGCGCGGGACGCCGGTCCGGGTCCTCCAGCAGCCCTTCGGCCACCAACTGCTGGGCGTAGGTGGGTGTCACGTTGATGACGTCGATGCCGTGCCGCAGGCAGTAGTCGACGAGCCGGGGTGCGTCTCGGCGCAACTCCTCGTCACAGATGTGGACTTCGTGGCCGTCGGCGAGCCACAGCAGCTCCTCCCACGACATGTCGAAGGCGAAGGACACGGTGTGTGCGATGCGGAAGGTCCGGTGGCCGTGCTCGCCAAGGACCGGTTCGAAGATCCGTCGCTGATGGTTGATCAGCATGTTGGTGAGACCGGCGTATTCGGTCACCACACCCTTGGGCTTCCCGGTCGATCCGGAGGTGTAGATGGTGTAAGCGGGGTGGCGCAGCCGGTCCGGGTCGTCCGGCGTGAACGTCCTGTACGGCGAGGCCTCCGGCAACGGACGGTCCAGTTCGATGAGTTCGCCGGTCAGCCGGGGCGACACCGCGCTCACGGTGAGGATCACCCCGGGCCGGGCGTCCTCGACGATCGCCGCGATCCGCTCGTCGGGATGGTCCAGCTCCAGGGGTACGTACGCGGCCCCGACACGCAACACCGCGAACAGGGCGGCGATCCAGTCGAGGGAGCGCGGGATCGCCAGGCCCACCGTCGTACCGGGCCCGATGCCGCGTGCGGCGAGGACACCCGCCACGGCCCGGCTGCGCTCCTGGAGTTCACCGAAGGTCAGGGTCGCGCCGTCGGCGACGAGGGCGATCCGGTCCGGGTCGCGGTCGGCTGCGAGGTCGAAGCGGTCGACGACGGTGTCGGTGCCGATCTCGGTGCGCGCGACGGGTGCGGGGTCCGGGCCGAGTCCGGGCAGCGCGCCCATCGGGCCGGTGGCCTGGGCCAGGTCCTCCAGGACGCGCAGGTAGTCGTCGAGGAGGCGGCGGGCGCCGGCGGGATCGCCGTGGCGGTGCTCCAGCCTGACCGTGAGCCGGTCGCCGGGCGTGACGACCCAGGTGTAGGGGTAGTGCGTGGAGTCGTCGGCCTGGACCTCGGTGATGCCGTGGCGCGCGTTCATCTCGGCGAACGCGTCCAGGTCCAGGAAGTTCTGGAGCACGAAGAGGTTGTCGAACAGGGTGTCGTGTCCGGCGGCCCGCTGGATCTCGCCGAGGCCCAGGTGTTCGTGTTCCATCGCCGCCACGCGCGCCGCCTGGACGGAGGACAGGTAGGCGTCGACCGAGTCGTCGGGCCTGGCCCGCGTCCACAGGGGGACGGTGTTGAGCAGGACGCCGACGATGTCGCCGTGCCCTTCGCCCTCGCGTCCCGAGACGGTGACGCCGAACACGGCGTCGCTCCGGCCGGTACGGGCTCCGAGGAGGAGGCCGAAGGCTCCGGTCAGCACCGAGTTGAGCGTGACGCCCCGGGCCCGGGCGGCTTCGCGCAGCAGCTCCGACAGCTCGGTGGAGAGGGTGTGCACGAGCGGCTGCGGCAGCTCCTCGGACAGGGCCGGGGCCGGTCCGGCGAGCAGCGTCGGCCCCGGCAGACCTGCCAGGTGCTCCGCCCAGAAGCGTTCCGCCACGGCCGGGTCCTTGGCGGCGAGCTCCCGGGCGTACTCCTCGAAGCCGGGCACGGCGGGCGTCGAGTCCCACGGTTCGCCGGCGACGACGGCCTCGTACGCGTCGAACAGGTCGCGCAGCAGGATCTCGCGGGACCAGCCGTCCCAGAGCAGCAGGTGGTAGCTGAGCAGCAGTCCGTCGCGGCCGTCGGGCAGCCGGACCACGGTCATCCGGACGAGCGGCGGCTCCCCCGGGTCGAAGCCCTGCTCGCGGTCCCGGGTGCGCAGCGCCTCGACCTCGGCGTCGGTGGCCAGGTCGATGGTGCGGACGGGGACCCGGCGGCCCGCTGTGAGGAGCTGGACCGGGTTTCCGTCCGCGTCGGTGGTGAAGCCCGCGCCGACGACGGGGTGGCGGCCGATGACGTACGCCATCGCTTCGGCCATCGCCTCGGTGTCCAGGCGCCGGTCGAAGGCGAACCAGCTCTGCGCGACGTAGCGCCCGGCCGTGCCCGCCTCCCCCGTGCCCGCCAGCTGGGCCTGGAAGAACAGGCCGCGCTGAAGCGGGGTGACGGGTGCGGTGCGTTCGGCCGTCGCGGACGCGTCCGCGATCTGCTCCAGGGCGGTCAGCCAGTGGTCGGTGATCGCGTCGGGGATCGCGTCGGCGAGGGTGAAGGCCGCGTGGAGGGAGCCGGTGGTCTCGTCGGTCCAGGCGTTGACCTCGACGGCGTACGGGCTGTCGCCCTGGTCGGCGCCGGTGATCCGCAGGGCCTCCGATTCGCTGCCCCGGCCGAGGTAGTTGAAAAGGATCTGCGGCCGGGCGGTCAGCAGCGGGGCCGTCTGCGCGTTGAGGTAGCGGAGCCGGCCGTAGGCAATGTGCCCGTCCTCGTCAGGCTGGCGTTCGGCGATCTCGCGGGCCGCGGCGACGGGGTCGGTGTGGGCGGTCAGGCGTACGGGGGCGATGGAGGTGAACCAGCCGACGGTACGGGAGTAGTCGTGGTCGTCCCGGGCCGGGACGCGGCCGTGCCGCTCCAGGTCGACGGCGAGGTCGGTGGGGTCGGTCTGGATCCGGCTCAGCGCGGTGCGCAGGGCTCCGCAGAGCAGCTCGGTGAGTCCGAGGCCGAGCGCTCCGGGTGCGTTGCGGGTCACCCGGTCGCTCGTGCCGGACGGCAGGACGACGGTGGTCTCCCGGAGGTCGCGGATCGTGGGCGTCAGCGCCGGAGCGTCGAGGGTGGTGAGCCAGTGGCCCAGGCCGTCGGCCGCCTCGGCGGACCGCAGGGCCAGCGCCTCCGCGTACGCGGCGTAGGAGGTGGTCGGCGGTGGCAGGGCGGCCCCGCTGCTCAGGGCGGTGGTCAGGTCGTCGAGGAGGACGAGCCAGGACACCGCGTCCACGGCGAGGTGGTGGACGGTGACGACCAGGGTGCGGCTCGCCGCGAGCCAGGAGAACCCGATGACGTCGCCGCTGACGGGGTCGAGCCGCCCGGCCGCCTCGTTGGCGGCGGCGGTCGCGTCGGTGGTGTGCTCGGTGACGACGGTGGCCTCGCGGGCGGGTTCGGTGCGCAGGGACCAGACGCCGTGCTCGATGTGCAGCCGCAGACGCAGGGCCGGGTGTGCGGCCACGACGGCGTCGGCCGCTCGCCGGATGTCCGCGAGGCCGGTGTCCGCGGCGACGGTGAGGGCCCTGGCCTGGGCGAACCGGGCGAGCGAGGCCCCGAGTTCGCGTTGGCGCAGGATGATCGGAGTGAGGGGCAGGGGGCCGTCCTCGTGGCGGGAAGGTGTCGTCGGCTCGGGGGCCGGGGTGCGCGTCGCCAGGTGGTCCGCGAGGGCGCGCGGCGTCTTGAACAGGAACACGTCCCGGGGTGCGATCGGCAGTCCGAGTGCCCGGGCGCGATTGATCACGGCGATGGCGACGATGCTGTCGCCCCCGGCGCCGAAGAAGTCGGTGTCGGCGTCGACGGTGCCGCCGGGCAGGGTCTCGGCGAAGATGCCGGTCAGAGCGGTGAGCGCGGAGTCGTCCGGGCGCGGCGAGGTCGCGTGCAGGGCAACGTCCTGCTGTGCGGCCCGCTCGGTCAGCGCCTGGCGGTCCAGCTTCCCGTTGACCGTCAGCGGCAGCGCGTCGATCGGCAGGGCCCGGCCCGGCACCATGTGCGCGGGGAGCTTGGCGGCGAGCAGGGCGGTGAGGTCGGCGGGAGGCTCCCCGACGACATGGGCGACGAGGTGGTCGCCGCTGTCCGCCACGGTCACCGCCACATCGACTATGCCCGCCAACTCGCGTACGGCACTTTCCACTTCGCCCAGCTCGACACGGAAGCCCTTGAGCTGCACCTGGTCGTCCGCCCGGCCCGCGAACTCCAGCTCGCCGTCGAGGGTCCGGCGGGCGAGGTCGCCCGTGTGGTACATCCGGGAGCCGTCGGCGGCGAACGGGTTCGCCACGAAGCGCCCGGCGGTGAGCCCGGGGCGTCCCAGATAGCCGAGGGACACCTGGTCGCCCGCGACGTAGATCGCGCCCACCCGGCCCGGTGGCACCGGCCGCAGCCGGTCGTCGAGCACATGGACGGTCAGGCCCGGGATCGGACCGCCGATCGGGCTGGCGTCGTCGACACGCGTGAAGTCCTCGTCGGTGAGCACCCGCTGGGTGACATGGACGGTGGTCTCGGTGATGCCGTACATGTTCACCAGCTCGGGCGTACGGGTGCCGTGCCGCTCGACCCAGCCGCGCAGCCGCCCGAGGTCGAGTGCCTCGCCGCCGAGGACGATGCGGCGCAGCGCCGTGACGGGCTCCTCGGCGTGCAGGTCGGCCTCGATGAACTGGTGGAAGGCGGACGGGGTCTGGTTGAGCACGGTCACGCCGCGTTCGCGGACCAGCCGGTGGAAGTCGACCGGTGAACGGGTCAGCCCGTACTCCGGTACGAGCAGTTCGCCTCCGTGGACGAGTGCGCCCCACAGTTCCCAGACGGCGAAGTCGAAGGAGAAGGAGTGGAATTGGACCCAGACGTCGTCGGGGCCGAAGTCCATGTCCGCCCGGGTGTCGGCGAGGAGCGTCGTCACGGCGGAGTGCGGCACGACGACGCCCTTGGGCCGGCCGGTCGAGCCCGAGGTGTAGATGACGTACGCCGGGTCTCCCGGGCGCACGTCGGGCGCGGCGGGTCCGGCGGGTCCGGCGGGCTGCGGAAGGTCCTCGCCCTGGACGAGCACGCGGGCCGCCACCCCGGCCCTCTCCAGCAGTTCGGTGAAGCGGCCCTGCTGTTCCCGGGCCACGAGGACGACCTGCGGGGCGGCGTCGGCGAGGATGTACTCCAGCCGCTCGTCCGGGTAGGCCAGGTCCAGCGGTACGTACGCGCCTCCGGCGGTGACCACGGCGACCAGGGCGACGACCTGTTCCAGGGAGCGCGGGACGGCGACGGCGACCCGCTGCCCGGGGCGGACCCCGGCCGCACGCAGGGTGGAGGCCAACGCATCTTTCTGCGCTGCCAGTTCACCGTAGGCGAGGGAGCGGGTGGTGCCGTCCAGCGCGCACTGGGTGACGGCGGTGGCCGCCGGGTCGCGGTGCGCGGCGGCGTCGAACAGCTCGCCCAGGGTGGCCGGGGCCGCCTCCTGCACCGGGGCCCTGCCCGGCGTGGGAAGCAGGGAGTCGACCGGTGTGTCCGGGCGGCCGAGCAGTCCGGTGAGGGTCCGGGTGAACGTGCCGAGGATCGCCTCGGCGGTTGCGGGGCGCAGGAGTTCGCCGTCGTAGATGAGGTTGAAGCGCACCCGGCCGTTCTGTGCACGCTCGACGACGAGCGTCAACGGGTAGTGCGGTGCGCCCTCGTTGACGATGTCGGTGATGACGAGGGTGTCGTCGGGTCCGCGCAGGGCGGCCACGTCGGTGGCGACGTCGAAGACGACCAGTGTGTCGAAGAGGGTGCCCGTGCCGCTCCGCCGGCCGATCCGGGCCAGGGAGACGTGCTGGTGCGGCAGGACCGCACCCTGGTGGCGCTTCACCGAGTCCAGCAGGTCGTACGCCGTGTCGGTGGCGGACCAACGGGCGCGCACGGGGATGGTGTTGATGAAGAGGCCCACCAGGTCACGGATACCGGGGACGTCGGCGTCGCGTCCGGAGACGGTGGAGCCGAAGACGACGTCCCTTCTGTGCAGCAGCCCGCCCAGGGTCGCCGCCCAGGCGCTGTGCACGGCCACGCTCAGGGAGACTCCGGCGGAGCGCGCGGCCACGTCGATGTCCTCGTCGGGCTCCGCCGTGACGTCGGCGAACCGGTCGGAGGGGGTGTGGCCCTCGGCGACCAGGGAGGGGCCGGGCAGTCCGGCGAGCTCCTCGCGCCAGACCCGGTCGCTCTCGTCCTGGTCGCGGGCGGCGAGCCAGTCCACGTAGTCGCGGTAGCCGCCGCGTGCGTACACCGATCCCGGTGCGTGGTACTCGGTCAGCAGGGTGCGGAGCATCGGCGGCACCGACCAACCGTCCGCGATGATGTGGTGCACGGTCTGGACGAGAACCCAATGGCCCGCCTCGGAGCGGACGAGCGTGTAGCGCATCAGGGGCCCGGTGGCGAGGTCGAACCCGGCCCTGCGGTCCTGCTCGGCGAGGTCGCGGATCTCCTCGTCGGTGCGGGCGGGGCCGTCCAGGACGGTGAAGGGGGCGCGCCTGCCGCGTTCGACGACGGAGACGACCCGTCCGTCCGCGAGGGCCGTGAAGCGAGCGGCCAGGTTGGGGTGGAGGGTGAGCAGCCGGGTGGCCGCCGCCGCCAGCCGGTCGGCGTCCACCTCGCCGTCCAGCGTCATCACCTGCTGCTCGACATAGCTGCCCGTGGCGTCGTCGTCGAAGACGGAGTGGAAGTAGAGGCCCTCCTGCAGCGGGGTCAGCGGCAGGATGTCGTGCAGTGCCGGGCCGTCCAGGGCGTCGACGTCGGCCTGGGTCAGCGGCACCAGCGGGAAGTCGCTGGGTGTGTGGCCGCCGTCTTCGAGCGCGGCGAGCGCGGTGAGGGCGGAGCAAAAGTGGTCGCCGATGGCGGTGATGTCGTCCTCGGTGAACACGCCTTCGGGCCAGGAGATGGTGGTGACCAGTTCGTACGCGCCGTTCGCGTCGGGTTCGGCGATCGCGTTGAACTCCAGGGCGCGCGGCAGCCGCATACGGGGGTCGCGCTTCTCGCCCAGCTGCCCGGTGGTTCCCGCGAGCTGCCAGTCGCCGGCGCCTCCCGCGTCGAAGCGGCCCAGGTAGTTGAAGAGCACCTGGGGTGCGGGGGCGCCGGTCGGCCCGTCGGCGTTCAGATAGCGCAGGGCCCCGTAGGAGAGGCCACCCGCCGGTACGCGGGCGAGGTCTTCCTTCACCGCCTTGAGGGCCGCGGCCAGGTAGGCCGGGGTGGTGAGGTCGCTCGCTGTGCCGGGGTCCACGGTGACCGGGAAGAGGGTGGTGAACCAGCCGACGGTGCGCGAGAGTTCGGGCTCGAATCCGACCGCGGGCGCGACGAAACGGCCTTCGCGGCCGTGGCCTTCCAGCTCGATGTGGGCGAACGTCTGGTCCTGCCCCCGGCCCCGCCGCCAACGAGCGAGGGCGACGGCGAGGGCGGTCAGCAGGACGTCGTTGACGCCCGCGTGGAACTTGGCGGGGATGTCGCCGAGCAGGGCGGCCGTGGCCGTGGGGTCGACGGAGACGGTACGGGTCCGCTCGCGGGCCACGGTGTCGGCCGCGGTGAGGGTTCGCCTGCCGATCGGCTCGTCGGCGGCGGGCAGCGTGGTGGCGTAGTGCGTACGGTCCGCGTCGAACGGCGTACGGCCCAGGAGCTGGGTCCACCGCCTGAACGACGTACCGACCGGGAGCAGTTCGACGGTCTCGCCCGCCGAGTGCTGTCGCCAGGCGGTGGCGAGGTCGTCCATCAGGATGCGCCAGGACACGCCGTCGATGACCACGTGGTGCGCGACCAGGACGAGTTGGCGTGCCGCGCGGCGCCAGACGACGCGCAGCATGACGCCGTGGTCCGGGTCGAGCGCGGCGGTCGCGAGGGCGACGCAGTCCTCCACCGGGGCGTCGCTCTGCTCCCAGCAGCGGGCGGTCGCACCGGCCTCGGGGATGTCGAAGCCCCAGCGCTCGCCGCGTACCAGCTTCGCGCGGAGCATGTCGTGCCGGGTGAGCACGGCGGTGAGGATGCCGTCGAGGGCGTCGGGGGTCAGGTCGGCCGGGGTGGTGAGGACGACCGACTGCACGAAGCCGTCGATGGCGTCGGTGGTCTCACCGAGCCACTGCACGATGGGGGATCCGACGACGGTGCCGGTGGCGACGTCGCCGTGGTCCACGGCGGCGACGGACTCCCGGCTCGCCACCGCCGCCAGTGCTCCCACGACGGTGTGGGCGAAGATCTGGCGTGCGCTGACGTGCAGGCCGACCTCGCGCAGGGCGCTGAGCAGCGAGATCGCCAGGATGCTGTCGCCGCCGAGCTGGAAGAAGTCCTGGTCCACGCCGACGGCGTCCAGCCGCAGCACCGCAGCGACGGCCTCGCACACCAGCCGTTCGTTCTCGGTGGCGGGTGCCTGGAGGGCGCCGGTGTCCGTCGTGGGCTCGGGCAGCGCGCTCCGGTCGAGCTTGCCGTTGGCGGTGAGCGGGAATTCCGGCAGGACGACGACGAGGGTGGGCACCATGTACTCCACCATGTTCGCCGAGGCCCACGCCTTGACGTCGTCGGCGCCGAGGTCCTCGTTGCCGCCCGCCGGGATGACGTAGCCGACCAGGTAGGTGCCGCCCGCCGAGTTCTTCTTCGCGACGACGCAGGTGTGCCGTACGCCGGGGTGCTCGGCGAGGCCGGCCTCGACGTCCTCCAGCTCCAGCCGCATGCCCCGGATCTTGATCTGGTTGTCGGCGCGGCCGAGGAAGTCCAGCGATCCGTCCGGGGCGTACCGCGCCAGGTCGCCGGTGCGGTAGAGCCGGGAGCCGTCGGCGGCGAAGGGGTTGGCGACGAAGCGGGAGGCGGTGAGCCCGGGCGCGCCCACGTATCCGCGTCCCAACAGGAGCCCGCCGACGTACAGTTCGCCCCCGACGCCGACCGGGACGGGGCGCAGTTCGTCGTCGAGGACGTAGAGCTGGGTATTGGGGTTCGCCTTGCCGATCGACGTCGACAGCCGTGTCGCGGCCCCCCGGTAGATGACGTGGGAGACGCCGATGGTCGTCTCGGCGGGGCCGTAGCCGTGGTACAGCGGGATGTCGAGGCGGGTACGGAAGCGTTCGTACAGCTCCGGGGTGAGGACCTCGCCGCCGCACCAGACGTGCCGCAGGCTGTCGAGGCGGCCGGAGTCGCCCACGATCTCCAGGAGGACGTCCAGCATGGAGGAGACCAGGTAGGTGAAGGTGACGCGCTGTTCGGCGATGACGCCGAGAAGGTGGTGCGGGTCGCGTTCGCCGCCGGGCCGCAGGACGACGAGCCGGCCGCCGGTGGTGAGGGGCAGGAAGATCTCGTTGACGGAGATGTCGAAGGAGAGCGGGGCCTTGAAGAGCGAGGCGTCGTCGTGGCCGAACCGCAGGATCTCGCGGGACTGCCAGAGCAGGCGCTCGCTGATCGCCTCGTGCCGGATCATGGCGCCCTTGGGCCGCCCTGTCGAGCCGGACGTGAAGATGACGTAGGCCAGCGAGTCCCCGGGGACGGTCGCGTCGGGCGCGTTCGTCGGGTGGGCGCCGTACTTCCAGTCGCCGAGGTCGACGGCGACGGCGTCCGGCTCCCCGGCGTCGGCCTTGCCCGTGGCGTTGAGCTGGAGGACGATCCGGGCGTCCTCGGCGACGACGGACCGGCGGGCGGCGGGCCACTGGGGGTCGAGGGGGACGAACGCGCCCTTGGCCCGGAGGACGGCGAGGAGGCCGACGACCATCTCGGCACAGCGGCCGAGGGAGATGCCGACGACCTGCTCGGGTGCGAGACCGCGCTCGAGCAGATGGTGGGCCAGCTGGGCGGACAGGTCGGCTGTTTCACGGTACGTCAGTGAGCGGCGCTCATCCACGATCGCGACGGCGTCCGGCCGCAGGCGTACCTGCTCCGCGAACAGCTCCATGACGGTCGGGCGGGCCCGGTCGGCCCGGGTGTCGTTCCACCGGGCCAGTTCCTCGGCGCGTGTTCGGGGGTCGGACGGGCCGATGCTGCCGAGGGGCCGGTCCGGGAAGTCGGCCAGGGCGTCCAGGGCCCGCTGCGCGTCGGACCGGTCGACGCCGGACGGCACGGTGATGCCGAGGCTCCGGGCGTCGGCCTCCCACCCTTCGGCGCCGCTCGTGCCGTTGTCGACCCGGCCGAGGAGCTCGGGGAAGGGGGTGGCGGGGGTGAGGTCCATGCCGTCGGGGCCCGTCCCGGTCGCCCAGTACGCGAGTCCGACGGCGCACGCCTCGACGACGGTCCGATCGCTGTAGTCGCCGATCCGCCGACGCAACGAGGCCAGCCGAGTGGGGGAAAGCAGTATGCGAGAAGCGCCCGGTTCCGACATCGAAGTCTCAGCATCCTTTCGAGGCGTGCGAGTTGAACGACCGTTGGACTGGCTTTTCCGCTAACTTCCCTCGCGCCAGGCGCGCCACAGCCGGGCGTACTGACCTCCGAGCTCAACCAGTTCGCTGTGTGTTCCCTCCTCCACGACCCGTCCGGCGGAGAGCACGGCGATCCGGTCCGCGGCCATCGCCTGGGTCAGCCGGTGGGCCACGAACAGGGTGGTCCGGCCGGAGCAGGCGGCCAGCACGGCGCGTTCCAGCTCGGCGGCACCCTCGCTGCCCGCCTCGGCGGTCGACTCGTCGAGCACCACGACCGGGGACCGGCCGAGCACCAGCCTGGCCAGGGCCAGTTGGGCGACCTTGGTGACGTCCAGACGTTCGCCGCCCTCGCCGACCGGGGTGTGCAGGCCGTCGGGGAGGGAGCCGGCCCACTCCCCGGCGCCGACCGTGCGCAGGGCGTCCATCAGGTCGTCGTCGCTCGCGAGGGGTGCGGCGAGCCGCAGGTCGTCGGCGAGCGGGCCGGAGAACACGTGGGTCTCCTGGGTCAGGATGCTGACCAGGGCGCGGGCCCCGGCCTCGTCCATGCCCGCGAGGTCGTGGGTCCCGATGTGCACCGACCCGGCCTGTGGTCTCCCGATGCCGGCGATGAGCGCGGCCAGGGTCGACTTGCCCGCGCCGGTCGCGCCGACGAGGGCGAGCGAGCCACCGGCCGGGATGGACAGGGAGACGTCCCGCAGCACCGGGTCCTCGGCGCCGGGGTAGGTGAAGGTCAGGTCCCGGACCGTGACCGGGTAGGGCGCGACGGCGGCGGTGGCGACCGAGGCGTCGCCCACCAGGCGCTCCTCGGAGGGTTCCGAGAAGACGCCGACCAGGCGGGTGAGGCTCGCGCCGGATTTCTGGGCCTCGTCGAAGGTGAACATGATGGCGCCCAGCGGGGTGAACAGGCGGTGGAACATCAGCGGCGCCGCCGACACCTCGCCGAGGGTGGCGGCGTCCGCCTCCAGCAGGGCGTACCCGACGACCAGGATCAGCACGAGTCCGATGAACTCGGCCCGGTTCTCCCTGCCGACGAACCGGCCGAAGAAGCGGAACACCTCGATGCCGAGGTTGCGCACCCGCCAGGACTCGTCGGTGACCTTCTCGCGTACGGCGCCCTCCAGGCGGTAGGCCCGGACCGTGTCGATTCCGTTGAGTCCGCTGATCAGGGCCTGGGCGCGGTCGGCCTGGGCCGCCCGCTGCTTGCGGTAGAGGGGGGCGGAGCGGGGCAGGTACCAGCGCAGTGCCAGCGCGTACGCGGGCAGGGCGCAGGCTCCGGCCAGGCCGAGCCGCCAGTCGAGGCCGAACATGCCGATCGTCGCGATGACGACCAGGACGCCCGCCGAGAACACGGTGGGGATGGCCGTCCGGATGCCCTTGGAAATGACGGCCACGTCGTCGCCGACGCGGGAGAGCACGTCCCCCCGGCCGACCTCCTCGACGCGTGCGCTGGGCATGCCGAGCACGGCGCGTACGGCTTCCTCGCGGAGCCGGGCGAGCAGTTCGGCCCCGAGCCTCCCGATCAGGAAGGTGGAGGCCGCGGTGGCCGCCGCGCCGAACAGGGCGGCGGCCACCATCAGGATGCCGACGGTGAGGAGTATCGAGCGTGACTCGCCCCCGACAACTGCGTCGACCACCTTGCCGAGCAGCAGCACCGGGAGCACTTGGAGCGCGGCCCCGGCCACCGTGGTGAGGGCGGTGGAGGCCGACAGCCAGGGGGCCTGCCGGCAGTGCCGGGCCACCCAGCGAGCGGCCTCTCCCCCCGTCGCGGTGCGCAGGGTCGTGGGGGCGACGGGGGTGTCGGTGACAGTCACACGGAGACCGATTCTCGCCGGGGGACGGGCCGTCGGGTCGTCATCACTACTTGGCCGACTCGACGAGCTCGTCGATCGCGTACGGCAGGGAGAGGAGGGTGCCCTGGGACATCGCGGCGCCGACCGCGGGGCCTTCGCTGTCCAGGAGGTAGGAGACCTTGTCGTTCTTGACGGCCGGCAGGTTGGCGAACAGCTCGAACTTCTTGAGCGCTTCCGTGTCGGCCTTGTCGTTGACGACGAAGATGCGGTCGACGTCGATCAGGTCGATGCGCTCGGGCGAGAGCTCGGTGGAGAAGCCGCCGTCGGCGATCTTGTCGATCTCGTTCTGGTAGGTGAATCCGGTGCCGGTGACGAGCCGGCCGCGTACATCGGTGGAGGTGAAGGCCGAGATGGAGTCCTTGTACCAGGACAGGGCGACGGCCTTCTGCCCGGCGAAGTCGGGGTTGGCCTTCTTGGCGGCGTCCAGCTTGGTCTGGATGCCCTTGATCAGGTCGGCGCCCTCCTTCTCCTTGCCGAGCGCCTTGGCGATGTGGGCCGCGTTGTCCTGCCAGGGGGCACTGAAGAGTTCCTTCTCGCCCTTGGTGCGGCCGACGGTCGGGGCGATCTTGGAGAGCTTCTCGTAGGCCGCCTTGTCGACCTCGGAGTAGACCGCGATGATCAGATCGGGGCGCAGCGAGGCGATCTTCTCGAAGTTGGGGCCGGCGTCCCCGTTCTTCATGACGACCTCGGGGCGGGCGTCGCCCCACTGGTCCTTCACCCAGGGCCACTGGGTGTTGATGTCGGGGCTCTGGCCGGCCGGGTTCGGGTACTGGTCGACCATGCCGACCGGCTTGATGCCGAACGCCAGGACGGCCTGGTCGTCGGTGTAGCCGACGGTGACGACCCGCTGGGGGGCCTTCTTGACCTCGGTGGACCCGAACGCGTGCTCCACGGTGACCGGGAACGCGCCTTCGGCCGCCGCCGGGGTGTCGTCGTTCTCCTTCTCGTCCGCCGAGTCGTTGCCGCATCCCGCGAGCAGGCCGACACCGAGGGTGGCAGCGGACACCGCCGCGGCCAGTCTCCGCCACGGCTTCCGGGGCGTCGTTCGATGGAGAAGCATCGTCAAATCCCTTGCTTTCGCGCTGTCCACTGCGCCCCGGTTCGAGGGCAGCCAGACTGTACCCCGAGCAAGTGAGGCCAGCCTAGCCTAACTGGATAACTTTCCACCCGTCAGCACGAGTTGCACCTGACTGGCCATCAAAATACTTGCGCAGAAGAACCGTTCGGTCTCCGGACTACGGTTCCGCCCGCACATGGGCCCGGCCGATCGGAACGATCAACGGCCGGTCGCCCACCGGGTCGTCGATCACCTTGGCCCGCAGCCCGAACGCCTCGTGCAACAGCTCCGGGGTGATCACGTCCCGGGGGTGCCCCTGGGACAGGACGGCTCCCCCGCGCATGACGACGAGGTTGTCGCTGTAGCGCGTGGCCAGGTTGAGATCGTGCAGCACCATGACGACGGTGCAGCCCGACTCGTGCAGATCGTCGACCAGGTCGAGTACGTCGATGGCGTGGGCCAGGTCCAGATAGGTGGTGGGTTCGTCCAGCAGCAGCAGATCGGTGCCCTGGGCGAGGGTCATCGATATCCATACCCGCTGGCGCTGGCCGCCGGACAGGGAGTCCACGGTCCGGTCGGCGAGGTCCGCCACCCCGGTCATGGCCAGGGCGCGCCGCACCACGTCGGCGTCGTCCGACGACCATTGCCGCAGCCAGCTCTGGTGCGGGTGGCGTCCCCGGGCGACCAGGTCCGCGACGGTGAGCCCTTCCGGGGCGACCGGCGCCTGCGGCAGCAGTCCGAGCTTCTTCGCCACGTCCTTGGTCCGGAGCGTAGCGATGTCCTCGCCGTCCAGTACGACGGTGCCGCCGGCCGGTTTGAGCAGCCGGGTCAGGGTGCGCAACAGGGTGGATTTGCCGCAGCCGTTGGGGCCGATGATCGTGGTGATCACCCCGGACGGGATGGCCACGTCGAGCTGGTCGATGACCGTCCGGTCCCCGTACCCGACGGTGACGCCCCTGGCGGCCAGCCGCGAAACGTCCTTGACGCCGGCATCGGTCCGGGCGGTGAACTGAGCGACCACGAGCCCCCCTTGTTGAGGTCAGCCTTACTTCTACCATCTACCGGAGGTTCGCCCGCACCAACAGGTAGACGAGGAACGGGCCGCCGATCACGGCGGTGACCACACCCACCGGCAGACCGATCGGCAGCGCCGCGCGGGCGATCAGATCGGAGCCGATCAGCAGCAGCGCGCCCACCATGCCGGAGGCGATCAACGGCGGCGTGGGCCACCGCGCCAGACGCATCGCCACCTGCGGAGCCACCAGCGCGACGAACGGGACCGGCCCCGCCGCGCTCACCCCGACGGCGGCCAGCAGGACCGCGCAGAGCAGCAGGACGGCCCGCACCCGGCCGAACCGGACGCCCAGCCCGGCGGCGACGTCGTCGCCGAGGTGCATCGGTTTGAACGGGAAGGCCACGGTAGCCACGACGGCCAGCAGGACGAGCGTGGCCCAGAACGCCACCTTGACCTCGTCCCAGGACCGGTTGTCCAGCGAGCCGACCAGCCACACCTGGGCGCGCGCCACGTCCCGGATGTCGGCCGAGACCAGCAGCCAGGTCGTGATCGCCTGCATCACGGCGGTCACCGAGATGCCGATGAGAATGAGCCGGAAGCCGTCGATGCCGCGCCGCCAGGCGAGGAAGTAGACGAGCAGCCCCGTGCCGAGACCGCCGAGCAGGGCGGCGGCGGGCAGCCCGACCGAGCCCGTGATCGCCGCGGCGGTCCCGCCCGTCGCCGTCACCAGGAACACCGCGACGGCGCCGGCTCCGGCGGTGATCCCGAGGATGTCCGGGCTGGCGAGCGGGTTGCGCGCCACGGACTGGGTGATCGCCCCGGAGACGCCCAGGGCGACGCCCACGACGAGGCCGGCCAGGGCCCGGGGCATGCGGAGGTCCATGACGACGAACTGGTCGACCTGTTCGCCCCGGCCGAGGATGGTGGCGATCACCCGGGAGAGGCCGATGGGGAAGTCGCCGACGCTGATGGAGAGGCAGAAAATCAGGAAGGCCGCCGCCGCGAGCACCATGGTGACCAGCACGAGCCAGGGCCGCCAGACGAACGACACCCGGCCGAGCCGCACCCCGGGCGGCATCGACGCCTTCACGTCGGCTCCACCCGTACCACCGGCCGCACCGGCCACTTCGGTCCCGTTCATGCGCTCCTGAACTCTTCTCATGCGCTCTTGAACTTCCCTCGCCACACCAGGACCGCGAAGAAGGGGGCCCCCAGGAGGGCGACCACGACCCCCGCTTCCAGCTCGCCCGGCCGTACGACCACCCGGCCCACGATGTCGCAGACCAGCAGGACACCGGCCCCGAGGAGGCCGGCGTACGGCACCAGCCAGCGGTAGTCGGGGCCGGTCAGATAGCGGGCCACGTGTGCCACCATGAGTCCGAGGAAGGCGATGGGGCCGCAGGCGGCGGTGGCGGCCCCGGCCAGCAGGGTGACGGCGACGATGCCGAGGGTCCGGCTCGCCGCGATGTTCACCCCCAGCGCCCGCGCCACGTCGTCGCCCAGGTTGAGCAGGTTGAGGGCGGGCAGGGTGATCAGCGCCAGGACCAGTCCGACGGCGATGAAGCCGGTCACCGGCCAGATGACGTCGAAGCGGACCCCGGCGACGGAGCCCGCGTTCCAGAACCGCAGCGCGTTCAGCGACTCCTTGTCGGAGAGCGCCACCGCCGCGGTCATCGCCGCGAGGAACACGGTGACGCCCTGCCCGGCCAGGGCGAGGGTCAGGGGGTTGCCCGCACCCCTGCCGACGCTCGCCAGGCCGAAGACGACGACACCGGCGAGACCCGCGCCGACGAAGGCGAACCAGACGTACTGGAACGGGTCGGTGAACCCGAAGACGGCGATGACCGACACCACGGCGAAGGAGGCCCCGGCGTTCACCCCCAGCAGTCCGGTGTCGGCGATGGGGTTACGGGTGTACCCCTGGATCAGCGCCCCGCCGACCCCCAGGGCCAGGCCCGCCACGATCGCGAGAACCGTTCGGGGCACGCGCACGGTCTGGACGATGAGCCGGATCTCGGTGAGCTTCTGGTCGGGCTCGGGTTCCGCGAACAGCCCGTGCCAGACCTCGGCGGGGCTCAACGCGCGCGCCCCGACGGCCAGGGACACCGTCGCCGCGACGAGCAGGGTCACCGTGAGGACGGCCAGCCCCACGGCCCTGCGCCGGCGGGTGTCCGTCACCCCGTCCGGCACGGGGCGCTCCACTGCGGTGGTGATCATGACGACGAACGATATCCCTTTGATCGGACCGGTCGCGCCCGGCCCGCCCGATGGGTCACCGGGCGGGCCGAACGTGAACTCGCTTTGTCTCAGCGGTTGCTGAGGCCTGCTCAGCCACCTGCGCCCTCGACGGCCTCGACCGCGGTCCGGGACGCGTCGGAGGTGGATTTGACCCGCCGGTCGAGCAGCGAGTCAAGGATCTCACCGACCCGTATCGCGGTGTTGGAGAGCAGCGACGTGGTGATGCCGTGCGTGTGCTCCGTGCCTCCCTGGAGGTAGATGCCGCAGCGCAGGGCGGGGACGGTCGAGATCCGGTAGTCGCGCTGGACGCGTACGCGGCCCGCCTCGTCCCGCAGGCAGTGCTCGCCGACCCGACCGAGGAGGCCGAAAGGATCGGCGGGGCTGTAGCCGGTGGCGAACACCACGACATCGGCGTCGAGTTCCGACTCCTCGTCGGTCACCAGGGATCTCACGGTGGCGCGGACGCTGTCGGGCTTCTCCACCACCCCGGTGACCCGGGAGACGTTGAGGAAGCGCAGCCGTTCGGTGCCGAGGACCTTCTCCCGGTACATCTGCCGGTAGAGGTCGTCGATCAGGTCGATGTCCACCACGGAGTAGTTGGTGTTGCCGTGGTAGGCCATCAGCCGCCTCTTGACCTCCTCGGGGGCGGCGAAGAAGTCGTCGACCGCGTCGGGGTCGAAGATCCGGTTGGCGAAGCTGCTGTCGTCGGCGGGGCTGTAGCCGTAACGGGAGAAGACCGCGCAGACCTCGGCGTCGGGGAACCTGCGGTGCAGGTAGGCGACGTTCTCGGCGGCGCTCTGTCCGGCACCGACGACGACGAACCGGGAGGGCGACTCGCCTTCCAGCCCATCGACCTTGCGCAGCAGGTCGGAGTTGTGCCAGACCCGCTCGCCGCGTTCCACACCGTCCGGCATGAGGGGACGCAGGCCGGTTCCGATGACGAGGTTGCGGGCCCGGTGGACCGAGAGCCCTTCCGCGGACCGGACGGTCACGTCCAGGTACTCCACGGTCCCGTCGTGCACGAACGGGGTGACCGCGACGACTTCGTGTCCGTAGGAGACCAGGTCGTCGACCTTGGCCGCGGCCCACTCGAAGTAGTCGTGGAACTCCACCCGCAGCGGGAAGAGGTTCTTGTGGTTGATGAAGTCGATCAGCCGGCCCTGGCTCTGCAGATAGCAGAGGAAGCTGAATTCGCTCGCCGGGTTCCGGAGCGTCACCAGGTCCTTGAGGAAGGAGACCTGCATGGTGGCGTCGTCGATGAGCATGCCGCGGTGCCAGCCGAAGCTCTCCTGCTGCTCGAAGAAGTGGGCGGTGACCGAATCCTGCCTGCCGACTTTGCTGTTGTGCTCGCTCAGCGCGATCGCCATGGCCACATTGGACGGGCCGAAGCCGATGCCGATGAGGTCGTGGACCAGTGGTGTGTCGCCAGGAAGAACCTGTGACATGTCACTCCCATCATCCGGGAAAGCCGCCTGTCAGGCGCGAGGGGAAGGTCTCGGTATGTGGGCACGCCTACGGAGGCCACGCACCCAAACTTAGGTGAGCCTAAGCTCATCAACTCTCCTTGTCGATAGGGCACATGGGACGACACAGGAATGACGATTCATCAAGCATGGCTCAAAATAAGCAGTGTTGCCGAGCCACGCACGGCACCTTGCGGCCCCCACCCCGCAGCACCCGCGCACGGCCAGGACCGGCCACTGCCGGAGTACGGCCGAATTTCACGCCCCGAATCCGGACGTCGGCGGTCCGCCGCTCAGGCACCGGGGCCGGTGGGCGGGGGCTCCGGCGTCGAGGCGGACCAGCCGGTACCCCCCTCTACGGTTCGGCCCCTGCGTCGGGAGCTGCGCGACCTTGCCGGCAGCGGCCGGTGGTATGCCGGCCGGCCGCTCCCGTCCCCACAAGGTCCTTACGGTCCCCTGACGTACGCGCGCCGGACCCCGTCCGACGCCGCGCCCGGCCCTAGCGTGGCCGTCATGCGCGTACTGATCACCGGCGGAGCCGGGTTCATCGGGTCACATGTCGTCGCCGCCCTCGCCGCGGCCGGGCACGAGAGCGTGGTGCTGGACGCCCTGCTGCCCTCGGCCCACCCCGGCGGCGCACCGCCGGAGCTGCCGGGCGACCGGGTGGTCGTCGGGGACGTGCGGGACCGGGAGACGGTGGCGGAGGCGCTTTCCGGCGTGGACGCGGTGTGCCACCAGGCGGCCATGGTCGGCCTCGGCAAGGACTTCGCTGACGCCCCGCTGTACGTGGGGTGCAACGACCTCGGTACGGCGGTTCTGCTGGCGGAGATGGCCGCGGCCGGGGTCCGGGACCTGGTGCTGGCCGGGTCGATGGTGGTCTACGGCGAGGGGCGCTACGACTGCTCCCGGCACGGCACGGTCCGCCCCGGGCCTCGTGCGGAGACTGATCTGCGCGCGGGTGACTTCGAGCCCCGCTGCCCGCACTGCGGCACGGAACTGGCCCCCGGCCTGGTGGCCGAGGACGCGCCGGCGGACCCGCGCAATGTGTACGCGTCGACCAAGCTGGCCCAGGAGCACCTGGCCGCCGCGTGGGCGCGGGCCACGGGCGGCCGGGCGGTGTCCCTGCGCTACCACAACGTGTACGGGCCGGGGATGCCGCGCGACACCCCGTACGCCGGTGTCGCCTCGTTCTTCCGCTCGGCCCTGGCGCGGGGCGAAGCCCCCCGGGTCTACGAGGACGGGGGCCAGCGGCGCGACTTCGTCCATGTCCACGATGTGGCGGCCGCGAACACGGTGGCCCTGGAAGCGGTGCGGGAGCGGCGGCCCGGTTCCTTCACCGCGTACAACACCGGCAGCGGCGAACCGCACACCATCGGCGAGATGGCGGCCGCGCTGGCCGGCGCGCACGGCGGGCCGGACCCGGTGGTGACCGGGGAGTACCGCCTCGGCGACGTACGCCATGTCACGGCGGACTCGCGGACGCTGCGCGAGGAGCTGGGCTGGCGGCCCCGGGTGCCCTTCGCCGAGGGGATGAAGGACTTCGCGGCGGCCCCGCTGCGCGATGCGCGGGGCCGCGGCACGGAGAGCCGGGGCCACCGCGAGCAGAGCGCCGTCACACTGTCGGGAGCGTGACCGAGAAGCAGCAGCCGCCCTGGACGTTGCGGACCTCGGCCCGTCCCGCGTGGGCCTCGACGATGCCGCGCACGATGGCGAGTCCGAGGCCCGCCCCGGCCGGCGGGGTGCGGGCGTGGCTGCCGCGCCAGCCGGTGTCGAAGACCCGGGGCAGATCCTCCTCGGGGATTCCACCGCAGCCGTCGGTGACCGACAGCACCACACCGCCGTCCGAGCGGTGTGCGGCGACGGCCACGGTGCCGTCGGGCGGGGTGCGGCGGATGGCGTTGATGAGGAGGTTGCCGAGGACCCTGCTCATCTCCTTGCCGTCGACCTCCACCGGAACCTCGTCGATCCGGTCGCCCACCAGCCGTACCCCGTGCTCCCGGGCGAGCGGGTCGGCCCCGGCCAGCGCGTCGCCGACCAGGTCGTAGAGGGAGATCCGGGCCGGCGCCAGGGTGAGCGAACCGGCCTGGATGCGGGAGAGCTCGAAGAGGTCACCGACCATGGAGTTCATCCGCTCGACCTCGGTCCTTATCTGCCGCAGATAGCGCCCGGAGTCGGGGGCCATGCCGTCCTCCAGCGCCTCGGCCATCGCGCGGAGTCCGGCGAGCGGGGTGCGCAGATCGTGCGAGATCCACGCGACGAGTTCGCGCCGCGAGGTCTCCAGCGCACGTTCCCGCTCCCGCGAGCTGTCCAGTTTCGCGCTGGTGGCGGCCAGTTCACGGGCGAGCGCGGCCAGCTCGGCAGTGGGCTGCCCGGCGGGCGCGGCGAAGGTACCACCGTCGCCGAACGACCTCGTGGCCAGCGTCAGTTCACGGCTCCGGGCGGCCACCCAGCGACCCAGCAGGATCGCGGTGGCCAGGGAGATGAGGGCGGCCATCGCGACGACGGTGGTGACGACGTAGAGGTCGTGGGGCGAGAGGAACATCGCCCAGCAGACCGTCAGCGTCCCGGCGAGCATCGCCGCCACGGCCACCCCGGCGACGACGCTCAGCGAGACCACCAGCGAACGGTGCCGCAGGAGGCGCAAGGCCCCTGCGCCGAGAAGCCCCGCGGCAGCCGCCCCCAGGAAGGCGAAGAGCGCGATGAGCAGGACGTCGGTCACAGCACCCGGCCCCTCTCCCGGCCCCCGCCCGGGCC
>NZ_QWFA01000069.1 GCF_003501885.1 Streptomyces globisporus
CCGGGTCCACTCCCCCGCCCAGGTCGCCCGTTGGCTCACCCGGGGCATCACCCACCGCACGCCGAACATCTACGCCCCACCCTGGCTCCGCTGGTGCCAGCCTCTGCGCCCCCTGTTCCCCGCGCTCGTCGCACGGGCCACCCGCCGCGAACTACGAAACCTTCCCCGCGAGGACACGTCCTCGCCCGCCGAGGTCCTGGGCGTCGGAGGCCGTGCCGACTGGAACGCCTCCCGGGCGTCGCGCCCCACTGACCCGCCCGACCGGTAGAGCGGACCGCCACGTTCCGGCTGAGGGACTGAGGGACAGGTTCCGGTGGAGGGGCGGAGGGCACGACGATCACGCCCCTTCACCTCGTACGCGGGTGGTCCCGCCGGTCCGGCCCCGGTGGGCCAGCAGTCGCTGGACGGCGGAGAGCGCGGCCGTGGTGGCGCGTGTGGAGCGGATGGCGGCGCGGGCGGCGTTGGCGCCCGGAGCGCCGTGCACCCCGCCGCCGGGATGTGCGGACGCGGACGCCAGGTACAGCCCCTTCACGGGTGTTTCGGGGCGGCCCGTCCCCGGCACGGGCCGGAACACCAGTTGCTGGTGCATCGCGGCCGTACCTCCGTTGATGGCGCCGTTGTGCAGATTGGCGTCCGCGGCCTGCAGGGACGCCGGGGCGAGAATCCGCCGGGCCCGGATCCGGCTGCGGAACCCGGGGGCGTACCGCTCGACCCGCGCCTCCATCCGGTCGGCCATCCGCTGCTGTTCCCCGGCGCCCCACCGGCCGGTCAGCCCGTCCGGGCCCGCGTCCGCCTTCACCGTGTGGGGCACATGGGTGTAGGCCCAGGCCGACTGGGTGTCCAGCGGGGACCGGGTGGGATCGGCGGTGGTCATCTGCCCCATCAGCAGGAACGGGCGGTCCGGGACCAGGCCGCGGGCGATCTGGGACGCGCACCGGGTCAGCTCGTCGACGCCTTCCGCCAGGTGGACGGTCCCCGCCGAGGCGGCGGCCGCACTGCTCCACGGGACAGGGCCGTTGAGCGCCCAGTCCACCTTGAAGGTGGCGAAGTCCCACTGGAACCGGCGCATGTCGTCCAGGAGCCGGCCCGGCAGGTGCTCGGCGGCGACCAGCGATCCGTAGAGGCTCGGGGCGGAGACATCGGCCAGTACGGCCCTGCGGGCGGGTACCGCCTCCCCGGACTCCGTACGGACACCCACGGCGCGGCCCCCGCGCACGACGACCTCGGTCACCCGCTGCCCGCACCGCACGCTTCCCCCACGGCTCCGCAACCGCCTGACCAGTGCCGCGGTGAGAGCCCCGGCGCCGCCGACGGGAGCGGGGAAGCCGTGGAACTGCCCCAGCATGGACATCAGCCAGCCGAAGCCGCCGCTGCCCGCCGCCTCGGGGGCCAGATCGGCGTGCAGGGCGTTCCCGGCCAGCAGCAGCCGCCCGCCCTCCCCGGCGAACTCCTCCTCGCCCAGCCTGCGGACGGGGAGCACCAGGCTGCGGGCCAGCCGCAGCCCGCCCGCCGCCCGGAGCCGGGCCGCCAGCACCGTGCCGGCCCGGACGGGAGGGAAGGGCGAGAAGAGGGCGCTGACGATGCCGTCGCCCACCCGGTCCCAGATGTCGCAGAGGCCGAGCCAGCCGTCACCGTCGCCGGGTGCGAACCGGTCGAGGCCCGCGGCGGTCGCCGAGCGGTCGCGGTCCAGGACAGCGCACCGGCCGTCGAGCAGCGGATGCGCGAGCACCTGGGGTGCGTGACTCCAGCGGAGCCCGTGCCGGTGCAGTTCCAGCCGGGCCAGCACCGGGGAGGCCGCGGCCAGCGGGTAGAACGAGCTGAACAGATCGTTGACGTACTCGGGGTGGACCCCACGGTCGCTGCGGACCGCGCCGCCCGGCTCGTCCTGCGCCTCCAGCACCTCCACCGACCAGCCCGCGTCGGCGAGCAGATTGGCCGCGACCAGGCCGTTCGGTCCACTGCCGATCACCACTGCGTCGACCATGGGAGTGTCACCCTCCGCTATTTTGTCGGCCGGTCGCCCGGTGCGCCTGCGCGCGCGCCCTCGCTCGTCCCCGCGGGCGTACGGCGTTCGGTCAGCCGGGCGAGGCGCGCCAGCATGGTGCGGTGGCGGATCTGGATCAGCGAGTCCAGCAGGACGTTGTGGAGCGTGCCGCCCACGCCTCGCAGCGGGTGTTCGTCGACCGTCACGAGGGTCTTGTCGCCCCAGGGCCGGATGTCCAGGGCGATGCGTGCCGATCCCAGCGGGCCGGCCTCGGCCTCCAGCTCCAGCGTCCGGGGCCTCTCGATGCGCCGTACCACCGTGCGGCCGGTGAACTCCTTGGGCCCCAGTCGCACGCTGTAGGTGATCGAGGAGCCGAGCTCGGGCCAGTCGCCCTGCTCCCGGCGGGACTCGGAGGTCCCGACCACCCAGGTGCCGTACAGACGTTCGTCCTCCAGGATCGTCCATACGGCGGACGGAGCGCGGTCGATGAGGTGGTGCCGGGCGGCCATGTTCTTCCTCGCTTCGTCGGTTTGTCGCTTCGTCGCTCGTGCGTCGCGGGCGGCGGCCGCCTTCATGCTCGCGGACGGTTCGGTTCGAGCTGTCGGACACGTCCGTCGAGTTCGCGGCGGTAGAAGTCGATGAAGCCGTCGGGGTCGGGGCCCGCGTTCTGCATGACCAGCCGGTCGAAGCCGGCGTCGACGTACCGCTGGGCCACCTCGACGTACCGTCCGGGGTCGGCTCCGCAGGCGAACCTCTCCAGGATGTCCTCCTCGCGGACCGTGGCGGTCGCGGCGTCGAAATTGACCGGGTTGGGCAGCTCGCTCATCACCTTCCAGCCGGTCAAAGCCCAGCGCGAGGTCTCGAGCGCGGCGCGGGCGGCGGTGTGCGCGTCGGGGGCCCAGGCCATCGGTACCTCCCCGTAGCACGGGCCCGTGCCGCCGTCGTCGCGGTAGTGCCGGACGATGCTCGGCTTGTCCTCCGTGGCGAACAGGCCGTCGCCCAGTTCGGCGGCGATCCGGGTCGATTCCGGGCCGCTGGCGGCCACCGCGATCAGCGGCAGCTCGTCGGGAAGGTCGAAGACCCGGGCGTCCTGGAGCCGCAGGTACGTGCCCTCGTAGGACTGGTAGCCCCCGCTCCACAGCAGCCGGATGATCTCCAGCGCTTCCCTGAGCAGGTCGTGCCGGGGCTTGACCGCGTCGGGGAAGCCCGGGCCGACGACGTGTTCGTTGAGCCGCTCCCCCGAGCCGACGCCGAGGACGAAGCGGCCTTCGGAGAGCAGGGCGAGGGTCGCGGCCGCCTGGGCGATGACAGCGGGGTGGTAGCGCACGGTGGGGCATGTCACCCCGGTCGCCAGACCGATGCGCGAGGTCCGGGCCGCGATGGTTCCCAGCACCGTCCAGGCGAACGGCGAGTGCCCCTGGTTGTCGAGCCAGGGGTGGTAGTGGTCGCTGATCTCCACGAAGTCGAATCCCGCCTCCTCGGCGAGCACGGCCTGCCTGACCAGCTCCGCCGGGCCGAACGCCTCCGCCGCCAGCTTGTATCCCACCTGCATGTGATCCTCGTTTCGTGTGCGTCGCGGCCACTTTGTCCGCTGTTGCTTCCTTCGCGTCGTTTCGTACGCACAGGGGTACCCCTCGACGCAGGCACGTAACGCCTGTCCGCTCGACGACATGGCGACGGTGGCCGCTGTCGCACCGAGCGGGCGGACTGGCTGTGACTCCTTCGCACCGCCTCAGGAGCGCTCCCCCAGGCCGGTATAGGCTCCTGCCGCATGATCGACGAATTCGCCAAGGACACCCTGCACAGGAGACTGCGGCGGGACCGTGAGGCGCTTCTCTGGAAGCTCGACGGGGTGTCCGAGTACGACGCCCGGCGGCCGTTGACGGCGACCGGGACCAATCTCCTGGGCCTGGTCAAGCACGTGGCTACCGTCGAGGCCAGGTACTTCGGCGAGGTCTTCGGCCGCCCGCCCCCGGAGCCGCTGTCCCGGTGGCAGGACTACGACGGCAGTGACCTGTGGGCAGCCGAGGACGAGACCCGCAACCAGATCACCGGGTTCTACCGGCGCACGTGGGAACACGCGGACGCGACGATCGACGCGCTCCCCCTCGAGGCCCCCGGCCATGTGCCGTGGTGGCCCGAGCCCTACTCCGACACGAATCTGTTCGCCGTCATGGTCCACATCCTCGGCGAGACCGTCCGGCACGCCGGGCACGCCGACATCCTGCGCGAGGGGCTCGACGGCCGGACCGGGCTGCGCCCCGAACACGAGAGGCCGATCGACGAGGAGGCCCGCGCGGCGTACCGCGCGAAGATCGAGCAGGCCGCCAGGTCGGCCGCGCCCCCTCCCCCGGTGAACTCCGGTAGGCGGCAAGACACCCCCTAGGATCTGCGGCATGGCCACACGACTCGTGCAGATCAACATGAAGGCCCAGGACGACGCCGCACTCGGGCGGTTCTGGGCGGAGGTGCTGGGTTGGGGTGTCGACAGCGAGGGTCCCGGGGTGACCAACCTCGAACCCGTGGGCTTCACCTACCCCGACCCCGCGGCCGTCTGCATCGACGTCATCGCCCGCCCGGAACCCAAGACGGTCAAGAACCGCGTACATCTCGACCTGGCCACCACCTCGACAGCCCATCAGGAGGAGCTGGTCGCACGCCTGAAGAGCCTCGGCGCGACGCCCGTCGACGTGGGGCAGGGCGACGTCCCCTGGACGGTGATGGCCGACCCGGAGGGCAACGAGTTCTGCGTCCTGGAGCCCCGCCCGGTCTATCGGGACACCGGGCCGATCGCGGCGGTGGTGGTCGACTGTTCCGATCCGCGGGAGATGGCCCGGTTCTGGGGCGAGGCGATGGACTGGACGCTGCACGAGGTCACCGACGACTGCGCGACCATGCGCTCCGCCAAGGGGGTCGGCCCCTACCTGGAGTTCATCCGCACTCCCGACACCAAGAGCGTGTGGAACCGCGTCCACCTCGACGTCCGCCCCTACCCCGGTGACGACCTGGCGGCAGAGGCTGCCCGGCTGCGCTCCCTGGGCGCCACCGACCCCGGTATCGACCAGTCCGCGATCCACTGGACCATCCTGGGCGACCCGGAAGGCAACGAGTTCTGCCTCCTCACACCTGCCTGACCTCGAGCAACGGGCGCCGGGTGAGAATCCCGGTGCGGGCCGGGACGATGACCGATGCCGCGCACACGAGTCCCGTCGTGACGAGTGCTCCCCACGTGGAACGTGCGTTCGGCGTTCGGCGTTCAGCAGCTGGGGCCTCGGCGCTGACTACCAGATGCCGTCGACAACCTCTTCGAAGGCCAGACTCCACGGTGAGTCTTCGTCGGCAAAGGGAAGGGGATCGAACTCTGTGATCTCCCCGCGCAGAGCGTCCACACGTACTTCGACTTCTCCTTTGTCGCTCTCGAACTCCTGGAGCAGTGCCTCGAACTTGGTCAGCGCGTACACCAGAGACTCCACGTCCCGGTGGATCGGGCTGCAGTTCAGTTCCCCTTCGCCGTCGGCAAGGGCGTATACGGTCCCCTCGTCCGGATCGAGCGCGAGCGTGGTCTCGGCGAAGAGGCCGAGCACAAGCCAGTCCCGGCAGGCGAGGGGCACGGCACCCCGGCTCCCGTACCAGCTGACGAGGTCGACAGGGTCGTCCGTGCGCAGGCTCGCCTTGGACATGAACCATGCAGTGTCGGGGAGGCCGACGGTGCTCAGGAAGAGCGCTGTCCGGTCGTCCAGCCGCTTGTGCGGCGCGTCGTAGCGGGGGAAGTGGGCCACGCCCGACAAGCCGAATACGGAGCGCACGTCGTCGGCGGTGATGGCGAACCTCATGCTGGGGCCCTGGCGTTTCGTGAGGGTGGATGGGGCTCGATTTTAGGGAACGGGCCGACCTGGCCGAGGACGGCCCGCTCCCCCCACGCGTGGGGTGGCCGCGGCTCCGCGCTCGCCCGGAGTGACCGCTTCCCGCCGGAAACCGGTTCAGCGCCTCCAGCTCGCGGTCAGCGGGTCCCGGGCCGAGCGGCGGTCGAGGTAGGAGGTGACCGGTGCCGCCGCGACCCCGTGGACCACCACGGAGATCAGAACGGCGAAGACGACGACCGCCCACATCTCCTCCTCGTACACGCCGAACTCGCCCTCCCCACAGGCGTAGGCGAGGTAGAAGAGCGAGCCGATGCCCCGGATCCCGAACCAGGCGATGGTCGCGCGTTCGCTCGGGCGGCCCGGGCCCCGCAGTTGGGCGAGCCAGCCGGACGCGGGGCGTATGAGGAGGTGCAGCAGTACGCCGACCGCCGCGCCCTTCCAGGTGAGCGCGGCCAGACCGCCCGAGGCCGCATAGGCGCCCACGGCGAACAGGAGCAGGGCCATCAGCAGGCGCTCGATCTGCTCGACGAAGGCGTGCATCACCCGGTGATAGCCGTGGCTGTGCTCCGCCCTGCGCAGGGCGCACGCGGTGACGAAGACCGCGAGGAAGCCGTAGCCGTGGAGCGCCTCGGTGAGGCCGTAGGCCAGGAACGTCGCCGCCAAGGCCACGAAGCCCTCGCCCTGCTCGGCGAGCCGCAGCGGTTTCACCCGGGACCGGAAGAGCAGCCGGCCCAGCAGGAAGCCGATGGCGAGGCCCGCCGTCACGCCTACGGTGATCCGGACGAGCACGTCGCTCCAGACCCAGTGCGCCATCCAGCCGCCGGTCCAGCTGTTCCCGGCAGCGGCCAGGGCGAGGGCCGCGAGGACGAACGGGAAGGCGAGGCCGTCGTTGAGTCCGGCCTCGCTCGTCAGCGCGAAGCGGACCTCGTCCTCGTCCTCCTTCTCGGCGGACGGCTCCCCCACGCGGACCTCGGAGGCAAGGACGGGGTCTGTCGGCGCGAGGACCGCGGCCACCAGGAGCGCCACGGACACCGGCCAGTCGAGCAGCACCCAGGCGGCGAGCGCCGTCGCCCCGATCGTCAGCGGCATCGCCAGCCCGAGGAGCCGCCAGGTCGCGGCCCAGGAGCGCCATCCGAAGGGCCGGTTGATGGCCAGGCCCGCTCCCATCAGCGAGACGATCACGCAGAGTTCGGTGAGGTGGTGGACCCAGATGCGATCGGCGACCGGGTCGACAGTGGGCAGCGGCAGCGGTGTCAGATGGAGGACCACCCCGGCGGCAAGGAAGACGATCGGCACGGACACCGGCAACCGGGAGAGCAGCCGGGGCAGAGCCGCCGCGAGAAGGGCTCCGATGCCGAGGCATGTGTAGACCGCGCCCTCGGTGGTTATGTGCACGTCCGGGTTCATCCTCCGTGTCGTGTCGGCGGCTCCCGGGCGCCGTGTACCCCTGTGCACGCGTTCAAACGGATGATGCCGAAGGCCGGGGTTCGCCACGTGCGCGTGCCGAGGTGTCGGACGAGGGACTGTCGGGAACCCGTGATCCGTTGAGCGCGGGTGATCCGATTCCTAGGAGGATGCTGTGGAAGCCGGCCTGGTGCGATGGGTGGGCGCGGCGACCGCTGCGTACGGTGTGGGTGTTCTTGTGCGCCCGGCCTTGATGGCCCGTCCGTGCGGTCTGGACGATGAGGACGGGTCCGTCCCGGCCCCTGCCGCCCTGCTGATCCGTGCCCTGGGTGTTCGGGATGCCGCGATCGGCATCGCCATGATGGTCGCGAAGGACCGCTCGGTTCGACGAGCGGCAACCGCGTGCCGGGTCGTGGCCGATCTCGGCGACGCGGCACTCTTCGGAACGCAGCTCCCCGATCCGGCCGCCCGCCCCAAAGCCGCGGCGGTCGCGGGAGGCTGGGGAGCGCTCTGCGCGGTGGCCGGCCTGGCGTCGGATCGAGCACGAGGGCGCTGAGGCCAGGCAATTCGCAGGATCAGGGCCTCGGCGGTGGGAGCCGCCGCGCCGTGCCGGTCCGTGAACGCGGCGGTCACCTGCCCTGCCAGCGCGGGCGTGCTGTGCAGCCCCGGCACCGAATGGGCGACGGCCCGTCGGAACAGCCCGCGCGCGGACTACATCGTCAGCAGGGCCGCGACCGAGCCCGCCCCGGCGGACACCCCGCCCACGGTGACCCGGCCGGGATCGCCTCCGAAAGCGGCGATGTTGCGCTGCACCCACTCCAGCGCCGCGATCTGGTCGAGGAATCCGCGGTTGGGCGGCACGTCGTCGAGGAACGCGAATCCCTCCGCGCCCACACGACAGTCGATGGTCACCACGACGACTCGCGACCCGGCAACCGAGACCAACCTGCTCCTCGCCCTCACCGGCTTCACCCCCCCCTGATCGAACTCGACGTGGTCGAGCCCCAGGACGCGCTCGCCGCGATCGACGCGCATCTGGACCGGCTGTTCAGCAGTACGTGACCCGCCCCCGGGCCTGGGGGCAGGTGAGGACAGGGTCAGGGGTCACCAGTAGTGCCGACGCCCTCCTACCGCGTGCCCCAGAGCTCCGAGAACCCAGAGCACCGCGCCGATGGCGACCAGGATGATTCCGATGGTCCACAGAGCGCCGATACCGGCGATCAAGCCGATGATGAGAAGGATGAGGCCGAGGACGATCATGATGCCTCCGATCAGGCGCACCCCCGCGTATTCAGTCTGACGTCGTTGTGACCAGCCCACAACAGGGGCGGTTCGATCGGCCCACAGTCTTGGTTCGCGGTGGGGCGTTACGGGCGGCGCGGTGTGGGCACTCGGGAGCACATCCGCTCCACCGCGTCGGCCCTCACCCGCCGGGCGCACCCGCAGAAGGGCAATGAGATGAGCAACCGCACCCGCCTTCCGCATCGGACCAAGGGCCCAGGGGCCCTGGTCACCGGCGGCTCCCGGGGGCTCGGGCTGTTCATGGCCCGGCAGCTGGCAGAGCGTGGGTGCGTCGTGACCATCGCCGCCCGGGATGCCGACGAACTGGAGCGAGCGGCGACGCAGCTGAGGGAGGGCACCGGGGCGACCGTCCGCACCGCCGTGTGCGACGTGCGCGACCGCGCCGCTGTGCGCGCCCTGGTGCGCGAGGTCCATCAGCGTGACGGGCTCGACCTCGTCATCGCCAACGCCGGGGTCATCCAGGTCGCGCCCGTCGAGGCGGTGGGTGCCGCGGAGTTCGGTGACGCCATGGACACCATGTTCTACGGCGCTCTGCACACCTCGCTGGAAGCGCTGCCGTATCTGAAGGAGACCCGGGGCCGTCTCGGCCTCATCGGGTCGGTCGGCGGTCTGCTCGGCGTTCCGCATCTGCTGCCCTACTCGTGCGCCAAGGCCGCGGTCGGGGCGCTCGCCGAGGGGCTGCACGCCGAGGCGGCCGCCTCCGGCGTGAGCGTCACCGCGGTTCACCCGGGTCTGATGCGGACCGGATCGCACCGGCAGGCCGAGTTCGGCGGAGACACGGCTGCCGAGTTCGGCTGGTTCAGCACCGCGGCGGGCGCCCCGCTGCTGTCGATGGACGCCGAGCGGGCCGCCCGCAGGATCGTCGACGCGGTCATCCAGCGGCGTGCCCGGTTGGTACTCACCGCGCCCGCCAAGGCGGCCCAGCTCGCGCACGGCGTGGCACCCGGCCTGACGACCCGGCTCAGCGGCGTCGCCGCCCGGCTCCTGCCGTCCGCGTCGGATCCGGGCGCCCTGCGCCAGGGCGCCGAGGCCGGAGAACCGCGCAACCCGATCGCGAAGCTCGTCCGGGCTTGGGGCAGCGCGCGCAACGACCGGGTGGTGCGCCGGGCCAATCAGCACGAGCCCGGGCCGCGCACCAGCTCGTAGGCGGGCCTCCGACGGCCGATGGGTACAGCGCGGGGGCCGCTCCGCGTCCGTTACGGCCCCCGCTCGTGCAGGCGAAGCAGTCAGCTCGCGCCGGCCGGTGTGCCGGCGTGGCTCGTCAGGAGGCGGGCCGTGCGAGCGCCGCCGCGAAGCCGTTCTGCCAGAGCTGGTTCACGCGGGCTCGCTCTCTGGCGTCCGGCTGGGCGTTGGTGCAGGACGGTCCGGGTCCGCCGCCGGACATCAGCTGGCTGCACGGGCCGGAGTAGGTGTCCGGCAGGCCGAGCACGTGCCCGGTCTCGTGTGTGGTGACGCGGGTCGAGTTGTACTGCTGGTTCTGCCGGTAGTCCAGAAAGATGAAGCCCCGGCCGTGTCCGTCGGTCGAGGCGTACGATCCGCGCGGGTCATTGCCCTCGCGGTAGGTGAAGTCGGCTCTGGAGCCTTCCTGGAGCCGGACGTTGGATACCGAGCTGTTCCAGATGCGTGTGCTGTTGGCTATCTGGGTGCGGAAGCTGGGCGCGGAGGCCGCGCTGTAGGTGACGGTGACGGCCTGGGCCCCCGGGTTGGCGGCCCGCTTCTCGGCGACCGACTTCATCACGGCGTCGAAGAACGCCTGGTTCGCGGCGGCGTTCTCGCCCGACCCGTTGTACGCGGCGATACCGGCGGGGTTCGAGGGGGCAGGAGCAGGAGCGGCGGAGACCGCGGGAGCCGCACCTAATGCGGCGACAAGGCCGAGGCCGGCAAGGGCGCGGGCGGCGGCCGTCGAGACGTGTTTCATGGGGGATTTCTCCTACTGTCCGGTGAACCCGCGTCCTGGGGTTCGTCCGCTCAGCGGACGGGGCGCGGGGCGGTACGGGGAGAGTGTGAGGGTGCGGGCGGCCGCCGGGGATGATGCCAACTCGCGATGACGCCGCCCTATCACCCGCCCCGGCGGGAACGGACCGGCCCCGATACCGGCCTGACCGGTGCCCGGCACGCGTCCGGCCTTTGCGGTGGCGTCGACGACGGGGGGCGCAGCGACTTCCAGCGGCTACGGCCCAGGATGTGGCCGGCCGGATCCCCGACCCGAGCGGCCGGGGGCTTTGGCCGCGGGCCTGACGTCAGGGACGCTCCCCGGAGGGAACCCACCGTGCTGCGTACCGGTCCGTACGACGTGCCCGTTCCCCGGAACCGCGGCAGCGGCCTCACCTGCCGGCCGAGGAGCCCCGGCCGGAGCGAACTGCTCCGGCCGGGGCTCCTCGGCTCGGTCGGTCCGCTGCGTCGTCCCGCTTTCCGAGCGCTGCGGTAGATGGGTCGCAGAGCGAAGGCAAGCAGGACGGCGATACCGCCGTATCAGTCCAAGTAGATCATCGTTAGGTATCCAACCGCGGAGGCCGGAATCATGGTCAACGGGGTGGCCCAGGCAGCGGTGAGGTGCTGCTTGCGGCGTTCGGTCGCGCGAATCGTGTCGGCCATCGCCTGGGCGCTCTCGCCAGGCCACCCCCTGGTCCGAGACCCCCCCTACGGGGCCCGCCCTGACGGGATCACCGGCACCCAACCGGCCACCGCCCATCTTCTCGCCGAGGGCCACGTCAGAGCGATCGCCCGCCTCCTCGGCATGAAGGTTCGCATCTGCCGCGGCCACATCGCCAAACTCTCCGCCGCCCTCGGCAGCGGTAGCCGCGCCCACCTCGGCTACTCATAGCCCGCTCGGGCATCCTCGACGACCTCACGGCCGACCCGGCGGACTGAAACCGGTCCTCCTCCCCCGTACAACCATGCGCCGATCTCCGCTGTCTTGATCCCCGTGAAGAAGACGCTCATCGCCTCCGCCGCCGCACTCGGCGCGCTCGCCGCCGTCACCGGCCCGGCCGCGGCCCCCGCCGCGGCCGCCTCCGACGCCCTGTGGCTCTGGTCCGACCCGTACGAGCTCACCCTCGCGGGCCCGTCCGAGGACGGCTCCCCCGCACCGTCGCAGTCGCTGACCGTGCAGATCAGCCACGACAACACGGCGACCACCGTCCCGGTCGGCACGCTCACCGTCGACGCCTCCGGAGTCGCCTCGTTCGCCGAGGTCACCTGGCCCGCGAACTGCCGCCCGCAGAACGAGACCACCGCCGTCTGCACCACCCCCGAACTCCCCGGCGGCGCCAACGCCCCCGCCGCGCGGATCGGGCTGACCACCAAGCCGGGCGCCACCGACGGCAACGACGGCTACGTCCGCTACACCGCCCAGGCCGGCGGCATGAACGCCTACCCGGGCGAGACCTACGTCGCCGTCAACGACGGCCCCGCGCTCGGCCTCACCCAGGCCGAGTACCGCACCGGCATGGCACCCGACCAGCCCTTCGACTCCTCCGTCGTCCTCGGCAACCAGGGCAACCGCACCGCCGACCGCACCCTGCTCACCGTCTTCACCTCCCGCGGCATCCGCCTCGGCATGTCCGTCCCCTCCAACTGCGAGTCCACGAACGCCGTCACCGGCCGTACGTTCCTCTGCATCCTGGACGAGCGGACGACCCCGGGCTCGTACCACTCCCTCCCGCTGAAGTTCCGCACCAAGGACATGGCCCTCTTCGACCGCGTCGACTATTCGGCGCAGCCCTACTCCGAGCAGGCGCTCGCCGAGGCCCGCGCCGGCCGCGTCTTCACCCCGGGCGCCGGCCCGGAGCTGAACCCCACCCCGGGCGCCGCCCCCTCCGACGAGCTCCAGCCGTACCGCAGCTTCACGGTGAAGACCGTCAACCAGGCCGACTACCGGCTGACCGCCTCCACCGTCTCCGGCGCGGCCGGCGACACCGTCCCCGCCACCGTCACCGTCCACAACGCGGGCCCGGCATGGGTCGCCTCCCTCGGCGCGGGCGAACCCGCCGCGACCGTCGACATCGACATCCCCGCCGGCACCTCGGTCGCCTCCGCCCCCGAGGCCTGCTGGTCCCAGTCCGAGACCCGCTACCGCTGCAACACCCCCATCTACCTCACCGAATCCGGCAAGCCCGCCACCCACACCTTCCCCTTCACCCTCCACATCGACGAGGTCATCCCGAACGCCACCGCCCGCGCCGCCATCTACAACGACGCCTACGAACCCGCCGTCCGCGCCTTCGACCCCGACCTGACGAACAACACGGCCAACCTCACCGTCAACCCCTCGACGAGCTGACACACGCACCCTCCGGCTGCCCGGCCCGACCCCTGCGCCGGCCCTGTACGAGCCGGGCAGCCGACCCCGCACCGCCCCGGTGACCCCACCCGCACCACCCGTGGGCGACTGGCCCGCCCAGAGGGCGGAACGGGCGGGCACGGGCGGACCAAAGCGCCGAGCGCCCGACGCCGCCCCCCACGCACCCACGCCCGATCTCTGGCAGATCGTGATACGTCGCCACGAGGTGTAGTGATACGTCGCCTCGGGCGGAGGACCGCCTGTCATCAACGGGATGGTCGAACCGAGGCCCGCGAGGTGGCCGACCAACAGGCTTCGGCAGCGCGATCTACCGCCGCCGCAACACGGTCGAACGCTGCTTCAACCAGCTGAAAGGCTTCCGAGGCATCGCCGCCCGTTACGAGAAGACCTCCACCTCCTACGAAGCAGCGGTCACACTCGCATCGCTCCTGCTCTGGGCAAGATCGATTTGAAGGCGGACCCTAGCAGGCACACACGACGTTTCTGCTGGTCAGCGCGGCATCCCCCCTGTACAGCAGCAGACGCAGAATCTCTGTGTCTCACCGTAGTGATGGTGCCGCAGGGGCGGCCCCCTCCTCGCCTGTATGGCCCTTCCGCGTGAGGGATGCCCGGCCCGCCCGCTACACGCCACCGCCCGCAAGAGTGGCTCCGTGCCACATCCAGCCTCCCTTCGTCACTCGGTGGACTCGGACTCAGACGTCCACCACCGCCCGCCTCCACCCGGATCCGGAACGACGACCCAAAGCTCCTACGTTTCGAACCTGGGGCTTTGCAGACAACCTTTGCGGTGGCATCGGACACGCCGCGTTGACATCATCACGTTGGAGCACCCAGAAGCCGCCCCTCACGATCAAAAACGCTGCGCCGACAAGGTGTCGATCAATCAGGAAACTCAGCAAGCAGTCAGCATCAGTACCGCCACAAGGCGCGGCAAGCCGCCACGGACCGCCAAGATCCACAACTGGCTACACCCTTACCCACCTGGAATAACGCAGGTCACGAAGTTCTCTGCTACGCACACCAGGAGACCGGCATGAAAATGCTCATCAACGTTCCCGAGACCGTGGTCGCCGATGCTCTGCGGGGCATCGCGGCCGCGCATCCCGAGCTCACCGTCGATGTGGAGAACCGGGTCGTCGCCCGGCGGGACGCGCCCGTGGCGGGGAAGGTGGGGCTCGTCTCCGGGGGCGGTTCCGGACACGAGCCGCTGCACGCCGGGTTCGTCGGGCCCGGAATGCTGTCGGCCGCTTGTCCCGGGGAGGTGTTCACCTCCCCCGTGCCGGACCAGATGGTGCGGGCGGCCGCGGCCGTCGACAGTGGGGCGGGGGTGCTGTTCGTCGTCAAGAACTACACGGGCGACGTGCTGAACTTCGAGATGGCCGCCGAGCTCGCCGAGGACGAGGGGGTCCAGGTCGCCCAGGTGGTGGTGGACGACGACGTGGCGGTGAGCGACAGTACGTTCACGGCCGGGCGGCGCGGTACGGGAGCGACGCTGTTCGTCGAGAAGATCGCCGGGGCGCTGGCGGACGAGGGTGCGCCGCTGGACCGGGTGGCCGCGGTCGCGCGGCAGGTGAACGGGGCCTCGCGCAGCTTCGGGGTGGCGCTCGGCGCCGTCACCACTCCGGCCAAGGGCAGCCCCACCTTCGACCTGCCCGTCGGCGAGCTGGAGTTGGGCATCGGCATCCACGGTGAGCCGGGGCGTGAGCGGCGCCCGATGATGACGTCCGGGGAGATCGCCGACTTCGCCGTGAACGCGATCCTGGAGGACCTGCGGCCCACCGGCCCGGTGCTGGCGCTGGTGAACGGCATGGGGGCGACCCCTCTGCTGGAGCTGTACGGCTTCAATGCCGAGGTCCATCGTGCGCTGTCCGAGCGAGGGGTCCCGGTGGCTCGTACGCTCGTGGGGAACTACGTGACGTCGCTCGACATGGCAGGCTGCTCGGTGACGCTGTGCCAGGTCGACGAGGAGCTGCTGCGCCTGTGGGACGCGCCCGTGCGGACGGCCGCGCTCCGCTGGGGCCGCTGAACCGCCGACGGGGCCCGTGACCGGTAGAGGAACAGGAGATCATGTGCTCGACACCGACTTCTTCCGCCGCTGGATGACCGCTGCCGCGGCATCCGTGGAGCGTGAGGCGAACCATCTGACCGAGCTCGACTCGGCGATCGGGGACGCCGATCACGGCAGCAACCTCCAGCGCGGTTTCGCGGCGGTGACGGAGGTGCTGGAGAAGGACGCCCCCGCCACCCCCGGTGCGGTACTCACCCTGGCGGGACGGCAGCTCATCTCCACCGTCGGCGGCGCCTCGGGCCCGCTGTACGGGACACTGCTGCGCCGTACGGGCAAGGCGCTCGGCGACGACGACGAGGTGACGCAGACGCAGTTCGCCCAGGCGTTCGCGGCGGGGGTGGCCGCCGTGGGGCAGCTGGGCGGGGCCCAGGCCGGGGACAAGACGATGCTCGACGCGCTGCTGCCCGCGGCGGAGGCCCTCGCCACCTCGTTCGACGGCGCCGCCGAAGCGGCCCGTGCGGGTGCCGTCGCGACGGTGCCGATGCAGGCACGCAAGGGCCGGGCCAGCTATCTCGGAGAGCGCAGCATCGGACATCAGGACCCGGGTGCTACCTCGGCGGCCCTGCTGGTCGAGGCCCTCGCGGCAACGGCGACGGCGACGGACGGAGTGGACGCGTGAGCGACGAGCAGCAGGTGGGCATCGTGCTGGTCTCCCACAGCGGTCCGGTCGCCGAGTCGGTCGCCGAGCTGGCCCGGGGTCTTGCCGCCGGAGGGGTGACCGCGCCGGTCGCCCCGGCCGGCGGGCTGCCCAACGGCGGGCTCGGGACGAGCGCGGAGCTGATCGAGCGGGCCGCCGCCTCGGTGGACCGGGGCGTCGGCGTCGCGGTCCTGGTGGACCTGGGCAGCGCGGTCCTCACGGTGAAGTCCATGCTCGCCGAGGGCGACGAGCTGCCCGAGAACACGCGGCTCGTGGACGCGCCGTTCGTCGAGGGCGCGGTGGCCGCCGTGGTGACGGCCTCGGCCGGTGGTGACCTCGCGGCCGTGGAGGCGGCGGCCTCGGAGGCGTACGGCTACCGCAAGACGTAAGAGGGACCTCCCCGGCCGGGGCGGAACACGCCGCGTGGCGCCCCGCACTCCGTCGTCGCAGACTTGACGACATGTCGACAGGCAGGCGCAGTGCGGGGCTCCTTCTCTTCCGGTTCACGGAGGACGAGGACGCGGGCGAGCGGGATGTCGAGGTGCTGATCGGGCATATGGGCGGGCCGTTCTGGGCGGGGCGGGAGGCGGCCGCGTGGTCGGTGCCCAAGGGCGAGTACGGGCCGGACGAGAGTGCGGAGGCGGCCGCCCGCCGCGAGTTCACGGAAGAGCTGGGGGTGCCCGTCCCGCCGGGTGAGTGGATCGCGCTGGGCGATGCGCGGCAACGCAGCGGCAAGACGGTGACCGTGTGGGCCCTGGAGGCCGGACTGGACCTCGCGTCCGTCGTGCCCGGGACGTTCACGATGGAGTGGCCGCGCGGGTCCGGCGTGCAGCAGGAGTTCCCGGAGATGGACCGGTTCGCCTGGTGCACGCCGGAGCAGGCCGCCGAGCGGCTGATCGCCGGTCAGCGGGTGTTCGTCGACCGGCTGCGCGCTCAGGTGCGCGGGGCGGCCGCCTCCCCCGACGCGTAGGCCGGAGCCGGGACCGTGCCCACCTGCCGGCCTGCCCGCAGTTCCAGGACGTCACCGCTGAAGCGGGCCCGGAAGCTGCGGTCGTGCGAGACGACGACGACCGCGCCCCGGTACTGGTCCAGGGCCTGCTCCAGCTCCTCGACCAGGCTCAGCGCGATGTGGTTCGTCGGCTCGTCCAGCACCAGCAGATCCGCCGGCCGGGTCACCAGACGGGCCAGGGCCAGCCTGCGTTGCTGGCCGACCGAAAGGGACGCGACGGGCACATCGAGGTCCTCGGGGCGGAACAGGCCGAGGGCCAGGAGGTCGTCGGCGTACTCGTCGGGGAAGCCGGGCCGGCCCGCCGCGAAGGTGGCGAGCAGGGTGCGCCGGGTCGGGCGCGCGGGCAGTTCCTGCGGGAGGTAGCCGATGCGGGCGTGGCGGGCGACCGTTCCCGTGTCGGGGGTCAGGTCGCCCGCGAGGACCCGCAGCAGGGTGGTCTTCCCGGCCCCGTTCTCACCGGTCACCAGGAGCCGGGCTCCCCAGGTCACGCGCAGGGAGGGCAGGTGCAGCCGGTCCCCGACGGAGACGGAGTCCAGCTCCACGAGGGTCCTCGCTCGGCTCGCGGGGCCACCTGTCGTGTCGGTCGTGTCGGTGGTCCCGCCGGTCTCCGTGGCGACCGACGGGCGGCCGGTGAAGGCGAGCGGGCGGGGCGGGGGCGGTACGGGTGACCTGCGCAGGGCGTCCAGCCGGGTCCGGGCCGCCCTGACCCGGCCGGCCAGTTTGGCCTCGCTGGAACGGCGGTGCTTGCCGAAGCCCTGTCTCGGGTCGCCCCCGGTGGCCGCGAGCCGCGCCCCCGCCGCCTCGACCACCTCCTCGGTACGGGCCAGCTCCGCCAGGTACTCCTCGTGCTCCTGGGCCCAGCGGCGGCGGGCGGCGGCCTTGGCTGTGCGGTAGCCGTCCCAGCCGTCCCCGTACCGGGCGACCGTACGCAGGTCCCGGTCGACCTCCAGGATCACCGACGTGACCCGCTCCAGGAACGCCCGGTCGTGGGTGATCGCCACGACGGTCCCCCGGTGGGCGCGCAGGTGGTCCTCCAGCCAGCCGACGGCGCGGGCGTCGAGGTGGTTGGTCGGCTCGTCGAGCAGCAGCAGTTCGGGGGCGGCGGCCAGCACGCAGGCGAGGGCGAGCCGGGACTGCTCCCCGCCGGACAGCATGCCGAGCGGGCGGTCGCGGGTGAGGTGGGCGAGGCCGAGGCCGTGCAGAGCCGCTTCGGTACGGGCGTCGGCCCGGTAGCCGTCGCGGTCCTCGTAGGCGGTGAGGAGGTCCCCGTACGCGGCGAGTTCCGCGTCGGTGGGCTCCGGAGCGCCGGGCTTCCGCTCCGAGAGGCCGGCCTCCGCCTCGCGGATCCGGCGTTCGAGGTCGCGCAGTTCGGCGAGGGCCGCGTCGACGGCGTCCTGCACGGTGGCGGCCGGGTCGAGGTCGAGCGTCTGGGCGAGGTAGCCGGTTCCGCCGGGGAACCGGACCGTGATCTCACCGGTGTCCGGGGCTTCGGCCCCGGCCAGCAGGCGGAGCAGGGTGGACTTTCCGGAGCCGTTCTCGCCGATGACGGCGGTCTTCTCACCGGGCCGGACGGTGAGGGTCACCTGGTCGAGTACGGAACGGTCCCCGTACGCCTTGGAGACGTCCTTCATGGCCAGTTGAGCGCGGTCGCGCTGGGGGTGCATGGGTGCCTTTTCCCTGGGTGACGGCCCGCGGCGGCGCGCACGGAAGCGCGGCGGGAGCGGGGCGTGGATACCGGACGGCGGAGGGACGGCGGCGGGCGCGCGGGGTGACGTCGACGTCACCGGAACATCGTCACGAATCACGAATCATGAGGACCTCGGCACCGGGCGTCTCAGAAGGACGCGCGGTGCGGCGCGCTGCGGCCGTCCGGGCCGGGAATCAGCGGAAGAAGTAGAAGTGGTACGAACCCATGTCGGCCAGTCTAGCGGCGGGCGGCCGCCCCGCGCCGGGACTTTCCGGCCGCTCCCCGCCCGGGGCCGGGGCAGGGAGCGGCGACGGCGGGGGTTCAGCCGTTGGGCAGGATGACGGCCCGGCCGTTGATCCTGCCGTCGTGGAGGCGCTCGTACGCCAGCGGGGCCTCGTCGAGGGAGTACGTCTCCACGTGGACATCCACCGCGCCGGCGTGCGCCAGGTCGAGGACCTCGGCGAGTTCCTTGCGCGAGCCCCAGTAGGGTGCGCAGACATTGGCCCCGTACGGGAGGGTCCCGAAGCCGACCGGGAGCACGCCGCCGCCGATGCCCACGATGGTGACGTCGCCGTCCACGCGGGCGACGGCTCCGGCGGTCTGCACGGTGGGCGGCGCTCCGACGAAGTCGAGGACCACGTGGGCGCCGAGTCCGCCGGTCAGTTCGATGACGCGGGCGGCCGCGTTCTCGTCGGAGAGGACCGCTTCGTGCGCACCGACGGTCCTGGCCAGGGCGAGCTTGTCCTCGGTGACGTCGAGGGCGATCACCCGGGCGGCCGTCATGGCGCGCAGCAGCTGGATGGCGACGTGGCCGAGGCCGCCGGTGCCGATGACGACGGCGGTGGAACCGGGCACGAGCTTCGCCAGGGAGCGAACGATCGCGTGGTACGGGGTGAGTCCGGCGTCGGTGAGCGGCACCGTCTTCACCGGGTCGAGGTCGCCGATCGGGACGAGGTGGCGGGGGTTGTCGACGATCATGTACTCGGCCATCGCGCCCGGGGCGCCGAGGCCGGGCGGCATGATGCCGAGCTCCTGGGCGCGCAGGCAGTAGTTCTCCTTGCCCTCGGCGCAGTTCACGCAGGTCCCGCAGCCCCAGGGCCCGTACACCGCGACGGAGTCGCCGACCGCGAAGCCGTCGACGCCGTCACCGAGCGCGGCGACGGTGCCGACGCCCTCGTGGCCCAGGGTGAGGGGCAGGGGGAAGGGGATCTGGTCGGCGGGCCAGCTCATCACGGCGATGTCGGAGTGGCAGACGCCGGCGGCGGTGACCTTCAGCAGGACCTGACCGGGGCCGGGCTCGGGGTCCGGGACCGTGACCACCTCGGGGGCGGCGCCGACGGCTCGGTACTGAACGGCTTTCATGGGTCTCCTCGCTTCTTCCTTGCTTCTTGCCCGGTCTCGCCGGCCCCCGTCTTTCTCTGTTTCTCTCCGTCTCTCCTTGTCGCCCTCGTGCTCTCTTTGTCGCCCTCTTGTCCCCCGCCCGCCACTCGGGGCCTCGGTCACGGGGCGGAGTAGCCGCCGTCCACCAGGTGGTAGCTGCCGTGGATGAAGGAGGCCTTGTCGGAGAGCAGGAAGGCGGCGAGTTCGGCGACCTCCTCGGCGGTCCCGAGGCGTCCGGCCGGGTGCAGGGAGATCAGGTGCTCGCGGGCCGCCGGGTCGGCGTTCCGCAGGAGCGGGGTGTCGATGAAGCCGGGGCCGACCGCGTTGATCCGGACGTTCCGGGCAGCGTATTCGAGCGCCGCGGTCTTGGTCAGGCCGACGACGCCGTGCTTGGCCGCGACGTAGGCGGGCGAGCCCGCGAAGCCGTTGGTGCCGAGGATGGACGACATGTTCACGATCGCGCCGCCGCCCGCCGCGACGATGGCGGGCAGTTCGTAGCGCATCGAGTGGAAGACACCGCTGAGGTTGGTGGCGACGACACGGTCCCAGTCCTCGACCGGGTACTCACCGGTGGGGCTGCTGGGGCCCGCGATACCGGCGTTGTTCACGGCGAGATGGAGGGCGCCGAAGGTGTCCACCGCGAACCGCACGCCCGCCTCGACGGAGGCCGGGTCGGTGACGTCCATCGCCACCGCGGCGGCCCTGGCGCCGGTGCTCTCCAGCTCGGCGGTGGCCTTGCGCGCGTTCTCCTCGTCGTAGTCGGCGACGACGACGGCCGCGCCACCCGCGGCGAGCCGCCGGGCCAGGGCGAGGCCGATACCGGAGGCGCCGCCGGTGACGAGGGCCGTGCGGCCCGCGAACTCGGCGGAGGACGCGGTCGCGTCCGTGTGCGTGGCCGTGTGCTCAGGGGTGGAGCTGTGTTCGGTGCTCATGAGGATGCCTCTGTTTCCGCTGCTTCTTCTCTTGCTTCTGCTGCTTCTCTTGCTGTCTCCGCCAGCGCGTCGAAGGCCTCGGCGACCCGTTCGGGCAGGGCGTCCGGACGGCCTCCTCGCACCCAGGCGGCCTGGGCCGCGAGCAGCGCGCCCGCTCCGGCGGCGACGGTCACGGCGGGCCGGATGTCCTGCCGGGGATCGACGCCGAGCCGGTCCGCGACGATGGCGATCGAGTCCTCCTGGGCGTCCACCCGGATGTGGTGGAAGACGGCGTAGAGCGTCGGCTCCTCCTCGGCGGCCACCAGCAGCTCGAAGATCCGGGGGCGGCGGTGCCAGGCCTCCGCCTCCGGATCGGCGAGCCAGTCCAGGACGGCCCGCCGGTAGGCGAGGAGCGGGGGCTCCGGGGCCGGGCGGGCGCGCAGGGCCGCGTTGATGCGGTCGCCGTCGCCCCGCAGGGAGTCGAGGGCGGCGGCCTCCTTGCTCGGGAAGTACCGACTGAACGTACGGCGGTCGACGTCCGCGGCTTCCGCGATCTCCTCGACCGTCACGTTCCGCAGCCCCCGGTCGAGCACGAGCTCGAACGCGGCTTGCGCCAAGGTGTCGCGGGTGCGGCGCGCCTTACGGCTGCGCCGTTCCGGGATCTTCCGTTCCGGAGTCATACATGTACCGTACACCTGAAAATGTCCCCACGCGACATTCGTCTCGTGGGGACATCAGGGGGACGTGTCAGTGGGTGACGGCGGGGGCGCGGTGCAGAGCCAGCGCCGCGACGTCGTCGCGCCGGATGCCGCCGGAGAACTCCTCCAGGTCGGCATGGAGCGCGTCGAGCAGCTCGCGCGGACCGTGCCCGGCCCAGGCCGCGACCCGCTCGTCCAGCGGGTAGAAGGCCCCCGTGGCGTCACGGGCCTCGGTCACCCCGTCGGTGACGACGAGGAGCGTCGCGTCCGGCGGGAAGTCGAAGGACTCGGCCCCACGGGCCTCCAGGCTGAGTCCGGCGAGGCCGAGCGGGACGGAGGTCCGGTGGAGGGTGACGGCCGAGGTCCGGCCGTCGTGCAGCAGGCGGGGCGGGAGGTGGCCGCAGTTCACGGCCTCCACCCGGCCGCTCTCGTCGAACCCGAGCACGAGCGCGGTCACGAAGCGTTCGGCCTCGCCGGTCTGGGCCGAGAACTCGTTGTGCCGGACGACCGCGTCCTCCAGCGCCTGGACCACTCCGGTCAACGTGGGTTCACGGATGGCCGCCTCGCGGAACGCGGCGATGGCCGCGAATCCGGCGCCGATGGCCGCGAGCCCCTTGCCCTGGACGTCCCCGATGATCACCCGGGTCCCGTGCGGCGACTCGACGACCTCGTAGATGTCGCCGCCGACGAAACGGTCCTCCTCGATCGGCTCGTAGAGCCCGTACGCGAAGACGTGGTCGGTCACGACGGGCAGCGGCCGCAGGATCTGGCGTTGCAGGGTGACGGCGGCGGACCGCAGCCGCGCCATCTCGGTGGCGTGCCGGATACGCGCCGCGCAGGCGGCGACCCCGAGGGCGCAGGCGAGTACGGCGAAGCCGATGCCGAAGACGAAGTCCCAGAAGGTGCCGTCCGCGCCGGCCCGGAAGCCGACGACGACCGTGGTGATCCATACCGCGACCCAGACGGTCTGGCGGAGGCTGCAGTAGACGGAGGCCAGGGCCGGGACGACCACGAGCAGGGGCACGACCCGCAGGTCGTTGCCCGTGCTGGCGTCGAGGAAGACGACCAGCAGGGTCAGCAGGGTCAGCCCGCCGAGCAGCGCCCAGTTGCCGATGCGGCCCTGGGACACCGCCGTGATGCTCGCGTCCGGGCTCTGCGCGGCACCGTCCCGGTGCCGTACACCGCTCTGCTTCTGCCGTACACCGCTCTGCCTTTTCGGCGTCTGTGGCTTCTGTGCCATGTCCAGCAACCTCATGGGCACGGCCTGTCCTCCCGCTGGTGCCTCGGTGCCGCCCGCAGTTTCGGCCGGTCCCTTCCAGTTGACCGGGAGGCGGGGCTCCGCACAGGAGGCCTTAGGACCCCGCGGGGGTGCCGAAGGTCCCGTTCGGGACTTCCGGCCCGGGACTTCGGCCCCGGGCCGGGGGTGCCTCAGGTCCCGTGGGCCGAGGGGAACACGGCGGGGACGAGGGCGGAGATGAATTCTGTACGCCGGCGAAGCCGGAAGCCGAGGGACTCGTAGAGCCGGATGGCGCCGGTGTTGGAGGCGGACGCATGCAGGAACGGCGTCTCGCCGCGCTCTCGGATCCCGTGTGCGACCGCCAGGACCAGCCGGCTCGCCAGACCCTGCCCCCGTACGGACTCGTCCGTGCAGACGCCGCTGATCTCGGTCCAGCCGGGCGGGTGCAGCCGCTCCCCCGCCATCGCCACCAGGACGCCGCCCCGCCGGATGCCCAGATATGTGCCCAGCTCGACCGTGCGCGGCAGGAAGGGACCGGGGCGGGTGCGCGCCACCAGGTCCAGCATCTCCGGCACGTCCCGCGGGCCGAGCCGGACGGCCTGCGGGTCGGGTGTGGCGTCCACCGACGCGTCGACCAGCTGGACGCCGCCGCCCCGGAAGACGATCTCCCAGTCCCGCGGTGGCGGCGCCTGGAGCGCGGCCAGGGCGACGGATCCGCCCGGCCCGGCGAGCGCCGCGAGATCGGCCCAGTCCTGGGCGTCCGGGGCCTCGGGGAGCGCGATCCAGGGGGTGACGTCGACGGGATAGCGCAGGACCCGCCCACGGCTCTCGGCGAAGTGGGCGTGCGGACCGGTGAGGGAGGACCGGGCGGGGTTGTCCAGCGGGTGGAGCCGGGATGGGGCATCGGTCCGGGGCCGGGTGTCGTTCTGGGTCATGGTCTCCTCGGTCACGTTCCGTACAGCGCGCCGTTCCCTCGGCCAACGGGTGCCCGGTGCTCCGAGCTGCGCACCCGCCGGAGGAAAGGCCAGTGGACACGGCGGGTATTCCGCGAGGCAAATCTGTTCACGGCGCCGCAATCATCGGGAGGCGTGAGGGGGCGTCGCGGCGCGTGCCCGCACGCGGACGAGCGGCGAAAACGACTCATCCCTAGGCCAATACGTGCCGGTGCGGTCCCAACGGCCGCCCGCCTGTGGCACTCTGGTGGCGACCGCCCCACCGGGCTCCCCCGTACCGGTGGGGCGGTTCTTCGTACCTCCACGCCCACGCCCCTCACGTGCTGGCCGCGACGCCCGCCCGTCATTCGCGCCTCTCGGGCCGCCGGATGTGACGGCTCCTCAGGGCCGAACCAGGCGTGTTTCCGGCCAACTCGATCCGTATGGCCAGATCAACTGCCTCCGCGAGGCATGAGAGCCGCACCGCCGGGAAGGCGAACAGGCCTCAGGGCCTACGAACCAGGAACCAGGGAGCGTGAAGCGACATGACCGTGCAGACCGCGCAGACCGCCGGTGCGGAGCGGACGGGCACCACCGAAGAGCTTCCGTGGATCGAGGATGCCGGAAAGATCGCCCCGCTGGACGCGCGTCGGCTCTCGCGTCTCTTCTTCGACCGCCTCCAGGTCCTGGAGGAGGGCACGCACGAGTACCAGTACGCGCGCAACACCCTCATCGAGATGAACCTGTCCCTCGTCCGCTTCGCCGCCAACCGCTTCCGCAACCGGGGCAGCGGCGACATGGAGGACATCGTCCAGGTCGGCACCATCGGGCTGATCAAGGCGATCGACCGCTTCGACCTCTCCCGGGAGGTCGAGTTCACCTCGTTCGCGGTGCCGTACATCGTCGGGGAGATCAAGCGGTTCTTCCGTGACACGAGCTGGGCCGTGCACGTGCCGCGACGCCTCCAGGAGCTGCGGGTCGATCTCGCCAAAGCGAAGGAGTCCCTGGCCGGCGAACTCGACCGGGACCCCACGGCGAAGGAGCTGGCGGAGTACCTGGGGATCGAGGAGTCCGAGGTCACGGAGGGGATCGTCGCCTCCAACGGCTACACGGCGGGCTCCCTGGACATGCCGACCGACACCGCGGAGGCCGGACCCGGCCAGAGCGCCGGGCGGACCTTCGCCGATGTGCTGGGCGATCCGGACCCCGCCATGGAGACCGTGGAGAATCTCCACGCCCTCGCGCCCCTGCTGGACGAGCTGGACGAGCGGGAGCGCCGGATCATCGACATGCGCTTCGGCCAGGAGATGACCCAGGCGCAGATCGGCGCGGAGCTCGGGATATCGCAGATGCACGTCTCCCGGCTGCTGAGCCGGATGCTGGGCAAGCTGCGGAGCGGGATGCTCGTCCAGGAGTGACCACCGCCGGGACGGACAGCGGGCAGGAGGGGTGTTGCGGTTCTGACTGATGTATCAGTCAGAACCGCAACACCCCTCCTTTTGCGTGAGTAGAGCCCGCTCATGTTGAGGTTTTCTCAACACGTCGTTACGGTGGCTGACCATGCAGCAGGACGAGGTGGCCGCACGGGTCCGACAGGTGATCGACACGGCGGGCGTGAGCGCGCGCGAGTTCGCGCGGCGGATCGTCATCGATCCGTCGAAGCTGTCCCGGTCCCTGAACGGCACACGCCGTTTCACCGCCGCCGAACTGGCCCGGATCGCGGACATCGGCGGCGTCGACGTCGGGTGGCTGCTCGGCTCGGCGGCCGGTGCGGCTGCGGCGCCGTCGCCCGTACGTTCCCCGTCGGCCCCTCGCCCGCCGGTGCCCTCGCCCGAGGGCGGCAGGCCCCTGCAGATCGTGCGCGAAACCGTCCGGCTCATCGCCGAGCGCGGATTCCATGCGGTCCGGGTCGCGGACATCGCCGCGGCCTGCCACACCAGCACGGCGGCGATCCACTACCACTTCCCCGGCCGTGACGAACTGCTCGAAGCCGCGGTCCGCTGGTGCATGGACGAGGACACCCGGCGTCGCGCCGACGCCACGGCCGGTACGCGGCACGCCGGGGACGAACTGCGCCTGCTGATCGAACTCCAGACGCCCCGCACCGAGCAGCAACGGCGGCAGTGGTGCGTCTGGCTCGACCTGTGGGCCGAGGCCGCCCGGTCCACCACGGTCGGGCGGCTCCACGTGGAGTACTACCGGCAGTGGCGGGGAACGGTCGGCGACGTGATCCGGCGCGGCATCGAGCAGGGCGTGTTCCGACCGGTCGACGCGGACGGCGCGGCCCTCGCTCTCACCGCGCTCATCGACGGACTGGCCTCCCAGGTCCTGGCCATCGAGCCCGGCGGCCCGGACGACGGAGTCCCGGGCAACGGCGCGCAGGCCATGCACGACGCGCTGATCGCCCATGTGGACGCCTGCCTGACAGCTCCCACGGCCACGGCCGACTGACCCCGCACGACGAACAAGCCCCCCCACGCACACAACCCCCAGCTCCCCAGGAGGAGATGTTTCCGCATGCCCGTGAACCAAGACGTCATCATCACCTGCGCCCTCACCGGTGCCGGCGACACCGTCGGCCGCAGCCCCCATGTCCCGGTGACGCCCGAGCAGATCGCCGCCTCCGCCGTCGAGGCCGCCGGGGCCGGCGCGGCCGTGGTCCACATCCACGTCCGCGAGCCGGAGACCGGCGCCCCCTCCCGCGATCCCCGGCTCTACCGGGAGGTCGTCGAACGGATCCGGGAGACCGGTACCGATGTCGTCATCAACCTGACCGCCGGAATGGGCGGGGACCTGGTCATCGACCCGGAGGCCCCGCTCCGTCAGCTCCCGGGCACCGACCTGGTCAGCGGGCTGGACCGGCTGCCGCACGTGGAGGAGCTGCTGCCGGACATCTGCACCCTCGACTGCGGTTCGCTCAACTTCGGCGACGGCAGCAACCTCTACGTCTCCACCCCCGACATGCTGCGCACCGGCGCCCAGCGCATCCAGGAACTCGGCGTCAGGCCCGAGCTGGAGATCTTCGACACCGGGCAGCTGTGGTTCGCCAAGCAGCTCCTCGCCGAGGGGCTGCTCGACGATCCCACGGTCTTCCAGCTCTGCATGGGCATCCCGTGGGGCGCGCCCGCCGATCCGGGCGTCCTCCAGTCGATGGTCAACATGCTTCCCCGGGGCGCCCAGTGGGCGAGCTTCGCGCTCGGGCGTATGCAGATGCCCTGGGTCGCCCAGTCGATCCTGCTCGGCGGACACGTCCGGGTCGGCCTGGAGGACAACCTCTATCTGGGCAAGGGCGTCAAGGCCACCAACGGCCAACTGGTGGAGCGCGCCGTGCGGATCACCGAGTCCCTGGGCTCCAGGGTCGCCACGCCCGACGAGGCCCGCGAGAAGCTCGGCCTGCGCCCGCGCGCCTGATACCCCCGCGCACCTCATGCCTCCACCCCCACCTCCCCCTCAAC
>NZ_QWFA01000007.1 GCF_003501885.1 Streptomyces globisporus
ACGACGATGCTCGTGGTCGCCTTGCCGGGGCCCGCGCCGCCGATTCGCACGAACACGTCCTGGAGCGACGTCGGGTTCGCCGAGTGATCGGCGGACGCGCCCTGCGGCCCGACCTCCAGCAGCGTCTCCGAGTTGACCGGGCCCGCGTCGATGAGGAAGCCCGCCAGCTTCACCCCGTCGACATCGGCGACCTTCATGGCCGTCACCCCGTTGTCCGGGATGATGGTGGCCAGGCCGAGCCCGAGGACGACGGTGTCCGCCCGGTTCACGTTGATCGTCTGGTCGATGTGGTAAACCCCGGGCGTGAAAAGCAGGTTGAGGCCCTGCGCCAGCGCGGCGTTGATCGTCGCGGCCGTGGCGCCCTGCTTGACGACGTAGAAGCGGTTCAGCGGGATGGACTCGCCCGGCTGGGTTCCGCCGTCCCACGAGACGCCGCGCGCGTTGACCCGCTTCGCGGGGACGAAGACCTTGTACTCGTTGCCGTCGAGGTGGAGGAACGGCTTCTCGCGCGAGATCGGGGTGGTGTCCAGCGTGGTGTACGGCGGGGTCGGGTAGCTCGCCGCGGGGGCGCCCTGGACGCCGGAGAACGTCATGTTCCACACGGCGTTGGTCCAGCCGCCGACGGAGCTGTCGCGGGTGTACCACTGCTGCTGGGAGTACGGGCCGACCTCGCCGTCGATCTTGGAGTCGGCGATGTAGCCGCCGCTGGCCCAGCCGTAACCGTCTGGGGCGAGGTTCAGCCCGCCCTTGACGTGCATCCGGCGGAACGGGGCGGCCTGGGAGACCGCCCAGCGGTTGGTGCCGTTGACCGGGTTCAGGGTCAGGTTCTCCGCCGAGCGCCAGAAGTTCTGCGTCGCGTTCCCGTTGAACCAGCCCGCGTCCACGGTCACATCACCGTTGAACGTGGTGGCGTTCGGGTTGAGGCCGAGACCCGCGATCTGCGTGTAGAAGCCGATCTGCGCGTTGATGTTGTCGTACGTGCCCGGCTTGAAGAGGAGCGCGTGCCGGCCGCTGCCGAACTGGGCCTCCTCCTGCTGCTGGAAGATCTCGTCGACCTTGCCCTGGATGTTCGGCGTGGGCGGATCGAAGACGTGGACGTTCGGGCCGAGGTCGCCGCCGCCCGGAATCTCCGGTCCGCCGCCCCCGTCACGCGTACCGAAGACCTTGAACTCCCAGAGCGAGTAGCCGTATCCGGTGGCCCGCTCGGTGCCCGTCAGCCGCACGTAACGGGCGTCGCCGGAGACGTTCAGGGTCTCGTTGCCGCCCGCCGATGTGGTGGTGCTGTAGGCGGTCGTCCAGTCGTTGCCATTGGTCGAGAGCTCGATGCGGTAGCTCTTGGCGTGCGCGGCCTCCCAGGCGAGTTCGACCCGGCTGAGCGCGGCCGGCGAACCGAGGTCGATCCGGATCCACTGGGGGTCGGCGAAGGCGCTGGACCAGCGGGTCCCGCCGTCCCCGTCGACGGCGTTGCCCGCCGCGGTGCCGCCGTTCTCCTGACTGGAGGCGGTCACCGTGCTGCCCTGGGAGAGCAGCACCGGCGCGGCCTGTGCCGGAGCCGCCTGCACGGCTGCGAGCAGCGTCGCGACCAGGGTGGTGATGACCGCGAGGGCCGGCGTGCGCCGTCGACGGGATGCGGCCACGGGAGGCCGCGAGGGTCTGACGAGGGCAACGGACATGTCTGATCTCCTGAAAGGTCAGGTGGGCGGGGGTGGTGCAGCTGCGGGCGCGTGCTCCCACAAAGGGAGAGAGCGCTCTCTCGGTAGCCGAATGATTCTCCCGCGTTTCCGTCGCGTCAAGAGTTGTGCGCAGGATTGGAGTCCCGGCCCTTCCGCCGGAGCCGATGTTTCATCTCCTGCAAGCTCGGAGGCAGTTGACCAGGCATCAGCGCGGCAAGCCGGACGCCGTCTCTGTGGCGTCTGGAATCAACTCGGCCGAAACCCTTGACGGTTCACTCCGCTCCGGCCACGCTCCCCACTGCGGGGGAGCGCTCTCTCGGCCTCATCCCCTCACAGAGCAAGGAGTTCGCATGGAAGCCCGTGGAACACCACGGTTGCGCGGTGCCCTGGCGGTCATGGCCGCCGTGGCCCTCCTGTTCACCCTCTCCGTGGCCGTCGCCCCGGAACGCGCCGCCGCCGCGGCCGTCCTCGTCTCCCAGGGAAAGCCGGCCACCGCCTCCAGCACGGAAGCCCCCTTCGCGGCCCCGTCCGCCGTCGACGGCGACACCTCCACCCGCTGGTCCAGTGCCTTCACCGACGACGAGTGGATTCGTATCGACCTCGGCGCGAGCACCTCGATCGGACAGGTCGTCCTCAACTGGGAAGCCGCGTACGCCAAGGGCTACCGTCTGGAGGTCTCCGACAACGGGGCCGACTGGCGGACCGTCCACTCCACCACCTCCGGCACCGGTGGCGTCGAGACCCTGACGGTCCCCGGCACCGGCCGCTACATCCGGATGCACGGTACCGAGCGCGCCACCCCCTGGGGCTACTCCCTCCACGAGTTCCAGGTCTACTCCACCAACGGCGGCACCGCTCCCGGCGACGACGTCCTGCTCTCCTACGGGAAGACCGGTTCCGCCTCGACCTCCCAGCACGACGGCACCTGCTGGGAGTGCTCCCCGGGCAAGGCGTTCGACCGCGACCCCGCCAGCCGCTGGGCCACCAGCCCCGAGGGCGGCTGGACCGACCCGGGCTGGATCGCCGTCGATCTCGGCGCCAGAGCGGAGATCAACCGGGTGGTCCTCCAGTGGGACCCGGCGTACGCCAGGGCCTACCGCATCGAGGTCTCCGACAACGGGACCGGCTGGACGACGATCCATTCCACCACCACCGGCACCGGCTTCAAGGAGACGCTGGACGTCAGCGGCACCGGCCGGCACGTGCGCCTGTACGCCACCCAGCGCAGCGGCGAATACGGCTACTCGCTCTGGGAGTTCCAGGTCTGGGGCACCGGCGGAGCGCCGATCCCCGCACCGTCGCTGCCCGCGGACCCCACGTACGACCGGCTGGTGTTCAGCGACGATTTCAACGGCCCCGCCGGCGCCGCGCCCGACCCGGCCAAGTGGGTCCCGGAGACCGGCACCGGCCCCAACAACGAGCTGGAGTACTTCACCAACAACAAGAACGCGGCCCAGGACGGCAACGGCAGCCTCGTCCTGGAGGCCCGCCGCGAGGCAACCCCGGGTTCCGCCTGCCCGCCCGACCCGCTGAGCGGCAGCACCACCTGCCAGTACACCTCGGCGCGGCTCAACACCTACGGGAAGTTCCAGTTCACCTACGGCCGGGTCGAGGCCCGCATCAAGGTCTCCGGTACGCAGGGGCTCTGGCCCGCGTTCTGGATGCTGGGCGCGGACTACTTCGACCAGGGGCGTCCGTGGCCCTACACCGGTGAGATCGACATCATGGAGCACGTCGGCAAGGAGCCCAACACCACGTACTCCACCCTGCACGCCCCCGCGTACAACGGTGCGGCCGGCTACGGAGCCCCGTACTCCCTGCCGGGCGGCGCGAACTTCGCCGACGACTTCCACACCTTCGCCGTGGACTGGAACAGCGAGGGCATGACGTTCCGGGTCGACGGCAACGTCACGCACACGGTCGACAAGGAGGATCTGGAGAGCACCCGCGGACCCTGGGTGTTCGACCACGACTTCTTCCTCATCCTCAACAACGCGGTCGGCGGTGACTGGCCCGGCCCGCCCGACGCCACCACCCGCTTCCCGCAGAAGATGAGCATCGACTACATCAAGGTCTGGCAGTAGGAAACCCGCGGGTCCCGGGCGTCCGGACGGTGTGGCCCCCGCACCGCCCGAACGCCCGTTCCAGGCTTCAGCCGCGCGGCGCGTACAGGATCCACAGCGGGCCATCGGCGAGGTCGACGCGCCGCCCGTCAGGGGTGCTGAACACCGTGTCCGCGTCGGCGGAGCTCCGGACCCACCGGGCGTCGTACGCCCGGCCGTCCCGCAGGACGACCGCGTCCCCCGACCCCACGGTCTCGGTGAACGGAGTGTTGTTCCCCGACCGGTCCTGGAAATCCGACTCCCGTACGTCCACGTCCTGGACGACGACCGTACCGGCCCCGATGTGCTCGCCCTCGGCCGTACGGGCGGGGGCGCCGTCCAGTGAGACGAGCCACCGCTCGCCCTCGGCGGACCAGGTGAACGTCACCGACGCGGACGGGTAGCGGACCGTACGGCTGTCCTCCGGCTCCCCGCCGGGCGGCGCCGCGCCGACCTTGAGTCCGAGCTCCGCCACGGCGTCCACACCGGAGGCGGTGAACGGGATCCGCTCCGGCCGCAGATACAGGTTGTGCGGCGCGGGCCGGTCCGGGCCCCGGAAGTACGCCTGGGGCGCCTTCGAAGGCGGTACGGGGTCCAGCGGCGCGCGGTCGATGACGGGCAGCAGCCTGCTCTGGGCCCCCGAGAAGGCCAGCGTCGGCCGGTCGAACTGCCGCAGCAGCTCCAGGTCGGTCTCCCGCGCGCTGCGTACGGGGCCGATGACCGGCGGCAGGTCGGAGGAGTACACGGCGAGGATCCGGCTCAGGCCCGCCTCCACCTGCTCGACGTAGACGATGTCGGCCTCCTCCAGCCCGGTGTGGGGGCGTGCGGGCGCCACATTGTCGATCTTCACGGCGAGTACGTCGGCGGCGCCGCCCGGACGGGAGGGGGAGGTGGTGGGCGAGGGCGACGAATCGTCGCCGCCCGTGCACGCGGCGGTCACGGCCAGCACGAGCACGGCGAACAGTGCTGCGGCCCGGTTCTTCACTCCGGCTGCGGACATGACGACCGCCCTTCCGGGGCACCGGCCGGCGACATCTGCGGAACGTCGCCCTGTCGCGGCCCCTCGTCCATCATCCCCCATCACGGGTCCGGTGCACCCCTGCTCGCTCGGGAGGCCGCGCCCGGCCCGGACGCTCCCGGCATGGCCGGAACTGCTCTGCGCCGCGCCCTCGATGCGCCTTCCGAAGGCGCTGTTCGCTCTCTACTGGTTGCACCAGTGACGGGCTCTCGTACCCGCACGAGGTGAACAGGCGAGGCAGAGGGGGATCGGTGGAAGCCGAGTTGGCGGCACCGGCGGCATCGGGTGCGACGACGTTCGTGGGGCTGATGGCGACGGAGGCCTGGACGCAGGTGCGCGGGCGGCCGGCCCGCTTCCTGGGCCGCGGCGAGGACGACGAGGTGATCGACGCCGAGCTGGAGGAGTCCCGCGAGGAACTGACCGCCGCCCGCCGCAACGGCGACGATGACGGGGCCGCCGACGTCGCGGCCGAGTGGCGCATCAGGATCCGCCGGGCCCTGCGCGACAACCCGGAGGCCGAGCAGGAGCTGCGGGCCATCCTCGACGAGCCGGCGCCCCGGCAGGCCGCAGGCCCCAGCGTGGCGATCAATCACAACACGATCAGCGGCGGCCACTGCAACGCCCCGGTGATCATGGCTCAGTGGGTCAACGACAGCGCACCCCCGCGGGGGCCGGGCACCGCGTAGGCGCCCCCGGTGTCGGGGCGGCCCTCACGCTCCCGTAGTGAGCTCGCCCCGGCACACCGGACACCGCTCCCTGCCGTCCCAGGCCTCCCAACCGAAGGACTCGGGCGAGAACGCGCGGTCCTTCAGCTCCCCGCGCACCGACACCCGGTAGGCCCAGACCAGGTCGAGGTAGGGGTGGTAGGCGTCGTGGAAGGCGGCCGAGGTGTGCGCCGCGCCCGAACCCACAACGCGCTGGACGGCGCGCAACTGCTGGAACATCGCCTGCCCGGCGCCGGCCACCTGGGCGGAGGCGTCGATGAAGAACCGCTCGCGCACCTCGTGGACGCCTGCTTCGTCGAAGGCCGCGCGGGCGGCGAGCTCCGGATCGACGCCCGGGTCCTGCGCCTGGGCTATGCCGCGCAACCGGGTGTGGCATTTCCCCACGGCGGCGATGAACTCGATGTACACCGACCGCCGCCGCTCGTCGGCCTCCCGGTCCCTCTCATGGCGCTGGCGCAGCCGGTCCGCCAGCACGGTGCCCGATATCGCGATGAATCCGCCGCTGACGGTGGCGACGAGCGTGCCCCAGTCCACTGCTGTTCCCCTCGGAGACGATCATGGTGTCCGCGCCCCCGAATCTATCCCCGCCGCACCCTCGCCACCCGGCTTTCGGGCGGCCCAGCACACGGTGCTCAGAAGTGCTCCCCACGCGCGGAGTTCGCCGGCGCCGCCTAGGCAGGCCTCCCCTTCACCGGATACGGCACGAACGTGCTGCTGTTCTCGTCGATCGCCGGCGGCTGCCCCAGCGGGGGGACCGCCCGCTACGGACAGTCCAGGCGTTCGCAGATATGGAGTTGGGCTGCGCCGGGGCTGAGGGGCCCGCGCGGTGTCCGCCGCACGGCTCCGGACGGACGGTTTCTGACGGGCAGTCTGGTCCAGACCTCTTGACCGAAGGTCTGGACCATTCTACGTTTTGACGGGGTCACGACACAGGGCGGGTCGGGGTGAACCCTTCGCACCGACGGCGGCTGACCCGGGCAGGAAGGACATCCGGACCATGGGGCGTACATCACGACTGCTGGGCCTCGGCCTGGCCGCGGCGCTCGTCGTACCGATGCTGGTCGCAGCCGCACCGCCGCAGTCGGCGGAGACGACAGGGGCGGCTGCCGAGACCTGTGCGGTCAAGTCGAAGCCCACGGGCAAGGTGCTCCAGGGGTACTGGGAGAACTGGGACGGCGCGGCCAACGGCGTGCACCCGCCGCTCGGCTGGATCCCGATCACCGACTCCCGCATCACCCAGCACGGCTACAACGTCGTCAACGCGGCCTTCCCCGTCATCCGCTCCGACGGCACCGTCCTCTGGGAGGACGGCATGGACAGCACCGTCAAGGTCGCCACCCCCGCCGAGATGTGCCAGGCCAAGGCATCCGGCCTGACCGTCCTCATGTCGATCGGCGGAGCCACGGCCGGGATCGACCTCAGCTCCAGCGCGGTGGCCGACCGGTTCGTCCGGACGATCGTCCCGATCCTGAAGAAGTACAACTTCGACGGCATCGACATCGACATCGAGACCGGCCTCGTCGGCAGCGGCAACATCAACCAGCCGTCCCCCTCGCAGACCAACCTCATCCGCATCATCGACGGCGTCCTCGCCGCCATGCCGTCGAACTTCGGCCTCACCATGGCCCCCGAGACGGCGTACGTCACCGGCGGCAGCGTCGTCTACGGCTCCATCTGGGGCGCGTACCTGCCGGTCATCAAGAAGTACGCCGACAACGGCCGCCTGTGGTGGCTGAACATGCAGTACTACAACGGCAGCATGTACGGCTGCTCCGGCGACTCCTACTCCGCCGGCACCGTCGCGGGCTTCACCGCCCAGACCGACTGCCTGAACAAGGGGCTCGTCATCCAGGGCACCACCATCAAGGTGCCCTACGACAAGCAGGTCCCCGGACTGCCCGCGCAGCCCGGCGCCGGCGGCGGCCACATGTCCACCTCGCTCGTCTCGCAGGCCTGGAACCACTACAACGGCTCACTGAAGGGGCTGATGACCTGGTCGTTGAACTGGGACGGCTCGAAGGGCTGGACCTTCGGCGACAACGTGAAGGCCCTCCAGGGCCGTTGACCCCCGCCCGTACGGATTCCGCGCCCCCGGTTTGCCGATGACCGGGGGCGCGGTGCCGCTCCGTCCGGGGGCGACACGAGGAAGGCGTGAACCGGTCGCACGCCGGGGCGGTCGAGAGAGCAGAATCGGGTACGGACCGGGGTGATCGTTTCCCGGTGCGACGGGCCCGTCTCCCCGCGGGCCGGCCGACGACGAAGACGTACGAGGAGACCCGATGGTGCACGAACGGGCCGGTCAGCCGGCACAGTCCGCAGACCTGGTCGACGTGGCACGGCTGGTGACGGCCTATTACGCCCTCCACCCCGACCCGGCCGACCCCGCCCAGCGCGTCGCCTTCGGAACCTCCGGCCACCGGGGCTCCGCGTTCGCCGCCGCGTTCAACGAGGACCACATCGCCGCCACCACCCAGGCGATCTGCGACTACCGCGCCCGCCAGGGCACCGACGGGCCCCTGTTCCTCGGCGCGGACACCCACGCGCTCTCCGAGCCCGCCCGGGTGACCGCCCTGGAGGTGCTCGCCGCCAACGGGGCCACCGTCCTCATCGACAGCGAGGACGGCTACACCCCGACGCCGGCCGTCTCGCACGCCATCCTCACGTACAACCAGGGGCGCACCGAGCACCTGGCCGACGGCATCGTGGTCACGCCGTCGCACAATCCGCCCGCCGACGGCGGCTTCAAGTACAACCCGCCGAACGGGGGGCCGGCCGCCTCCGACGCCACCTCCTGGATCCAGGACCGGGCGAACACTCTCATCGAGGCCGGACTCGGGGAGGTCCGCCGGATCCCTTACGCCCGCGCCCTGGCCGCCGGCACCACCCGTCGCCACGACTTCCTGACCGCGTACGTCGACGACCTGCCGTCCGTCCTCGACCTCGACGCCGTACGGGACGCGGGCATCCGCATCGGCGCCGACCCGCTCGGCGGCGCGTCCGTCGCCTACTGGGGGCGGATCGCCGAGCGCCACCGGATCGACCTCACGGTCGTCAACCCGCTGGCCGATCCCACCTGGCGGTTCATGACGCTGGACTGGGACGGAAAGATCCGCATGGACTGTTCTTCGCCGCACGCCATGGCCTCGCTCATCGAGCAGCGTGACGCGTACGCCATCGCCACCGGCAACGACGCGGACGCCGACCGGCACGGCATCGTCACCCCCGACGGCGGGCTGATGAACCCCAACCACTACCTGGCCGTCGCCATCGACTACCTCTACACCCACCGCGAGAACTGGGCCGCCGGGACCGGCATCGGCAAGACCCTGGTCTCCTCCTCGATGATCGACCGGGTCGCCCAGGACCTCGGCCGGCCCCTGGTGGAAGTCCCTGTCGGCTTCAAGTGGTTCGTCGACGGCCTCTACGACGGCAGCCTCGGCTTCGGCGGCGAGGAGTCCGCCGGGGCCTCCTTCCTGCGCCGCGACGGCCGGGTCTGGACGACGGACAAGGACGGCATCCTGCTGGCCCTCCTCGCCTCGGAGATCACCGCCGTCACCGGTGCCACCCCCTCCGAGCACTACGCCCGCCTCACCGACCGCTTCGGCGACCCGGCGTACGCCCGTATCGACGCCCCCGCCACCCGCGAGGAGAAGGCCGTCCTGGCGAAGCTCTCCCCGCAGCAGGTCAAGGCCGACACCCTGGCCGGGGAGCCGGTCACCGCCGTCCTCACCGAGGCCCCCGGCAACGGCGCCCCGATCGGCGGCCTCAAGGTCTGCACCGACAGCGCCTGGTTCGCCGCCCGCCCCTCGGGCACCGAGGACGTCTACAAGGTGTACGCGGAGAGCTTCCAGGGCCCGGGCCACCTCGCCCAGGTCCAGGAGGAGGCCCGAGCGCTGGTGTCCGAAGCGCTGGGCGGCGCCTAGGAGCCGGATCGGCCGTCGCGTCGCCGCCGGGCGCGTTCCAGCCCGGCGGCGTCCGGCAGCCAGGAGCCGTGCCGGTCGAGTGCGGCCCAGCCACCGCGGACGTAGGCGCTCACCAGGGTCCGGTACCCGCCGATCCCGTCGATCAGGCTGTACTCGACCCGGTACTCCGGATCCGTTCCGCCCCGGCCCTTGCGCACCGTCATGACCCGGGCGGCGGAGTCGGCGTAGAAGTGGAGCTGGATCCCCTCACCCAGCTCCTCGTCCTCGATGGTGAAGACCTCGTTGTCCCCGGCGGAGCGGTCGCCGACGAACTCCCAGAACTCCGCCGAGGCGGTACGGCCGCTGTCCGCGCGCCACTTCTTCTCGACGCCCTTGTCGTCGGTGAAGGACAGGACGGTCTTCCTTGTCCTCGGGTCCTCGCCGGGGTCGCCGGTGGTCTCCTCGTCATCCTCCAGAGGCGTGTCCCTGGAGCGATCGGCGGCCTCCGAGCACATCAGGAAGCTCACGGTGCGAACGGCGTCGTCGGCGATATCCGGGTGCGCGCGGCGCACGGCGGCGTCCACCGCCGTCTCCATCCGGCCCCAGTCGCGCTTGTCCGTGGCGCGTTTCCCCCGGCGCGGGTCGCGGCCGATGCGCAGTCCGGCGCACGCCCGCTCGGCGGTGGCGAGCACCCGCATGACCTCGGGCAGCAGCGTGGGGTCGACGGCGTCCGGCAGCCGCCTCGGGATCGTCGCGCCGTGCACGTACTGGCCCGTGTACTTCAGAAGCGCGGTGTCGAGCGGACCGAGGACCACGCCGCGCTCGGCGCGACGCCGGTTCGCGTGATGCTCCTGAGCCCGCTTCTCGTCGGACGTCTCCGTCGCCGCGCGCATCGCCGCGCACACCTGACCGCGCTCCAGCAGACCGATGTCGGCCCCATGGGCGATGAGCCGGCCCCTGGCCCACGGGATGCGTCCGAAGAGCGCATCGACGTCCGCGGGCGCGGCGAGGAGAACCGGATCCAGGAGCGCGACGGCGGCGTCCTCGTCGAGCCTGCCCCGGGTTCCGGCGGCATCGCACAGCGGAAGGACCGCGCTCCACAGCAGCAGGTGCCTGCCCAGGTCCTCCCGGACCACCGCGAGATGGGCTTCCCCGATCGGGAACGTGAACTCGCGGGGCGAGTGGTTGGCGTCCGCCCCGGCGCCGAGCATCAGTTTCAGCTCGCCGTCCTCGCGGATCACGTTCGGGATCCAGCCGCTCGCGCGCGTGAAGACGATGTCTCTCATGGTCCCAGTCTTTCCCATCGGACGAGACCGGTGGCCCGGGCCCCACGACGACGGCGCCCGGGACGCCGACACCGTCCACTCCGGTGCTCGGCGACTCCGGGCGGACTCCCGTCGCACGCGCTGGTACGCCAGGTCAGCCGGTCACCCCCAGCAGTGGCGCCCAGGCCTCCAGCGCCGGCTTCTCGGCGAGGTCGGCGAAGGCCACCTCGATCCCGTGGTCGCGACGCCAGGCGGCGGCCGGCGACATCAGGCGGACCGAGTCGAGGCCGTGGTCGATGAGGTTCTCGTCGACGGCGAGAGCCCGTGACCCTCGTGTGCCAGCCCGACGACCGCCTCGTCACCCTGTCCGGGACCCGGATCGAGTAATCGAGTACTGGAGCACGCGGGACGGACGTCGACTTCGCACGCCGATCGACCTCAAGGATCTCGGGCTGACCTCCCAGGACGAACCGCACTGCAACGTCGACGAGCATCGTGCCCCCGGGACCGTCGCGGTCCATGTGGCCGGGGAGCGGAAGCTGTACGCCGTCGACCTGCGGACCGGGCGGGAGAGTGAGGACCTCCGGCTCACCTTCCGCGAGGACCTCCTCGTGGCGCGCAGTGCACTGCTCGGACCACTGCCGGACGAGATCTGCCCGGCGTGACGCCCGGCCGCCCGTCACGGGGGACAAGGCCTGAGGGGCCCGTGGCGGACCACGGGCCCCTCAGGCCTTGTCCATCGCCGACGTGTTCAGCCCGGCCCGCCCGCGCCGGGCTCGCCCCGAACGCCGCCGCGGAACGCGCCGAGGATCTCCTCCGCCGCCAGCGTCGCCGTCAACGTGCCCTCCCGGACTCGCTGTTCGAGCTCCGGCGCGAGCTTCCGCACCGCCGGATGGCCGTAGAGGCTGTCCAGCAGCTCGTCCCGGACCATGGCCCAGGTCCAGTCCACCTGCTGGTCGCGGCGCTTGGCCGCCAGCCTGCCGGTGGACTCCAGGACCGTACGGTGCTGCTCCAGCCGGTCCCACAGCGTGTCGAGCCCGGTCGACTCGCGCGCGCTGCACGTGAGCACCGGGGGAGTCCAGGCCGCGTCCGCCGGATGCATCAGCCGTAGCGCGCCCGCCAGTTCACGCGCCGCCGAGCGGGCGTCACGCTCGTGCGGGCCGTCTGCTTTGTTCACCGCGATGGCGTCCGCCAGCTCCAGGACGCCCTTCTTGATGCCCTGCAACTGGTCGCCGGTACGGGCCAGGGTCAGCAGCAGGAACGTGTCGACCATGTTGGCCACCGCCGTCTCCGACTGCCCGACCCCCACCGTCTCCACCAGCACCACGTCGTACCCCGCCGCCTCCATCACCACGATGGACTCCCGGGTCGCCTTGGCCACTCCGCCCAGCGTGCCCGCCGTGGGGGAGGGGCGGACGAAGGCGGCCGGGTCCACCGCCAGGCGCTCCATCCGGGTCTTGTCACCCAGGATGGAACCGCCCGTACGGCTGGAGGACGGGTCGACCGCGAGCACCGCCACCCGGTGGCCGAGCCCGGTGAGCATCGTGCCGAGCGCGTCGATGAACGTGGACTTGCCCACGCCCGGCACCCCGCTGATCCCGATCCGCCGGGCCGCCCCCGCGTGCGGCAGCAGCCGGCTCAGCAACTGCTGGGCCAGCACCCGGTGTTCGGCCCGCGTCGACTCGACGAGCGTGATCGCGCGCGCCACGAACGCCCGCTTCCCGTCGAGCACTCCCTGCACATAGGCGTCGATGTCGATCTTCGCAGCCATCCGGTCAGCGGCTCACAGCTCGTGGCCGAGCGCGGCACCGAGCCGCGTCACCAGGTCGTGGGCCGCGTCCGGGATCACCGTCCCCGGCGGGAAGACCGAGGCCGCGCCCGCCTCGTGCAGGGCCTCCACGTCCTGTGGCGGAATGACCCCGCCCACCACGATCATGATGTCCTCGCGGCCCTCGGCGGCCAGCTCCTCGCGCAGCGCGGGCACCAGCGTCAGGTGCCCCGCCGCCAGCGAGGAGACGCCCACGATGTGCACGTCGGCCTCGACGGCCTGCCGCGCCACCTCGCCCGGCGTCTGGAACAGCGGGCCGACGTCCACGTCGAAGCCCAGGTCGGCGAAGGCCGTGGCGATCACCTTCTGGCCCCGGTCGTGGCCGTCCTGGCCCATCTTGGCGACCAGGATGCGCGGCCGGCGGCCCTCCGCCTCCTCGAACGCGTCGACCAGCGCACGGGTCCGGTCCACGGAAGGGGACTCTCCTGCCTCTTTGCGGTACACACCGGAGATCGTACGGATCTGCCCGGCGTGCCTGCCGTACACCTTCTCCAGCGCGTCCGAGATCTCGCCGACCGTGGCCATCGCGCGCGCCGCGTCGACCGCCAGCGCCAGCAGATTGCCCTCAAGGCCCGGACCCGGGTCGCGCTCGGCGGCGGCCGTCAGCGCCCGCAGCGCCTCCTGGCACGCCACCTCGTCGCGCTCCTCGCGCAGCCGGCGCAGCTTCTCGATCTGCTGGGTGCGCACCGAGGAGTTGTCGACCTTGAGCACGTCGATCTGCTCGTCGGTCTCCACCCGGTACTTGTTCACGCCGATCACCGGCTGCCGCCCGGAGTCGATCCGCGCCTGCGTCCGCGCGGCCGCCTCCTCCACCCGGAGCTTGGGGATGCCCGCGTCGATGGCTTTCGCCATTCCGCCGGCCGCCTCGACCTCCTCGATGTGCTGCCAGGCCCGCTCCGCGAGGTCCCGCGTCAGCTTCTCCACGTACGCGCTGCCGCCCCACGGGTCGATGACCCGGCAGGTGCCGGACTCCTGCTGGAGCAGGAGCTGCGTGTTGCGGGCGATCCTGGCCGAGAAGTCGGTGGGCAGCGCCAACGCCTCGTCGAGCGCGTTGGTGTGCAGCGACTGGGTGTGCCCCTGCGTCGCGGCCATCGCCTCAACGCACGTACGCGTCACATTGTTGAACACGTCCTGCGCGGTCAGCGACCACCCCGAGGTCTGCGAATGGGTGCGCAGTGAAAGCGACTTGGGGTTCTTCGGGTCGAACTGCTTGACCAGGCGCGCCCACAGGAGCCGGGCCGCCCGCAACTTGGCGACCTCCATGAAGAAGTTCATCCCGATCGCCCAGAAGAACGACAGGCGCGGCGCGAACGCGTCGACGTCCAGGCCCGCTTCCTGCCCGGCGCGCAGATACTCCACCCCGTCGGCGAGCGTGTACGCCAGCTCCAGATCGGCCGTCGCCCCGGCCTCCTGGATGTGATAGCCGGAGATCGAGATGGAGTTGTAGCGCGGCATCTTCTGAGAGGTGAACGCGAAGATGTCGGAGATGATCCGCATCGAGGGTGACGGCGGATAGATGTAGGTGTTGCGGACCATGAACTCCTTCAGAATGTCGTTCTGAATGGTCCCGGCCAACTTCTCCGGCGGTACGCCCTGTTCCTCGGCGGCCACGATGTACAGCGCCAGCACGGGAAGCACCGCGCCGTTCATCGTCATCGACACCGACATCCGGTCCAGCGGAATCCCGTCGAACAACTGGCGCATGTCGTAGATGGAGTCGATCGCCACCCCGGCCATGCCTACGTCACCCGTCACCCGGGGATGGTCGCTGTCGTAGCCCCGGTGGGTCGGCAGGTCGAAGGCGACCGACAGACCCTTCTGCCCGGCCGCGAGGTTGCGCCGGTAGAAGGCGTTGGACTCCTCGGCCGTGGAGAACCCGGCGTACTGCCGGATCGTCCAGGGCTGGTTGACGTACATCGTCGGGTAGGGGCCGCGCAGATACGGGGCGATGCCCGGGTAGCTGTGCAGCGCGTCCAGGCCCTCCAGGTCCTCACCGGTGTAGAGCGGCTTGACCGTGATCCCCTCGGGCGTCTCCCAGAGCGGGGCCTCGGCGCTGTCGGCAGCCTTGGCCACGGCCGCCCGCCACTCCCCGGCCGAAGCGGCCGGAGCGGGGGAGCCGGCGGACGCGGGAGCCGTCAGCGGCACGTCGGAGAAGTCGGGAACGGAGGCCTTGCGGTCCGTGGGCGAGGTCGGCATCACGCCACTCCCATGCGGTCGAGAACGGAGGTGAGAACGGCGACCGCGTCGCAGCCCGCGAAGACATGGGCGTCGACATCGGCGTACTCGCCGGGGCGCCCCGCGAGGAACACCTGCGCCGCGCCCGCCGACTTCAGCGCACCGGCGACCAGCTCCGCCTGCTCGGCGTAGAGCGCGTCCGACGAGCACAGCACGGCGACCGACGCCCCGGAGGCGGCCAGCGCACCGGCGGCGGTGTGCGCGTCCACGGAGACCGGGTCGTGCACCGCCTCGATCCCACCCGCGCCGAAGAGGTTGACGGCGAACGAGACCCGCGCGGTGTGCGCTGCGGCCGGGCCGAGCGCCGCGACGAACACCTTCGGCCGGCTTCCGGTGGCCGCGAGGTGCGCGTCCGACCGGGCCCGCAGCGCCTCGAACGCCTCGTCGCGCCGGACCCGGGGCAGACCGCCCGGAGCGCCGGCGTAGGCGTCGGGTGCGGGCTCGCGCTCCACCGGACGCTCACCGGGCATCGGGAACTCGCTGACCCCGGTGATCGGCTCCTTGCGGCGCGCCAGCTTCGCGCTCCGCGCCGCCCAGGTGGCGGCCAGCCGCTCCGCGACCGTCCCCGAACGCAGGGCGGCGGGCAGGCCGCCCGCCCGCTCGGTCTCCTGGAAGAACGCCCAGGCGGCCGCGGCGAGTTCGTCGGTCAGCCGCTCCACGTACCAGGAGCCGCCCGCCGGGTCGATGACCCGCGCCAGGTGCGACTCCTCCATCAGGATCGTCGAGGTGTTACGGGCGATCCGCCGCGCGAACGCGTCGGGCAGGCCCAGCGCGTGGTCGAACGGCAGCACGGTCACGGAGTCCGCGCCGCCCACCCCCGCGCCCAGCGTGGCGAGCGTGGTGCGCAGCATGTTCACCCACGGGTCGCGGCGCGTCATCATCACCGGCGAGGTGACGGCGTGCTGCCGCTGCGCCCCGGCGGCGGGAGCGCCGGACGCCTCGGCGACCCGCGCCCACAGCCGGCGCGCCGCGCGCAGCTTGGCGATGGTCAGGAACTGGTCGGCGGTGGCCGCGTACCGGAACTCCAGCTGCCCGCAGGCCGCCTCCACGCTCATCCCGGCAGCGGTCAGGGCCCGCAGATAGGCGACGCCGGTGGCCAGGGAGAGCCCGAGCTCCTCGCCGGCCGAACCGCCCGCCTCGTGGTACGGCAACCCGTCCACGACGATCGCGCGCAGCCCCGGGTACTCCGCGTCGCACCGGCTGGCCCAGCGCACGGCGGGGGCGAGATCCGCCATGACGCCCGTCCGGGCCTCATGGCCGAGCGGATCGGCGCCCAGCGTGCCGCGCGCCTCGTTCCTGGCGACGCCGCGCTCCTCGTACAGGCGCAGCAGTTCCGTGGCGGCGGCGTCCAGGTCGGCCGGGGCGTCGAGCGCGACGGGCGCGAGATCGAGGTACACGCCCTCCAGCGCCCGTGCGAGCCCGTCGACGGGGACGCCCGCAGGGCCGCCCACCGTGAGCCAGAGCGAGGTGACCCCGTTCTCCAGATCGCCGAGCAGCGCCTCGCCCAGCCGGGCGGGGTCGGTCAGGGCGTGGCGCTGGCGCACGTCCCAGCCGCCCGCCGCGTTCCCCTCGGCCCTGCTGCCCCGGGTGAAGGGGGCGAAGCCGGGGAAGCCGGTGTCCGGCGACTCGTCGCTCGCGGTGTAGAGGGGGCGGGTGGTGAGCCCGTCCTCCAGTGTGGTGGACAGAGCTTCCTCGGCGGCCGAGCCCGAGACTTCCTTGCCCGACTTGCGCAGTACGCCTTCGACGAGGCTCTGCCACTGGTCATGGGAAGGGTCGGGGAACGCGGCGGCCGGAGAAAGCCCGTCAGCAGGCTGGACCGTCATGCTCAGATGCTAGGCCAGTGCGCGGAATGAGCAGCAGGGGCACGTGCTGTGACCTTGCCCTCTCGGGTATGCACTTGATCCTTTACCTACGGTCGCGTAACCGGCTCGGCGGACGCACGTCCGGGGCAACACGACGGTCCTCAACATCGGGATGAATCGGGACACTGATGCATATTATGTGCGAAGTTTCCTGATTTCTTATGCCATCCCTGGAATGCCGTATCCACCCCGGTGCCCCTGCGGCCGCCGGGATACGGAGAGGACGCGACCGTGGCCGTCGGACCTGTGGAATACCTCGTCATCGCCTTCCCCGGCGGTCGCTTCACCGGGGCGGTCGCCCCCGCCCTCGCCGAGGCCGTGTCGTCCGGTGCCGTACGCGTCGGCGACCTGGTCTTCGTCCGGCGGACCGAAGGCGGCGCGCCGGCCCCGGTGGACCTGCGGGAGCTGGACCCCGAGGGGGTGGTTCCCGCCGATACGGCGGAGGGCGGGGCGGCGCCGGTGCTGAGCGCGGAGGACATCGACCGGCTCGACCAGGGCGTACCGGCGGGCGATGTCGTCGCGATCGTCGTCCGGGAAGACCTGTGGACCACGGAGCTCGCCCGTACGGCCCGCGAGGCGGGCGGCACGTTCGTCGCGCACGAGCGCCTCGGCGCCGACGGGGCCGGGACGGACGAGGCCGCGGGCGACGACATCATCAACCGGCTGGAGCGCCTCGCCGAGCTGTGGAAGCGCGAGATTCTCACCGACGCCGAGTTCGTGGAGCAGAAGACCAGGCTTCTGTCGGACTGACGCGTACGACGTTGATCCTGTGTAGGGCGAATTCCTGGAACTCATCGGGGAAAGAGGCAGTTCATCGTGCAGACCGCCCGGACCGTTCCGGCCGCCACCGTCGTCAATCTGCGCGACCTGGGGGGCATCGCCCTCGGGCGTGACCGCCGGGTGCGGCAGGGTGTCCTGTTCCGCTCGGGTCAGCTGAGCGAACTCGACCCGGCACGCGACCGCGCGGTGGCCGCGCTCGGCATCCGCACCGTCGTGGACCTGCGCACCGCCGACGAGCGCCAGTGGGCGCCGGACCGGCTGCCGGACCGGGCCCGGCTCTTCGTCGCCGACGTGCTGGGCGACCACCCGGGCGTGGCGCCCGCCCGGCTGCGCTCCCTGCTCGCCGACCCGGCCGAGGCCGAGCGGACACTCGGGGGCGGCCGGGCCGAGGAACTCTTCGCCGAGACCTACCGCAAGATGGTCCTCTCACCGGGCGCCGCGGCCGCCTACCGGGCCTTCCTGGAGACGGCGGCCGACCCCGCCGCGCGCCCGGTGCTCTTCCACTGCACGGCGGGCAAGGACCGTACCGGCTGGGCGGCGGCCGTCCTGCTGATGATCCTGGGAGCGCCCCGCGCGACGGTCCGCTCCGACTTCCTCGCGGTCAACCCCGCCGTACGGGCCGCCTTCGCCCCCCAGGTGACGAAGTTCCTCGACGGCGGCGGCGACCCCGCCGTCGCCGCGGCGATCATTGAGGTCCGCCCCCGCTACCTCGACGTGGCGCTCGACGCCATGGACGAGCGGTGGGGCGGCCTCGACGGCTACGTCCGCAACGGCCTGCGCGTGCCCGACGCCGTACTGGAACGGCTGCGCAACGGCCTGGTGGTACGCAGCTGACGACCGAGGCGTCGCCACAGGTGAAGGGGCCGGTCCGGCCGAGAAGCTCTCGGCCGGACCGGCCCCTTCACACGGTCGTACGAACCCCCTCACAGGCGTACGAGGCGCTCCGTCAGGTCACGGTAGTGCTGAAGGGCGATCCGCAGATCCTCGGTGTCCGCCCCGGAGCCCGCGCCGCTTCCGTCCTTCCCCGAGCGCAGCCGCCGCCCGCGTTCCGCCAGGGCGGCTCCCAGGTCCGCCACGACCTCCTCGAACGTGGCGTCGGCGTCCCGTACCGCCCGGTACGGGTCTTCCACGAATCCGGTCACCGCCTGTTGGATCCGGGTGGCGAAGGCCTCCTGCTCCGCGGGGGCGAACAGCGGGCTCCCGGGGTGCGGTCCGTTCTCGGCCGGCTTCCCCGCGGTGACCGGACCGGCTCCGGGGACCGTACGGCCGGAGGCGGCGCGGGGGTCCGCGGGCTGCCCGACCGCTTCCGTCTCCATGCCCGTGACCTTCCTCGGGGCCTGGTCGGGCGTGCCCGGGCGCCGGACGGGGGTACCCGTGTCAATGGGGTCGGCGCCCTCCGGAAGCCCGGCGGCGGAGGTCGGGTTCGTCCTGTCGTTCGGTATCCGCGTCATGATGTGCCGCGTCCCTTCACCAGATGCCGGTTGCCGTGTTCACGCCCCGACGGGCCGCCCGCGAGCAGGGCGTCGAAGAGCTTGCGGGCCTCGATGAGGGCCTCACGCCTCTCCTCCGTGCTCGCGTCCCCGCGCCGCGCCGTGTGCACCCGGCGGTAGCCGTCGACGTGGGCTGCGTGGTGGACGGAGAGCGCGTCCGTACGGTCCTCGAAGTCGTCGCCGTCCGGGAAGCCGCGCTCGCGCGACAGGTCGGCCAGCAGCGCGTCGGCCTCGGTGAGGGAGCGCTCCGGCGATTCGACGAACAGTTCCTGGGCGCCGGCCCAGCGGGCGGCGTAGCGCGCGCGGGCCTCCTCGGTCAGCGGGCGCTCCTCGATGGCCCCGTGCCGCTTCACCCGATCGCCGAGCTCCTGCTCGGCCGCCTCGGTGTCGCCGCCGTGCCGGGCGACCACCCGGTCGTACTCCGGGCCGAAGCGGCTGCGCAGCCCCCGGCCGCCGCCGGCGAGGCGCCCCCGCAGCAGGAGGAACGCGGCGACGGCCGCCACGGCGACCACGGCGATGATGATGATCGCTGTCGTCACGGCTACCGCCCCCACCGTTCATCGCCCGGTACGTAGCTCTGCTGTCGCACAGTGGTCAACCCCTTTCGGTCCGGGCCCGGCGCCAATCGCCGGACGGCGTGCTGGAGTTCGTGTACCCCCGGATCCCCGTTCGAGGCAGCCGCCCGCGACGGAAGGCTCGGTGTGACGCCCTGTGTAGGGTGAGAACGTCGGATCGGCAGCAGACCGGAGGGGCACGCGATGACGGAGCGCAAACCACCGGGGGTCAGCTTCGAGTCCTGGGTCGACCGGCAGATCCACGAGGCGCAGGAGCGCGGCGACTTCTCCCGGCTCCCGGGCTTCGGCAAACCGATCGCCGGCCTGGAACGCCCGTACGACGAGGCCTGGTGGATCAAACAGAAGATGCAGCGGGAGGGCGTGTCGATGCTGCCGCCCGCGCTGGCCCTGCGCAAAGAGGCGGAGGACGTCCCCGCCGCGGTGGCCGCGGCCCGCACCGAGTCCGAGGTGCGGCGCATCCTGACCGAGGTGAACGAGAAGATCGATCGGGCCGTCACGATGCCCCCCGAGGGCCCGCCGCTGCGCCTCAAGCCCTTCGACGTCGAGGCGACCGTCCGCCGCTGGCGCGAGGAGCACCGCCCCGCCTGAGACCCGCCACGGGGCGGTGCCCGATAATCGCCGTATGCAACCGGGCGGCGCAGGACGACGAGACGGGCGCGCCCCACGGCGTGCCGACGTGGTGATCCGCCGGGCCGTGGCGCGCGACGCCGCCCGACTGACCCGGCTGGTCCGCACGTCACGCGCCTACGAGGGCCCGTACGCCCCGATGGTCGCGGGCTACCGGGTCGGACCGGACTACATCGAGGCGCACCGTGTCTTCGTCGCCGCGGACGACGCCACGGGCCAGGTGCTCGGCTTCTACGCGCTGCTCCTCGACCCGCCCGAACTGGACCTGATGTTCGTCGCCGACGCCGCCCAGGGGCTCGGCATCGGCCGACTGCTCGCCGCGCATCTGCGCGAGGAGGCCCGCGGCGCCGGGCTCACGGGCGTCCGGATCATCTCCCACCCGCCCGCCGAGGGCTTCTACCGGAGCATCGGCGCCGCGCCCGTCGGTACGGTCCGGGCGCGCCCGCCGGCGGTGATGTGGGACCGCCCCGAACTCCTGCTCCCGGTGCCGGTCAGCCGCCGTACGGGCGAGTGATCAGCTCCAGCCAATGACCGCCGGGATCGGGGAAGTACACGCCCCGCCCGCCGTCATTGCGGTTGATCTCGCCGGGGTGCTTCCGATGGGGATCGGCGTAGAACTCGATTCCCAGCGCCTGGATCTTCGCGAACGCGGAGTCGAACTCCGCCTCCGAGATGAGGAAGGCGTAGTGCTGCGGGGTGATCGAATCGGCGGAAATCGTCGCGAAATCCAGCGTGACGCTGTTCGCGAGAACGACCGGAATGAACGGACCCCACTCCTCGCCGACCGTCAGATCCAGCAGATCCGCGAAGAATTCGGCGGACTCGCGGTTGTCCTTGCAATGGACGATGGTGTGGTTCAACTCGACTGACACGGTGGAATGCCTCCAACGGGCATCTCACGGGCTACCTCCACGCCTCACCCGGCCGGTGACCGACGCGCGATGCCCTGCGACGATCCTAGACGCGCCGCACAGCCAGGTCGAGCGCGTTCGGATTGGCCCCGCGCCGCCGGGGCACCCGTAGTCCCGGATCGAACGTGTGTCTAAGCGCCCCGATCGGGTCGAGACGAGGAGAACACCGATGACGGAGACCCATGGCAGAGGCCGGGAGGAGACCCAGGATGAGCGGGCGGACCGGCAGTGGTCCGAACTCCTCCAGGAACTGCGCGTCGCGCAGACCGGGGTGCAGATCCTGTTCGGCTTCCTGCTCGCGGTGGTCTTCCAGTCACGGTTCGAGGACCTGGGGGACGTCGACCGGAACATCTACGTGGCGACCGTGATGCTGGGCTCCGCGACCGCGGCGGCGCTCATCGGCCCCGTCTCGTACCATCGGCTGCTCACCGGCCGCCGGATGAAGCCCGAGACGGTGATCTGGGCCTCGCGGATGACCGTCCTCGGCCTGGTGCTCCTCTTCTGCACCATGTGCTCGGCGCTGCTGCTGATCATGCGTGTGGCCCTGCACAACGAGACGGCCCTGTGGCTGGTCGGCGGGATGGCTCTGTGGTTCCTGGCCTGTTGGTTCGTCTTCCCGGTGTGGGCCATCGCCAAGGGACGTTCCGGCCCGCGCGAGAGCGACACGGACGGCAGGGGCGACAGCGGGGACCGGGAGCGCGACGCCTAGGGGCTGTCAGGCCGGGCTGCGAACATCGGTCACCGCGAACAGCGCGCCGTCCGGATCGCGCAGCGTGACCTCGGTGCCTTCGAAACCGGTGCGGTCCTCCACGAGGGTGCCGCCGTGCTGCTCCGCCGCTGCGACCGTCTCCGCGAGGTCCGCCACCGGGAACTGGACCAGCCAGTGCGGGCGCACCAGCGGGTCGGCCGCGGCCTCCACGGCCCCGGAACTGATCCGGGCCAGCGGTTGGCCCTCGCACCGCACGATGACCTCCTCGCCCTCGTACGCGACATCGCAGCCCCCGGGCCGCCCGCTCGCCCAGTCGAGCACCTCGCCGTAGAAGATCGCCGCGTCGAAGGCGTTCCGGGTCCGCAGCCGCAGCCAGGAGTGGGCATGGTCGGCGGGGGCCGGCGGCGACGTGGAGGGTTCGGTGCGCTCCCACAGGCCGAAGGTCGCCCCGTCCCGGTCCGAGGCCAGCACCCCGCGCCCCTTGCCGAGCGTCAGCGGGCCCACCGCCACCGTCCCGCTGCGCTCGCGGATCCGGGCGGCGGCCACGTTCGCGTCCTCGACCGAGAAGTACGGCGTCCAGGCCACCGCGACCTGGAACGCCGAGGAGACGGCGAAGAGGCCGGCCACCGGGACCTGACCGCGGTAGGCGACCGAGAAGTCGGACCCGAGCCGCCCGGGGCGGAACGACCAGCCCAGGACCTGGGAGTAGAACCGCTCGGCGGTCTCCCGGTGCCGCGTCATGAGGGTGACCCAGCACGGTGCGGCCGGCCCCGTCAGAGGCGCTGCCGAGGAGGCCGTACGGGGATCGCTTCCGGTCATGGTCCACTGCCTTCGTCGGGGAGCGGCGTCCTGCCCGGCCGCTGCGGTCCAGCAACCAGCCTCGACCGGCCCGCCCGGTCCCGCAACGCGGGCCGCACGCCGGGCCGGGTCACAGCCCGGCGCGCGGCGGGGCGTTCGTGACGTCGAGGAACACCTGGTCGGCCTGCGGCCACCGGTCGGCCATCGCCTCCCTGATGCGCATCGAGACCTCCTCGATGCGCTCGCTGTCGATGCCGGGGGCGAGGTCGATCCGGGCGGCCACCAGGACCGAGTCCATGCCGAGGCGCATCGTGAGCAGCTCGGCGACGTTGTCGATCTCGCTCTGGCGCATCAGGAAGCCCACGAGATCACGGCGCAGCTCCGGATCGACGGCCTCGCCGATCAGCTGGTCGCGAGCGTCCCGTCCGAGCCGGAAGGCCACGTACACGAGCAGCAGTCCGATCCCCAGCGAGGCCGCCGCCTCCCACACCACACTGCCGGTGGCGAGATGCAGGCCCATGCCCCCCATCGCCAGGGTCACGCCGAGAACCGCCGTGCTGTCCTCGGCGATGACGGTGCGCAGGGCCGGGTCCAGCGAGCCGCGCTTCTCGCCGCGCGCCTGGTGCAGGGCCCGCGTGAGGGAGGTGGCCTCGGCGACGAAGGCGACGCCGAGGACGATCAGCCCCGCCGTGTAGCCCTCGGGCGACTCCTGGTCGTCCCGGCGCAGCGCGGAGAACCCCTGGTAGAACGAGAAACAACCGCCCATCACGAAGATCCCGACAGCGGCCAGCAGCGCCCAGAAGAAGCGCTCCTTGCCGTATCCGAACGGATGGCGGGCGTCGGCGGGACGGCGGCTGCGCCGGAGCGCGGCGAGGAGGAACACTTCGTTGAGGCTGTCGGCGACCGAGTGGGCGGCCTCCGACAACAGGGCGGGGGAGCCGGAGGCCAGTCCGCCCACGGTCTTGGCCGCCGCGATCACGAGGTTGGCCGCGAGCGCGACCAGGACCGTGAGACGAGTACGTCGGTCGGCGGCCGAGCCGGCCATGACAACCTCCTGGACCTCCTGGGCAGAGGGGGCCTGCGTGCCGCCCCCCCCGGGGGGCACGGGCGGGTCAGCCGCGGGGCTGCTCCTCGTCGGGCGGCAGCGGGCCGTTGCCGTGGTCCTTCAGCTCGTACGGCGACAGCGCGTGGCCGTCCTCGGGGAAGCGGTCGGAGGAATGCGGGTCGGTCTGCTCGATGTGCGTACGCCGCTCGGGCTTCGTCGGCTGCTCATGGGGCTGGGGCGGCGGCGGCTCGGCGTCGTGCTTGCGCTTGCTGAGGAGGAACCCACCGATCAGCAGGGCCACGACGGCCAGCGCCACGACGCCCATGAAAATCCCCAGAGCCCCCGTGCCGTCCGCGAGCGGGACCTCGGCGGGCGCATCGACCGCATTGACTGCCTTCAGAACATCCATGTCATCCGCATACCCCGAGAGAAGGGCATCAGTCAGCTATTCACAGCAATTCATGTTTTATGGGTATCTCAGGGGAAACGCGTTTCAAGACCGCGAGTCAGGACAGCCCTCCTGCCCGCCCTCAGGAAGTTCAGACCCCCCGGAAGGAACCACGGTGAACAGCACCCCCGAGCAGAGCGGCGAGGAGCACCCGGCAGGCCGGGAGGTGGTGGTCTCGCTCAGCCGCTGCGACACCGAGGACGCCCGGACCGTGTTCGACGTACTCGCCACCGGCTTCGCCTCCGACCACCCGATGGGCGAGACCCCCGAGCAGACCTCCGGCCCCCGCCCGACCGTCTGGGTCACCACCGTCGACGTGTCCGAACCGAAGGCCGACGCCACCCCCGCCCGCCTCACCGCACCGGTCACGGTGGACGCCCAGGGCGGCTACTGGGCCGTCGACCGGCTGCGTACCCACCTCACCGGGGCCTTCGCGGTGAGCGTCGTCGGCACCGCCGCCGGCGACCAGGAGCAGGAGGTCCGGCTGCGGCTGCAGAGCCGCTGACCGCCCGGACGAGGACACACCCGGAACACGACCGGAAAACCACCGGGGCGGGACCTGCCCCGCCGCGAAGCGAAAGGCGCGCGCATGGACTCCCTCGCTCTCGGAGCGGACCTCGAACCGGAACCGGTCGTCGACGAACAATCCCCCGTGACCCTGTTCGTCAACGGCGAGGAGACGACGCTGACCGTCGACCACCGCGCCACCGTCCTGGAGACGCTCCGGGAGCGCTTCGGCCTCACCGGGGCCAAGAAGGGCTGCGACCACGGCCAGTGCGGGGCCTGCACGGTCCTCGTCGACGGGCGGCGGATCAACAGCTGCCTGCTGCTCGCCGTCACCCAGGACGGCGCCACGATCACCACGGTGGAAGGGCTCGCCGACGGCGAGAGCCTGCACCCGCTGCAGCAGGCGTTCGTGGAGCGGGACGCCCTCCAGTGCGGCTTCTGCACCCCGGGCCAGATCTGCTCCGCCGTGGGCATGCTCGGCGAAGCCGCCGACGGGCACCCCTCGCACGTCACCCGGCCGGACACCGCGACCGGGCCGGTCGCGCTCGACGCCGACGAGATCCGGGAACGCATGAGCGGCAACCTGTGCCGGTGCGGGGCCTACCCCCGGATCGTCGAAGCCATCGAGGACGTGATCGAGTGAAACCGTTCGGCTATGCGCGCCCCGCCTCCACCGACGAGGCCGTCCGGCTCTGCGCGGCCGGCCCCGGCGCCCGCTTCCTGGGCGGCGGCACCAATCTGGTGGACCTGATGAAGCTCGGCGTGGAGACGCCCCGGGTCCTCATCGACGTCTCCGGGCTGCCCCTGAACCGGGTGACCCGGACGGCGGACGGCGGCCTGAGCATCGGCGCCACCGTGCGCAACAGCGACCTCGCCGCCCACCCCGAGGTGACGGAGAACTACCCGGCCCTGTCCCAGGCGCTGCTGGCCGGGGCGTCCGGCCAGCTCCGCAACGCCGCCACCACCGGCGGCAACCTGCTCCAGCGCACCCGGTGCCGCTACTTCCAGGACGTCTCCAAGCCCTGCAACAAACGGCTCCCCGGATCCGGCTGCCCCGCGCTCGAAGGGACCCACCGCGACCTCGCGGTCCTCGGGCACTCGCCGGAGTGCGTGGCCACCAACCCGTCCGACATGGCCGTGGCCCTCGCCGCCCTGGACGCCACCGTCCTCCTCATCGGGCCCGAGGGTGAACGGGCCGTACCGCTCACCGAATTCCACCGTCTGCCGGGGGAGAACCCCGACCAGGACACCGTGATCAGGCCCGGCGAGCTGATCACCGAGGTGGTGCTCCCGCCGCCGGCGCCCGGGGCGGCCTCCCGCTACCGCAAGGCCCGCGACCGGGCCAGTTTCGCCTTCGCGCTGGTCTCCGTCGCCGCCACGCTGCGGGTGGCGGCGGGCCGCGTGGAGCACGCCACGCTCGCCTTCGGCGGCGTCGCCCACCGGCCGTGGCGGGCCCGCAGGGCCGAGGCCGAACTGCGGGACGCTCCGGCCACCCCCGCGGCCTTCCAGCACGCCCTGATCGCCGAGCTGGCCGAGGCGCGGCCGCTGCGCGACAACGCGTTCAAGGTGGACCTCGCCCGCCGCCTCGCCCTGGACGTGCTCGGCGAACTCACCGAGCGGCAGCCGGTACGGACCGGCTGACCCCGCCAGGACCGGCTCGGCCCACCCGGACCGGCCGACCTCGCCGTCCCCGGGCAACGGCCGCCCTCCCGCACCACCGACCCCCGAGGATCCCGCCATGACCACGCAAGCCCCGCAGTTCCCCGGTGCGCCCGTCGTCCGCAGAGAGGCCCGGGACAAGGTGACCGGCACCGCCCGCTACGCGGCGGACCGCGCGCCCGCCGGCTGTCTGTACGCCTGGACCGTCCCGGCCACCGTCGCGGCCGGACGCGTCACCGCCGTACGGGCCGTCGACGCCCTCGCCGTACCCGGCGTCCACTCCGTCCTCACCCACGACAACGCCCCCCGGCTCCAGGAGCCCGACGACCCGATCCTCGCCGTGCTCCAGGACGACCGCGTCCCGCACCACGGCCTGCCGGTCGCCCTCGTGATCGCGGATTCGCTGGAGGCCGCCCGGACCGGAGCCGGGGAGCTCCACATCGAGTACGAACGCGACCCGCACGACGTCACCCTCACCGAGGACCACCCCGGCCTGTACACGCCCGAGGAGGCCAACGGCGGGTTCCCCGCCGTCCGCAACCGCGGCGACGTGGAGAGGGCCCTGGCCGACTCGCCCGTCCAGGTCGACGCGACGTACCGGATGGACGCACTGCACAACCACCCCATGGAGCCGCACGCCGCCACCGCCGTATGGGCCGACGGACATCTCACCGTCCACGACTCCAGCCAGGGCTCCACCAAGGTCCGCGAGAGTCTGGCCCAGGCGTTCGGCCTCGACCAGGAACGGGTCACCGTGGTCTCCGAACACGTCGGCGGCGGCTTCGGCTCGAAGGGCACCACTCGCCCCCAGGCGGTCCTGGCCGCCATGGCCGCCCGGCACACCGGACGTCCCGTCAAGCTCGTCTTCCCCCGCGCCCAGCTCGCCGAGGTCGTCGGCCACCGGGCCCCCACGATCCAGCGGGTCCGGCTCGGCGCCGACCTCGACGGCCTGCTCACCGCCGTCAGCCACGAGGTGGTCACCCAGACCTCCACGGTGAAGGAGTTCGTCGAGCAGGCCGCCGTGCCCGCCCGCGTCATGTACGCCTCGCCGAACAGCCGCACCGGGCACCGGGTGGTCGCCCTCGACGTGCCCAGCCCCTCCTGGATGCGCGCCCCGGGAGAGGCCTCGGGGATGTACGCCCTGGAGTCCGCCATGGACGAACTCGCCTCCGCGCTCGGCCTCGACCCCGTGGAGCTGCGGCTGCGCAACGAACCCGCGACCGAACCGGACAGCGGCCGCCCCTTCAGCAGCCGCGGCCTCGCGGCCTGTCTGCGCGACGGTGCGGCACGGTTCGGCTGGCACGACCGCGACCCCCGCCCCGCAGCCCGCCAGGAGGGCCGCTGGCTCATCGGCACGGGCGTGGCCTCCGCGACGTACCCCGTCCTCGTCTCCCGGTCCACCGCGAGCGCCCACGCCGCCCCGGACGGCTCCCTGAGCATCCGGGTCAACGCCACCGACATCGGCACCGGGGCCCGCACCGTGCTGGCCCAGATCGCCGCCGACGCGCTCGGCACCGACCCCGCGGCCGTCCACATCGACATCGGCTCCACCGAGCTGCCCACCGCCCCGCTGGCCGGCGGCTCCTCCGGCACCGCCTCCTGGGGCTGGGCCGTGCACAAGGCCGCGGCCGACCTCGCCGCCCGCCTCGCCGAGCACACCGGGCCGCTCCCCGTCGAGGGGATCACCACCACCGCCGACACCGAGCGGGAGACCGCCGAGGAGTCCCCGTACGCCCGGCACGCCTTCGGCGCCCACTTCGCCGAGACGGCCGTCGACGCCGTCACCGGCGAGGTGCGCGTCCGCCGGCTCCTCGGGGTGTACGCCGCCGGGCGCATCCTCAACGCGCGCACCGCCCGCTCCCAGTTCACCGGCGGCATGGTGATGGGCATCGGCATGGCCCTCACCGAGGGCTGCGGCATCGACCCGGTCTTCGGCGACTTCACCGCCAAGGACCTCGCCTCCTACCACGTGCCCGTCTGCGCCGACACCGCCGACATCCAGGCCCACTGGATCGAGGAGGACGACCGCCACCTCAACCCCATGGGCAGCAAGGGCATCGGCGAGATCGGGATCGTCGGCACCGCCGCCGCCATCGGCAACGCGGTCCGCCACGCCACCGGCGCCCGGCTGCGCGAACTGCCCCTCACCCCGGACACCCTGTTGCCCTACCTGCTGTGACCAAGCACCGCCCCCACCAGCACGGACGGCCCAGCTGTTGCGCGTCCGGCGTACCGGCCTCACCCTGAGGAGTGACCCAGAAGTGATAGGTGCTCACGCTTCGTGTTCGGGGGTCGATCGTACGACGGGGTGAAGTACGACGGGGTGAAGCACGTGGGCCTCGTGGTGAGGAGCCTCGACGATGACCGTTCCACTCGACCGGCACTGTTCGGTCGAACTGCAGGTGTCGGCAGAGCGCGTTTCCCAGCTGCGGCGGATCGTCGCCGCACACCTCCGTCACTGGAGTCTCGATCTGCACGTCCGGCCGGTGTGCCGGGCCCTGGACGAACTCCTGACCAACGTCCACCGGCATGTCGGCGACGGCAACACCTGCGTCCTCGAACTCCGCTGGACCGGACGGCACGTGACCGTGTCCGTCGCCGACAACAGCGCCCGGATGCCCCGGCTCCTGCCGGCCGGCGGCGGGCTGAGCCGGGTCATGGCCCTCAGCGACAGCTGGGGCACCTGCCGGACCACGGACGGCAAAGTGGTCTGGTTCACCCGCTACGCCGAGGCGCCGAAGGCCGCGGGACTGCTCCCGTACGCCCCGCTGCCCGGCGTCCGCACCGCCCGTGCCGTCCCGGTGGCGGCGCTCGTGTAACCGCTCCAGCAGGCGGCCCGCACACCGGCCGACGCGGATCGTGTCCCCTGGGCACGCATGATCCGCGTCGGCCGGGTACGTGCGGGGGAGGGGAGGACCGCGTTGCGCGGACCGGTGCGGCGCGGCACGGTCGGACTACCGATGCAAGGAGGCCACTACCATGCCCATCGCGACGGTCAACCCCGCGAACGGCGAACTGATCAGGTCATTCGACGCCCTCGGCGAGGAGGAGACCGAACGCCGGATCACCGCCGCCGCGGAGACCTTCCGCCAGTACCGCACCACCCCCTTCCAGCAGCGCGCGGTCTGGCTGAACCGGGCCGCCGACCTCCTCGACGAGGACCGCGACACCATCGCCCGCACGATGACCCTGGAGATGGGCAAGCCCATCGCCGCGGCCCGCGCGGAGGCGGCCAAGTGCGCGAAGGCGATGCGCTGGTACGCAGACCGCGCCGAGGGGCTGCTCGCCGACGAACACCCGGACCCCGCCGACGTCAAGGACTCCGGCGCTTCCCGCGCCCTGGTCCGCTACCGTCCGCTCGGCGTGGTCCTCGCCGTGATGCCGTGGAACTTCCCGCTCTGGCAGGTGGTGCGCTTCGCCGCACCCGCCCTGATGGCGGGCAACGTCGGGCTCCTCAAGCACGCGTCGAACGTCCCGCAGACCGCCCTCTACCTGGAGGACCTCTTCCACCGGGCCGGATTCCCGGCGGGCTGCTTCCGTACGCTGCTGATCGGCTCCGGCGCCGTCGAGGCCGTCCTGCGCGACCCGCGCGTCGTCGCCGCCACGCTCACCGGCAGCGAACCGGCCGGACGCTCCGTCGCCGCCACCGCCGGTGACGAGGTCAAGAAGACCGTCCTGGAGCTCGGCGGCAGCGACCCCTACCTCGTCCTGCCCTCGGCAGACGTGGAGAAGGCCGCTGCCACCGCCGTCACCGCACGCGTCCAGAACAACGGCCAGTCCTGCATCGCAGCCAAGCGCTTCATCGTCCACACCGATGTGTACGACGCGTTCGCAGAAGCCTTCACCGCGGGCATGCGGGCCCTGACCGTCGGCGACCCGCTGGAGGAAGCCACCGACATCGGGCCGCTCTCCACCGAACAGGGCCGCACCGACCTGGAGGAACTCGTCGACGACGCCGTCGGGCGCGGCGCCGAGGCGCTGTGCGGCGGCCGCCGCCCCGACAAGCTCGGCGGCGGCCTGGAGAACGGCTGGTTCTACGAGCCCACCGTGCTCGCCGGCATCACCACCGCCATGCGCATCCACCGCGAGGAGACCTTCGGACCGGTCGCCACCCTCTACCGGGTCGCCGACCTCGACGAGGCGATCCACCTGGCCAACGACACCCCCTTCGGCCTCAGCTCCAACGTCTGGACCCGCGACCAGGGCGAACAGGAACGCTGCGCCCGCGATCTGGAGGCCGGCGGCGTCTTCTTCAACGGGATGACCGCCTCGCACCCCGCCCTGCCCTTCGGCGGGATCAAGCGCTCCGGTTACGGCCGTGAGCTGGCCGGGCACGGCATCCGCGAGTTCTGCAACGCCACCACGCTCTGGTACGGGCCGGAGGCCTCCTGACATCCGACAGGCGCCCGTGCGCCGTCACCCGACGAGGAGACCTGCTCCGTGAGCGACACACCTGTCCGTTCCTCCCTCACCGACGACGAACTCGCGGCGCTCGACGCGCACTGGCGCGCGGCCAACTACCTCGCCGTCGGCCAGATCTATCTGATGGCCAACCCCCTGCTGACCCGACCGCTCGTCCCCGAGGACATCAAGCCCCGGCTCCTCGGGCACTGGGGGACCTCGCCGGGGCTCAACCTCGTCCACACCCACCTCAACCGGGTGATCAAGGCCCGCGACCTGAGCGCCCTGTGCGTCTGGGGGCCCGGCCACGGCGGACCCGCCGTCCTCGCCAACGCCTGGCTGGAGGGCAGCTACTCCGCCACCTATCCCGACGTCGGGCGGAACGCCGAGGGCATGGGCGCGCTGTTCAAGCAGTTCTCGTTCCCCGGCGGCGTACCCAGTCACGTCGCCCCCGAGACCCCCGGCTCCATCCACGAGGGCGGCGAACTCGGCTACGCCCTCAGCCACGCCTACGGGGCCGCCTTCGACCACCCGGAGCTGCTCGTCGCCTGCGTGATCGGCGACGGGGAGGCCGAGACGGGGCCGCTCGCCGCGTCCTGGCACGCCGACAAGTTCCTCGACCCGGTCCACGACGGGGCCGTCCTGCCCATCCTCCACCTCAACGGCTACAAGATCGCCAACCCGACGGTCCTGGCCCGCATCCCCGAGGAGGAGCTCGACCAACTGCTGTGCGGCTACGGCCACGAGCCGCTGTTCGTCGGCGGCGACGACCCGGCCGCTGTCCACCGGGACCTGGCCGCGGCCATGGACACCGCCCTCGACCGCATCGCCGCCCACCAGCGGGCGGCCCGGGAGGACGGCGTCACCGAACGCCCCCGCTGGCCCATGATCGTGCTGCGTACCCCCAAGGGCTGGACCGGCCCCGAAGAGGTCGACGGGCAGCCCGTGGAGAACACCTGGCGCTCCCACCAGGTCCCGCTCTCCGGAGTCCGGGACAACCCCCAGCACCTGCGGCAGCTGGAGGACTGGCTGCGCTCCTACCGGCCCGCCGAACTCTTCGACGCCGACGGCCGCCCCACCGAACAGGTCCTCGCCTGTGTGCCCGAGGGGGAGGCCCGCCTCGGCTCCACCCCGTATGCCAACGGCGGGCTGCTCCTGCGCGGCCTGCCACTGCCCGACCTCGCGGATTACGCCGTACGGGTGGACAAGCCCGGCACCTCCCTCCATGAGCCGACCAAGGTGCTCGGCGGTCTCCTGGAGAGTGTCATGGCCGCCACCGCGGACCGCAGGGACTTCCGGGTGGTCGGCCCCGACGAGACCGCCTCCAACCGGCTGGACGCCCTCTACCGGGCCACCGGCAAGGCCTGGCAGGCCGGGACCCTCGCCACGGACGAACACCTCGCCCACGACGGCCGGGTGATGGAGGTGCTCTCCGAACACCTCTGCCAGGGCTGGCTGGAGGGCTATCTCCTCACCGGGCGGCACGGTCTCTTCTCCAGCTACGAGGCGTTCGCCCACATCGTCGACTCCATGGTCAACCAGCACATCAAATGGCTGCGCACCTCGCGCCGGCTGCCCTGGCGGCGGCCCATCGCCTCGCTCAACTACCTGCTGACCTCGCACGTCTGGCGCCAGGACCACAACGGCTTCTCCCACCAGGACCCCGGCTTCGTCGACCACATCCTCAACAAGAGCCCCGAGGTCGTCCGCGTCTACCTCCCGCCGGACGCCAACACCCTGCTCTCGGTCGCCGACCACGTGCTGCGCAGCCGGGACTACGTCAACGTCGTCGTCGCCGGGAAGCAGCCGACCTTCGACTGGCTCACCCTGGACGAGGCCCGCGCCCACTGCGCCCGCGGGGCCGGGGTCTGGGAGTGGGCCGGGACCGAGGACGGCGGCCGGGAACCCGACGTGGTCCTCGGCTGCGCCGGTGACGTACCCACCCAGGAGATCCTGGCCGCCGCCGACCTGATCCGCCGCCACCTGCCGGAGCTGGCGGTGCGCGTGGTCAACGTCGTCGACATCGCCCGGCTGATGCCCGAGGCCGAACACCCGCACGGCATGCCGGACCCCGAGTTCGACGCCCTGTTCACCCGCGACAAGCCGGTGATCTTCGCCTATCACGGCTATCCGTGGCTGATCCACCGGCTCGCCTACCGCCGCACCGGCCACGCCAACCTCCATGTGCGCGGCTACAAGGAGGAAGGCACCACGACCACACCGTTCGACATGGTCGTCCGCAACGACCTCGACCGCTACCGGCTGGTCATGGACGTCATCGACCGGGTCCCGGGCCTCGGCGTCCGCGCCGTCGCCGTGCGCCGGCAGATGGCGGACATCCGCAGCCGCCACCACGACTGGATCCGCGAGCACGGCACGGATCTCCCGGAGGTCGTCGACTGGAAGTGGGGCGGCTGACCGGCCTGTTCACCAGGGGCCCCGACGGGCCGGCGCGGGCGATGCGCGATCATGGGCGGCGACCCTGCCCGGCCGGAGAGAGGCTCCCATGAAGCTGCGCTGCGCCGTCATCGAGGACTTCCAGTCCGTGGCCACCACCGTCGTCGACTGGTCGCCCGTCACCGACGACGTCGAGATCGTGACGTTCACCGAGCACCTCGCGACGGTGGACGAGACGGCTGCCGCCCTCGACGGCTTCGACATCGTGGTCACCCTGCGCGAGCGGGTGCCCTTCCCGGCGGAGCTGTTCGCGCGGCTGCCCCGGCTGCGGCTGCTCGTCGCCTCCGGTATGCGCAACTCCGTCATCGACTTCGACGCCGCGCGGCGGCACGGCGTCGAGGTCTGCGGCACCGCCAGCTCCTCCACGCCGCCCGTCGAGCTGACCTGGGCTCTGCTGCTGGGCCTGGCGCGCGGGATCGTCCCCGAGGCCGAGGCCCTGCGCACGGGCGGGCCCTGGCAGTCCACCCTCGGGGCCGATCTGCACGGGCGGACGCTCGGTCTGCTGGGGCTCGGGAAGATCGGCGCCCGGGTGGCGCAGGTGGGCCTGGCCTTCGGCATGGACGTGGTGGCCTGGAGCCAGAACCTCATGAAGGAACGGGCCGACGAGGTCGGCGTGACCCTGGCCGCCTCCAAGGAAGCGCTGCTGGCCGACAGCGACTTCGTCTCCGTCCACCTGGCGCTCGGCGAGCGGACCCGGGGGCTGATCGGCGCGGCCGAACTGGCCCGGATGCGCCCGACCGCGTACCTGATCAACACCTCCAGGGCGGCCATCGTCAACACGGACGCCCTGCTCGCCGCCCTGCGCGACGGCGAGATCGCGGGGGCGGCGACCGATGTGTTCGACGTCGAGCCGCTGCCCGCCGACGATCCGGTGCGGACGGCCCCGCGTCTGCTGGCCACCCCGCACCTGGGCTATGTGTCACGGGGCAACTACGAGACGTACTACGGCCAGGCGGTGGAGGACATCAGGGCGTTCCTCGACGGGCAGCCGGTCCGCCGCCTGGGCTGACGGCGGAGCCGGCCTCTCCCGGGGGCGTGCCGCCGCTCAGTAGCGCAGGGCCGCGGAGATCCGGCCGTGCTCCGCCAGCGAGTCGTCCTCCACGAAGACGACGTCGGCGCCGCTGTCCAGCGCCGCTTCGACCAGTTCGTCGACGATGTCCTCGCGGACCGCGCCGTCCGCGCTCTGCGTCGTCCCCTCGGGCACCGGCTCCAGATGCTCGTCGGTCACCCGCGCGGTCGCCTGGAAGTGTTCCTCGACCGCGACCAGGCCCGCCCGGCCCTCCCGGACGGCGGCCCACACCTCGTCGAGCCCGCCGGCGAAGGAGTGCGCGCTGCGGGCGTCGTCCAGCCGGTTCTCCACCTCGGCCGCCGCCTGATGCGCCCCCTCCTCCAGGGCGGGGCGCAGCTCTCGGAGGACCTCGGCGGCCGGCAGTTCGGCCGGCGCCCCCTTGGTGACCCGGCCGATCGCCGACCGCGAGCTCTCGCCGACGTCGTCCAGCAGGGCGAGAGCGGGGGCCAGCCCCATCAGATACAGCGGACGGGGATCGTCGGCGAGCACCGTACGCAGCTTCTCGTCGACGTCGCGGAAGAAGTTCCGGGTCTCCTCGTCGGTGAACGTGCTCGGGGTGTCCCCGATCCGCTCCTCACGCTGCGGGTTCGGCGGCTCCTTCGGCGCGGTCATCGGGAAGCCGCCGGTCCTCTCCGGCCGGATGCCGTCGCCGGTCCCGATCCACAGCGTGGCGTGGTCGGCGGCGACGGTCAGCGCCCGGAACGGCCGCGTCTGCGTCTTGGCCGCGACGAGGTTGCGGGTGAGGAAGGTGTCGCTCAGCACCACCCGTTCGGGTGCGGTGCGCGGCAGCCGCCAGATCTGGTAGTCGTCGGTGGTGACCAGGAGTACCAGGGAGTCCAGCGCTCCGCGCGGGTCCACCTCGCCCGCCGCCCGCTCCAACTGGGCCCGCAGGGCGGCCGCGACCTCCCGGCTCACCTCCGGGTCGGCGTCCAGCCGGTGCCCGGCCTCCGCCACCAGGTTCCGCAGCCGGACTGGGTCCTGGGCGTTGTCCGGGGCCTTGCGGTGGGTCGGCATGGTCAGGGACAGCGCCGGATAGGGCCGGGTCGCCCGCAGCTCCCGCAACACGTCGGCGGTCAGGGCGTCCGTATCCATCGTTCCCTCCCAGGGCTCGACCCGCTCCCGTATGAAGCGGATGCTTCGACGAGTCAATTCATACCTTTTGATCCTAATATGGGCGAGTTGTTGCTCGGAGTGCAGGAGCGGGTGTGCAGGAGGGTGCGCGATGTCCACGCTCACGGTGTGGAAGTTCCGGACGGCCGACGGCGCGGAGAACGTCGAGGAGGCCCTGAAATCCCTTCAGAAGGAAGGGCTGGTCAAGATCCTCGACGCGGCCGTGGTCAGCTGGCCCGCCGACCGGGCCAAGCCGCGCACCAGACAACTGCTCAACCTCGTCGGCGCCGGGGCCCTCAGCGGCACCTTCTGGGGCATGCTGTTCGGGCTGATCTTCCTCATGCCGCTGCTGGGCGCGGCCATCGGGGCGGCGGCCGGGGCGCTCGGCGGGAAGCTCGCGGACGTCGGCATCGACGACGACTTCATCGCCGAGGTCAAGGAGAAGGTCACGCCCGGAAGCTCGGCGCTCTTCCTGCTGACCATGAACGAGGTACCCGAGCGGATCGGCGCGCAGCTGCCCGGCGACGGCGCCGAACTCCTCCACAGCAATCTCGACACCGAGCGCGAGGCGAAGCTCCGCGACATCTTCGGTGACGACACGGCCTGACCCCCGCACCTTCCCCCCCACTCCTGGATTGGACGGACCGTCCGTGAAAGCGAACCTCCCCGCGCGCCGGGCCCGCGCCGCGCGAGCCCTGGCCCCCGTCGCGCTCGCGGCTCTGCTGCTCGCCGGTACGGCCGCCTGCGACTCCGACACCACCAGCGAAGGCACCGACCAGGGCGTCCACACCCTGACGCCCGAGCCGGAGGAGTCGCCGTCCGAGTCCCCGAGCCCGCGCACCCAGGAGAGCTTCGCCGCCTCGGTGTCCGCCGAGTCCGAGCGCGTACGGCAGGAGGCGACCAAGCGCCTCGACGAGGTGGAGGGGCGGGGCAACGCCGTCGCCGACGTCTCGGTCACCGGGCTGCCGCTCAGCGGCTCGGAGGAGGTCCGCAGCGCGCGCGTCCGGGTCACCAACCCCACCGACGAGGCCGCGTTCTACGCCGTGAAGGTGGAGTTCGTCGACGCCGAGGACAAGGTTCTGGACACCGTCGTCGTCGGCATCGAGGACGCGCCGCCGGACCGCACGGTCGACGCCCAGGCCAACAGCCGCAAGGCCGCCGGGGTCAAGACCTTCCCCCGGGTCGCCCAGGCCGAGCGCGGCTGAGGGGGCGCGGTCATGAGCGCCGCCGACGCGGTGACCGACTCGCTCCAGAACCTGCGTGACCGGTTCGCCGACGTACGGGACGGAAAACCGGCCGACTACATCCCCCAACTGGCCCTGGCCGATCCGAACGCCTTCGGGCTCGCGCTGGTCAGCATGGACGGACACCGCTACAGCGCGGGCGAGGCCGACATCCCCTTCACCCTCCAGTCCGTCTCCAAACCGTTCATCTACGCCCTCGCGCTCTCCCTGCTCGGCCTCGACGAGGTGAGCCGCTGGGTGGGCGCCGAGCCGAGCGGCGAGGCGTTCAACGCCATCAGCCTCGAACCCGACACCGGGCGGCCCGCCAACGCCATGGTCAACGCCGGCGCGATCGTCACCACCGCCCTGATCCCCGACACCCCCGACGAACCCGCCTTCGACCGGATCCTGCGCTGCCTCGGCCGGTTCGCCGGACGTGAACTGGACGTCGACGAAGAGGTGTTCAGCTCCGAATCGATCACCGGGGACCGCAACCGGGCGCTGGCCTACCTGATCCGCTCCACCGGCACCATGCCCGTCGACCCGGTCCTCGCCGTCGACCGCTACTTCCGCCAGTGCGCGATCCGCGTCACCGCGATCGACCTCGCCACGATGGCCGCGACGCTCGCCTACGGCGGCGTGAACCCGGTCACCGGCGAGGAGGTCGTCTCCGCCGAGGTCGCCGCCCGGGTCCTCGCCGTCATGGCGACCTGCGGCATGTACGACGGCTCCGGCGACTGGTTGCTGCGCGTCGGGCTGCCCGCCAAGAGCGGGGTGTCCGGCGGTCTCATCGCGGTGGGGCCCGCCCGCTTCGGGGTCGCCACGTACAGCCCGCCGCTGGACGCCACCGGCGGCTCGGTGCGCGGCCACGCCGCGCTGGAGACGATGTCGCAGCGCTACGGTCTCCACCTCATGCTCAACCCCGCGCTTCCGGGCTCCACCGTCACCCTCGTCACGACCGCGGACGATCTGCCGTCGGCGCCTTCCGCCGAGCACGAACGGGTCCTCCACGAACAGGTCGGCGTCGTCGTCGCCCAGGGGTCCATCGACTTCACGGCCGCCGAACGCGTGCTGTACGCCCTGGACGAGTCGGGGCCGAACGGCGGCTCCGTGGTGCTCGACCTGCACGACGTCACCGCCGTCGACTCCGTGGCCCTGGCCATGCTGCACACCGGCCTCGCGCGGCTCCTGTCCGACGGGCGGCGCGCGGCCGTCGTCGATCCGCGCGACCTGCTGGGCCCGCCCGACGTCCTGCGGAACGGGACCGGCCAGGACCTGCCGCGCTACGCCACCCGTGAGGATGCCGTCGAAGGCTGCGCGCAGGCCATGGCCGGGGGGAGCTGAGCAGGGACTACCAGATGGCGCCGACCCACTCGGGGTGGTCGATGAACGGGTTCCGGTTGTGCTGGAACTGCTCGAATATGACGTCGTTGCGGCGCTTCTCGAAGGTGTCCGGCGGGTCCTCCTGGCTCCACTCCTTCAGGACGGACAGCTTGCCCATCTTCGGCGCGGACCCGTTGTTCACCTGGTCGTTGGGTTCGAGGTCGGCGAAGGAGTCGTTGCCCTCGTAGCGCACGGCCATGTAGAGGATCATGCGGGCGACGTCGCCCTTGACCTCGTCGCGCGGCTCGAAGGAGTCGCCGTCGGTGAAGTTCCCCGGGGCGTCGCCCAGTTCGCTGCCGCCGTTGTCGAAGTCCTTGTTGCCCCGGGTGGAGTTGACCTGGACGTCCTCGGGCCGCAGGTGGTGGATGTCGGTGCCCGGACCCGTCGACGTTCCGAAGTCGCCGTGCGACTTGGCCCAGACGTGCTCCCGGTTCCACTGGCCCGAGCCCCCGCCGTTGTCGTTCTTCGACTGGGAGCGCCCGGTGTACAGCAGGACGACGTTGGAGGAGTTGGCGGGATCCTCGTCGGTCGCCTTGAGGGCGTCCCACACCTGGCTGTAGGAGAGCTTGGTCTGGTCGCTGATGATCGTGTGCAGGGCGGCTTTCAGTTCGGCGCCGGTCTTGCCGAGGGCGTCCTGGTAGTAGGTGTCGTCGAGGGCGGCGGCGGTCGCGGTGTACCGGCCGGGCGAGGCGTCCGCGGGGGCCGCGGCCGCGGTGCCGGCGAGTACGGTGACGGTGGCCACCGCGGCCAGCAGTGGACGCGCGTAGAACGAGTGGCGACGGGACATGTGGGGTGTCCTCTCCGGAACGCGGGCGTCGCGGCGGGACCCTGGGTGGGGGTGCTCGCGCGGCGGCCGTTCGGTAGGTGGTCAGCCGGGAGCCTTCCACACGCACCGTGGCCCAGGTGTGAACACTCTGTACCTATCATGTGCAGGTCAAGAATCGTTTCGCCGTCGCCCCTCGCGGACGACCGTTCGCGAGGGGCGACGACCCGGTGCTATCCGGCCGCCCAGTCGCGCAGGGCCCGCACCGAGTCGAAATCGGCCACGTTCCGGTCGAGCGGATCGTCGGTGTACTGGTGGATGCGCCAGTCCGCCTCGATACGGGGTTTGCCCGCGGAGACGTAGTCGGCGATCCACAGCCCGTCGCCGGCGTAGCTCGTGGTGTCGTGGTTGAGCCAGAACGAGCGGTTGCAGTACAGCAGGACCCGGTGGCCCGGCCGCTCCTCCTTCACCGCGCGGATGAACCGGTCCTTGTCCGCGTTGCTCGCCCGCGTCCCGCCACCGGTCTGTTCCCAGTCGACCGCGAGCAGATCACCCGCCTTCTCGGGGGTCTTGCTCAGGAAGTAGTCGACCTGGTCCGCCACGTTCCCCGGCCAGAGGAAGTGGTAGAAGCCGACGACGCACTCGGCGTCCCTGGCCCGCTTCACCTGCGCGTCCATCCGGGGATTGACATAGGTGCGGCCTTCGGTGGACTTGATGAGGACGAAGTCGAGACCGTCCGTGTCGTAGGAGGGCTGATAGGCACTGACGTCGACGCCGTGGAGCATGGGCAACCGCCTCGGGAATGTGGGGCAACGATCCCCCTCTCCTGCCCACTCCCCGGGCCCGCCAAGGGCTGATTCACCCTCCCGGGTAAGGGGCGCGCGCCCATCGGATGCGGCCGGGTCCGCGGAGGGTGAGAATTGCCGCAAGGACGAGGAGGCGGCATGAGCGAAGAGTCCGAATCCGTATCCGAGGCCCTGGCCGGGCCGGGGGGCGTCACGCCCGACCGGCTTCTGCACACGGGCGCGAGCGACCGGCCGAGCCCGGAGGACCTGGTGCTGGCCTCCGGGCGGGACCTGACTCCGGAAACCCTGGAATGGGCCCGGCGCAAGCTGGCCGCCGAGGGGCGGTCGGCCATCGACAAACAACTGCCATGACACAACCCTCCGGGGCCCGCAGGGGCACCCGGCGGGCGGGCGGGCGGAGCCGTACGCCGAGGTGAACGCGTCCGAGGGGCCGGGGAGCGTGTGGGGCGCCCCCGGTTCCCTCGGCTAGCCTGAGTCACCTATGAACCGTTTGACGATCCCCCAGGGCACGTTCGATCTCGCCCGCTTCCCCGAGCACCCGCGCGACCCCTTCCGGGCGTGGGACGCCGCCGACGAATATCTGCTCCGGCAGCTGACAGACGCCGAGGCGGGCCCGGTCGACCTCTCGGGGACGGTCGCCGTCGTGGGGGACCGGTGGGGGGCCCTCGCCACCGCACTGGCCGCGCACCGGCCCGTCCAGATCAGCGACTCCTACCTGGCCCGGCGCGCCACCCTCGCCAATCTGGCCCGCAACGGCATCGACCAGGACGCGGTACGGCTGCTGTCCTCGCGCGACACCCCGCCGGACCGGATCGACGTCCTGATCGTCCGGGTGCCCAAGTCCCTGGCGTTTCTGGAGGACCAGCTCCACCGGATCGCGCCCGCCGTCCACGCCGGCACCGTGATCATCGGCACCGGCATGGTCAAGGAGATCCATACCTCCACGCTGAAGCTCTTCGAGCGGATCATCGGCCCGACCCGCACCTCCCTCGCCGTCCGCAAGGCACGGCTGATCTTCTGCACCCCGGACCCCGGGCTGCCCCGTAAGCCGAGCCCGTGGCCGTACCGCTACGAGCTGCCCGCCGACGTGGGCCCCGTCTCGGGCCTGACCACCGTCAACCACGCCGGGATCTTCTGCGCCGACCGCCTCGACATCGGCACCCGCTTCTTCCTGAAGCACCTGCCAACCCGGGGCGGGGACGTCCGGGTCGTCGACCTGGGCTGCGGCAACGGCGTCGTCGGGCTCTCCGCCGCCGTCGCCAACCCCGACGCGCACGTCACCTTCGTCGACGAGTCCTACGGGGCGGTCGCCTCCGCCGAGGAGACCTTCCGGGCCGGGGCGCCGGCCGGCGCGAAGGCCGACTTCCTGGTCGGCGACGGACTCGCCGACCTCGAACCGGGCAGCGTCGACCTGGTGCTGAACAACCCGCCGTTCCACTCCCACATGGCGACCACCGACGCCACGGCCCGCACGATGTTCGCCGGGGCACGGGCCGCGCTGCGGCAGGGCGGCGAGCTGTGGGTCGTGGGCAACCGGCACCTCGCATACCACACCCACCTGCGCCGGATCTTCGGCAACTGCACCACCGTCGCGGGCGACCCGAAGTTCGTGGTGCTGCGCGCCGTCAAGCGCTGACGACGAACCCCGCGCCCCGGCCCTTCCAGATTCTTGCAACAGGTTCTACTGTGTGCGCCGCCGCACACGGACGACGCCGACGCGAGACTCTGGAGGGGCCGTGCACCTCGAATACACGCCTGAGCAGCAGCGGTTGCGTACCGAACTGCGTACGTACTTCGCGGCCCTGGTCCCCGACAACGCCTACGCGCGCTACGCGGAGCCCGCCGCCCAGAAACGCTTCTACCGTGACACGGTCCGCAGGCTCGGCGCCGACGGCTGGCTCGGGGTCGGCTGGCCGAAGGAGTACGGCGGCCGGGGGCTGACCCCGATGGAACAGTTCATCTTCTTCGACGAGGCCGCCCAGGCCGGCGTACCGCTGCCCCTGATGGCCCTGAACACCGTCGGCCCGACGATCATGCAGTACGGCACCGACGAGCAGAAGGCCCACTTCCTGCCCGGAATCCTGGCCGGGGAGATCGACTTCGCGATCGGCTACAGCGAACCGGACGCGGGCACCGACCTCGCCGCCCTGAAGACGCGGGCGGTCCGCGAGGGCGACACCTACATCGTCGACGGCCAGAAGATCTGGACGACCAACGGCGACACCGCCGACTGGGTCTGGCTCGCCGTGCGCACCGACCCCGACGCCCCGCCGCACAAGGGCATCACCATGCTCCTCGTCCCCACGAGCGACCCCGGCTACTCCTGCACCCTGATCAACACCCTCGCCTCGCACGACACGACCGCCAGCTACTACGAGAACATCCGGGTCCCCGTCGCCCGCCGCGTCGGCGAGGAGAACAAGGGCTGGCGGCTCATCACCAACCAGCTCAACCACGAACGCGTCACCCTCGCCGCCCACGGCACGATGGCGGTCCGCGCCCTGCACAACGTGCAGCGCTGGGCCGCCGACACCAAGCTCGCCGACGGCCGGCGGGTCATCGACCTCGGCTGGGTCCGCGCCCTGCTCGCCCGCACCCACACCCGCCTCGACGCGATGAAACTCCTCAACTGGCAGATGGTCACCGCCCTCCAGGGCGGCACCCTCACCCCGCAGGACGCCTCGGCGGTCAAGGTCTACGGCTCCGAGGCCCGACGGGACGCGTACGCCTGGCTGATGGAGATCGTCGGCTCCGCGGGCACCCTGAAGGAGGGCTCGGCCGGCGCGGTCCTCCACGGCGAACTGGAACGCGGCTACCGCTCGGCCGTGATCTTCACCTTCGGCGGCGGCAACAACGAGATCCAGCGCGAGATCATCGCGTGGATCGGACTGGGGATGCCGCGCGTGCGGCGGTGATGCCCCGTCACACGGCCCTCCGGCGCGGGAAAGTGCTGCCGGGACAGCCGGATGGCCGGGATCAGCCTTCCGGCCCGTCGGCACTCCAGACGTGGAGGACGTCACGGGACGGGGACAGCGTCGACCAGAAGCCGCCGCCCAGTGCGGTCGGATCGCAGGAGACCGGTGAGGGGTAGGCGACCGGCACGAAGCCGTGTGCCGCCGTGGTGTCGACCAGCCAGTGCCGGTACTGCCCGCAGTCCTCGTCGCTCTCGGTGGTCGAGGCGATCAGGGTCGTCTCGTCGAGGAAGCCGCCGGCCCAGTCCCAGCAGACGGGCAGTTCGTCCTCGTCGGCGGGGGCTTCCGGGTGCCGGGGTATCGCCGCGTCGGCGTTCCAGTCGAGCGCCTCGACGACGACGCCACGGGAGTCCCGTACGGCGAGGGAGTTTTGGTCGTGGGAGACGGTCATGAGCCGGTCACCCGACGGGCTGAGGCTCAGGAGACACAGATCGCCGTCCAGGCGGTCCACGGTCAGCTCCTTCCCGTCCCATCGGCCCCATCGCAGCGGTGCACCGTCCTGGCCCTCGCCGATGCTCAGCCCCATCTGTGCGGGATCGGTCGGATGGGGAAGGTGAGCGCTTCCGGCCGCCACCGCTTCGGCGTCGGCCCGCGCGAGCACCCGACCGTCCTCGGCGTCGATGACCAGCCACTCGTCCGCCGTGTCCAAGCTCAGCTCACCCTCGGGCAACGGGCCGCGTACGTGCGCCCAGACGAGCCTGCCGTCCGCCGAGAACCCGACCGAGCCGCTCTCGGGGTAGCGATGGTCCCGCCGGTCCGCGTATGCCTCGTACGCCTCGTGGATCTCCTCGCAGCCGCCGGACCAGCATCCGTGGCGGACCTCCCAGAGCATCGCGCCCGACGCGTCCACCGCGCGCACGGCATGCACCCCGGCGAAGACGGCCCACGTCGCGTCCGGCGCCACCTCGCACGTGCCACGGCGCCGCGGCCACGGAGCGGGGAAACGGACGCTCGCCCCGGCACGGGCGGCGAAGGCGTCGTCCAGGGGCTGGGCCACGATCGCGTCGTCGCTCCGCTGGACGAGCAGCCGGCGCCCCGGCAGCCCCGTGATCTCCGGGGGGCCGGCCTGGGACGAGGGCAGGGGAGCGGGGACGGTGGCACGGAGCCGAGCACGGACGGACAAGCGAATCTCCCGGGGCAGGCGAACTCCGGGAAGAGTACGACGGGCTTCCGCGCTGCGACCGCTCGCGGTCCTGGTTAGCGTGAGCCGTGGGGGACGTACGTCGACAGTGAAGGAGCCCCGCGATGCCCTCAGCACCGCATCCGGCCGGCGGCGACCTGGGCCGGCGCATCTCGGCACGCCGCCTGCAACTAGGTCTGTCCCGCCAGGACGTAGCACTGCGGGCGGGCGCCGCGCCCGGCTACATCGAGTACGTGGAGGAGCAGTCCGCCACCCCGGGCGTCGGCTTCCTGCTCCGGCTGGCCGACGCGCTGGAGACCACGGTGCTGGAACTGACGGGCGGAGCGGTCGACCTGCCGCGTGGCGCGGGCCGGGGCGCCCGGCGCGCCCGGATGGCTGAACTGGACGAAGCGATGTGCTGGACGCTGCTGGGCGACCACGGGGTGGGGCGGGTGGCCCTGGCCCTCGCGGACGGGCCGGTCGTCCTGCCGGTGAACTACCAGGTGAGCGACGGCGAGGTGGTGTTCAGCACGGCGGAGGACTCCCCGCTGTCCACCGCCGACGACACAGAAATCGCCTTCGAGGCCGACCATATCGACGACGCCTTCAGCAAGGGATGGAGCGTCCTGCTTGTCGGAACCGTGCACGCCGTCACCGACGAGGAGGCCGCGCGGCAGCTGAGGGAGGCCGCGTACTCGACACCCTGGGCCGGTGCCGAGCGCGAACACGTCATGGTCCTCGCGCCCCGGCGGATCACCGGGCGCAAGATCGTCGTCCCCGACGCCCCGGGCGAGCCCGACTGAAGCCGCAGGGCGCATCCGGTTCCTCCAGCAGATGGGACGGGCCCGCAGGACGCGGCCGTCTCACGTGACCTCGAGGACCTCCGAGACCGGCCGCCGGGGCGTGGCCGGGCCCGCGGGCCCGTAGCCGAAGCGGAACACCATCTGCACGAAGCCGGTCCGGGAACGCGGATCACGCGCCAGGTCCCTGAGCTCGGGCCATTCGAGAGGCTGCGAGATCAAGGACGTCGCGAGCCCGTCGAGCGTGGCCTGCAGCAGCACGCGCTCCATGCCCTGGCCCGCCCGCAGCCAGTCCACGGGCAGATCCGCCGCGGTACCCAGCAGGGCCGTCTGCGGCCTCTCCTCGAACACGGCGGCCGCTCGGGCGGGAGAGCCGTGCGGTACGTCGAAGTCCCGTACCGGGGCCGTCGTCCCGTGCTGGCGGGGGCCGAACGCGTACGACGGGACACCCTCGGTGGCCGGGCCCTCCCCGGCCCTGCCCGTGCGGGTCCAGGTGATGATCTCGGCGCGCATGGCGTCGCTGGCCGACTCGAAGAGCTCCGCGTCGTGCACGAGGTCCATGACGGCGTCGGCGTGCCAGGTTCCCGGCACGATCAGCCGGACTCCTTCCAGCAGCGCCGCCGCGCTCAGCTCGTCCCAGATCTCCGGCGGGATCCGCTCGTCCGAGAACGGGAGCCGACTGGTGTGCCGACGCCGCACGGCGGGCTGCAGATCCGCCAGCCGGAGGTCGGTGGCCCCCGGGCTCTCCTCCAGCAGCACGTCGGCGAGGTGCCAGGGATCGTGGGGATCGGGCAGCAGTTCGGTGACAGCCGTCCAGCCGCGGTGCGCGGCGGCCACCCGCAGATTCAGCAGCGCCGCCCCGCATCCGATGTGCAGGGCGCGCTGGTCCGGGTCGCCGACCGGCAGCGTACGTTCAGGATCGCCGTACAGACAGAGGCGGCGGCTGCCGGAGCGGTGGGTGAACCTCCACGGCTGCGCGTTGTGCATGGAGGGCGCGGCCACGGCCTCCTCGACGAGCGAGGGGACGATCGCGGTGGCGCGCTGTTCGGTGGGGATCATGGTCTTCGCGTCTCCTGTCGTCCAGAAGGTCTCCCGATCGCCCGTGCGTGCCATTGTCCCAGGAGCGCCCGGGCGCTCGCATGCGGTGGACCGCCCGGGCGCGCCCGCAGGGGGCCGGGCCCCGCCCCACGGCTGCCGCACCGCCCGATGGCCGACGCGGGACACGGCCGGGACCCCGTAACCGCCCCGCCGCGTACACACTCCGGCTACCGGCAGCCATACTGGACATGCCGGGGAGGGCGACAGCACCAGCGGCCGGGAACGCGGGGAACAGGGAACAACGGGGGCGGGAAACGGCAGATGGCGGACACCAGGCTGATCCAGAGCCGGTACCGGCTGCTCGAACTCATCGGGCGCGGAGGTATGGGCGAGGTGTGGCGCGCCCTCGACGAGTCGCTGGGCCGTCAGGTCGCCGTGAAATGCCTCAAACCCATGGGCCCCCAGCACGACCAGGCCTTCACGGGGATCCTGCGCGAGCGCTTCCGGCGCGAGGCCCGGGTGGCCGCCTCCCTCCAGCACCGGGGCGTCACCGTCGTACACGACTTCGGTGAGTACGAGGGCGTGCTGTACCTCGTCATGGAACTGCTCGACGGGCAGAACCTGAGCCAGCTGCTGGACGAGAACCAGCAGCACCCGCTGCCCGTCGAACAGGTCGTCGACATCGCGGAACAGGTCGCCGACGCCCTCGGCTACACCCACCGGCAGGGCATCGTCCACCGCGACCTCAAGCCCGCCAACATCATGCGGCTCACCGACGGCACGGTGAAGATCTGCGACTTCGGCATAGCGCGCCTCGGTCACGACATCAGCATGACCTCCCGGCTCACCACCACCGGCCTCGCCATGGGCACCCCGCACTACATGTCGCCCGAGCAGATCAGCGGCAAGGAGGTCGACCACCGCAGCGACCTCTACTCGCTGGGCTGCGTCCTGTACGAAATCGCCACCGGCGTACCGCCGTTCGACCAGGAGGACGCCTGGGCCGTGCTCGTCGGACACCGCGACACCCCGCCGGAACCGCTGCGCACCCACCGCGCCGAACTGCCCGGCTTCTTCGACCGCGTGGTCCTCGACCTGCTGGCCAAGGCCCCGGAGGAGCGGCCCGTGGACGCGGGCGACCTGCGCCGCCGCATCGTCCTCGGCCGGACCGGCGAACAGCCCGCGCTCGGACCGGGGCCCCTCGCGCACCCGGGCCCAGGGCTGCTGCCGGCCCCGCGCGAGCGGGCGCTGCCCGCCTGGACGCGGTCCATGACCGCCGGTCACCCGGCGACCGGAGCGACCGGCCCGCACGCCGAACGCCCCGACCCGGCCGCCGGGCTGACGGGGCAGTGGACCACCGCGCGCGCCACCGTCCCGCACACCGGCTCCTTCGTCTCCGTGTCGGTCACGCCTCCCGCCCCGGATCTCCTCGCCGGGCTTGAGGGCCGCCACAGCGCTGGCATCGACCTCGGCCGGCTCGGCCGCTGGGAGGAGGCGGGGGAGGTGCACCGCCAGGTCGCCGAGCAGCGCGGGCGGGTCCTCGGCCCGGACCACCCCGACACCCTCGCCAGCCATTACGAGATCGGCCTCACCCTCAGCCGTACGGGCCGGGCCGAGGAGGCGCTGAGCGCGTTCACCCGGGTCGCCGAAGGCCGCGAACGCGCCCTGGGCACCGACCATCCGCACTCGCTCGCCGCCCGCCAGGCGACCGCCCACGCCCTGGGCCGCCTCGGTCGGCACGCCGAGGCCCACCAGGTGTACGAGACGGTCCTCGCCGTCCGCGAACGCGTCATGGGCCCCGACCACCCCGACACCCTGCGCTGCCGCCACAACCTGGCGTTCAACCTCTGCCGTCTCGGGCGGCCCGAGGAGTCCTGCCGGATCGCCCGGGAGGTCGCCGACGCCCGCGCCCGCGTGCTCGGCCCGACCCATCCCGACACCCTCGCGACCCGCTACGAAGTGGCGTACACCCTGGGCAGGCTGGGCCGCTGGTCGGAGGCGCTGGCCACGTACCAGGAGGTCGCCCGGGCCCGCGCCGACGTCCTCGGGGCCGACCACGCCGACACCTTCGCCGCCCGCTACGAGGCCGGCATCAGCCTCGGCCGGCTCGGCCGCGACACGGAGGCCCTGGAGCTGTACCGCGCCCTGGTCGCCGACCGCACCCGGACCGCCGGAGCGGCCGACCCCGAAACACTGCGAGCCCGCCACGGCCTCGGGGTCAACCTGGGGCGGCTGGGACGCTGGGAGGAGGCGCTCACGGAGGCGCGCGAAGTCTGCGCCCTCCGGGAACGCGCGCTGGGCCCCGACCACCCCGACACGGTCGTCAGCCGCCGGGAGGTCGCCGCGGGTCTCGGCTGGCTCGGCCGGTGGAGCGAGGCCCTCGTGGCCTACCGCCAGGTCGCCGAGGCGCGCACCCGGACCCTGGGCCCCGACCATCCCCAGACGCTCGCGGCCCGCGACGACGAGGCGCACTGCCTGGAGCGGCTCGCCCAGGCATAGGCAGAGCCGTCGAGCCGCCGCCTCTGGTGGGGACGGCGGGCGGCGTGTTACGAAGGTGCATGCCCGCACCTCAGAGCCCCGCACCCCGAACACCCGCAGGTCAGACCGGACCCCAGGAGGTCTCCGGGCCCGGCGCGCCCACCCGGGACCGCTACGACGCCGTGATTGTCGGCGGCGGCCACAACGGCCTGGTCGCCGCCGCTTATCTCGCGCGCGCCGGACAGTCCGTCCTCGTCCTGGAACGGCTCGGCACCACCGGGGGAGCGGCGATCTCGACCCGCCCCTTCGCCGGGGTCGAAGCCCGGCTCTCGCGCTACTCGTACCTGGTCTCCCTGCTGCCCGACAAGATCGTCCGCGACCTCGGCCTCGCCTTCGCCGTGCGCAAGCGGACCGTCTCCTCCTACACCCCCGCCGTGCGCGACGGCCGCCCCACCGGGCTGCTCGTCGCAGGGGAGGGCACCCGGGAGTCGTTCGCCGCGCTGACCGGCGGCGAACGCGAGTACGCGGCCTGGCAGCGCTTCTACGGGATGACCCAGCGGGTCGCCGAGCGCGTCTTCCCCACACTCACCGAACCGCTGCCCGGCCGCGACGCGCTGCGCGAGCGGATCGACGACGCCGACGCCTGGCGGATGCTGTTCGAGGAACCGCTCGGCGTGGCCGTCGAGGAGAACTTCACCGACGACCTGGTGCGCGGAGTCGTCCTCACCGACGCCCTGATCGGCACCTTCGCCGACGCCCATGACCCCTCGCTCCTCCAGAACCGGTGCTTCCTCTACCACGTGATCGGCGGCTCCACCGGCGACTGGGACGTTCCCGTCGGCGGCATGGGCGCACTCACCGACGCCCTGGCCGGGGCCGCCCGGGCGGCGGGCGCCGAGATCCGGGTACGGCACGAGGCGACCCGCATCGAGACCGACGGGAACGCCGCCGAGGTCACCGTCCGCACCCCGGACGGCGAACACGTCGTCGCCGCGGGTCGCGTGCTCGTCAACGCCTCCCCGCAGGCCCTGGCCGCCCTGCTCGGCGACACCGCGCCCCCGCCCGCCGAGGGCGCCCAGCTCAAGGTGAACATGCTGCTCACCCGGCTGCCGCAGCTCCGCGACCGGTCCGTCGACCCCCGGCAGGCCTTCGCCGGGACGTTCCACATCGCCGAGGGGTACGGGCAGCTCGCCGACGCCTACCGGGAGGCGGCGGCCGGCCGGCTGCCCACCGCCCCGCCGTCCGAGATCTACTGCCACTCGCTGACCGACCCGACGATCCTCGGCCCGGAGCTCGCCGCACGCGGCTACCAGACCCTCACTCTCTTCGGCCTGCACGCCCCGGCCCGGCTGTTCGCCGCCGACAACGACGCCGCCCGCGCCGCCCTGCTCAAGGCGACCCTCGCCGAACTGGACGCGCACCTGGAGGAGCCGATCACCGACTGCCTGGCCCTCGACGCGAACGGCGAACCCTGCATCGAGGCCAAGACCCCGCTCGACCTGGAGCGCGATCTGCGGCTGCCCGGCGGCCACATCTTCCACCGCGACCTCTCCTTCCCGTACGCGGACGAGGGCACCGGGCGCTGGGGAGTGGAGACCGCGCACACCAATGTGCTGCTCTGCGGGGCGGGCGCGGTACGCGGCGGCGGGGTCAGCGGGGTCCCCGGCCACAACGCGGCGATGGCCGCACTGGGGGAGTGAGGGGCATCCCCTAGCGCAGATGCCGGGGGTCCACGGCGGCGGCGATCGCCGTGTGCCCCTCGGTGCCCGGGTGCAGCCCGTCGCCGCTGTCGTACGCGGGCAGCAGCCGGGAGGGGCGGCCCGGGTCGCGCAGCGCCGCGTCGAAGTCGGCGACGGCGTCGAAGATCCCCCCGGTGCGCACGGCCTCGTTGACCTCCCGGCGTACCGCGTCCGCCCCCGGCGTCCAGCGCGTCCACCCCTCGAACGGGGTGATGGTGGCGCCCACCACCCGCAGCCCGGCGGACCGGGCGCGCAGGGCGAGTCGGCGGTACCCGGCCACCATCCGGGCCGGGTCGCGCTCGACCGGCAGATGGTGGAGGTCGTTGACGCCCAGGTGTACCAGGACCGTCCGTAGCCCCGGCAGCGACAGCACGTCCCGGTCGAAGCGGGCCTGGGCGCTCGGCCCGAAGCGGTCGCTGTCGAGCAGCAGCCGGTTGCCGCTGATGCCGAGGTTGGCGACGGCGGAGCCGGACAGGCTGCGGGCCAGCTGGTCGGGCCAGCGGAGGTCCGCGTCGTCGGGCGTGCCGGTGCCCTCCGCGATCGAGTCGCCCAGCACGGCGAGGACCGGGCCGCGCGCTCCGGTCGTCTCGACCCCGGTCAGGAGGAACACGGACCGGGTCCGGGCCCCGTCGACAGTGTGCCAGGCGTGGGTGTTGCGGTGGAAGGACAGCGGGCCGGTGGGGCCGGGGAGCCGCGTCTCGACGGTCAGCAGGGAGCCGTCCGGCACCCGGAGTCCCGTCACCGGGTCGCTAATGAGGGAGGCGCCCGCCGCCAGCCACGCCTGCGGCCGCCCGCCGAAGGTGACCGGCCGCCCGTCAGCGGTAACCGGGCCCACCAGCACCTGCGCGGTCCCGAAGGCGTGCGCGTACCGCAGCCGTACCTGCCCTCCCGCCGAGAGCCGCAGCCGCGTCGTGCAGAGCCCGTCCGTGAGCCCGGCCGACGCGAGCGGATCGTCCGCCGTGGGCGCGGTCTGCGCCGTGGCCCAGGAGGTGGTCCAGGTTGTGCCCGGACGGGAAGGATCGGGCGCGCGGTCCGGGGCCGCCGACGCGAGCGGGGCGGGGGCGAAGGCCGCCGTGATCCCGGCGGCCGCCGCGTACAGCAGGCTTCGTCTCGCCGGTGCGGGGACCCGGCCGGTCACCGGGAGAGCACCGGGGCGGAGGGGGCGGGGTGTCGGACGCTGCTCATGGTGTGCCTCCTGGAATCGACCACGCGGAGCGGGTGGGCCGAGCGGCTCGCTCCATCCAACGGCCCCCGGATGAACCGGTGGTGACGCCGGTGCGCACCGGACGCGACACCATTGTGGCGGGGGCGTCGGGCGGGCGCCGGCACACCACGCGCGGCGCCCCGCCCGCCGCTCAGTCGGCCGACAGCACCCAGCCCGTCGCCCTGATCCGCCCCGCGTCCCGGGGCCGCTCGGAGTCGAAGACCGTGCGGCCCCCGTCCCTCACCCGCAGGGCGTCCACATAGGCGCCGCGCCCCACGTACAGCTGGTCCGTGGTGTACCGCCACCGCAGCTGGAGGTTCGTGCCGCGCCAGGCCGACAGGTCCGCCTCCAGCCGGTGCCACACCCGCCCCGACCAGCCGGTCACCGAGCCCGACGGGTGCGGCACCGGGTCCGGGCGGTGGCCGGGGCCCGGGCGTACGGTGGTGAACGGCACCGGCTGCCAGTCCTCCCCGCCCGCCGACGCCTCCAGGAAGAGGCCGTCGGAGGCCGGTTCGGTGTCCCACCACAGCGCGCACTCCAGCCGGGCCCGTGTTGAGCCCAGGCGCAGGGCGGGCAGCGTGAGGGTGGCCGTGGAGGCGCTCGCCATCCCGGAGAACCAGGCCGTGCGCCCCCGCTCGGGCCGGACCGGAACGGCCCGGGCCAGCTGGTTGGCGGTCGCCACCCGGGGCGCGCTGCCCGAGCGCCAACTCCGTACGGGATGGACAGAGTTGCCCAGCACGATGAGGAAGGTGTCGGTCGTCGGGTCGAGCACCAGACTGGTCCCGGTGAATCCGGTGTGCCCCGCACTGCGCGGAGTCGCCATCGCGCCCATGTACCAGTGCTGGTAGAGCTCGAAGCCCAGGCCGTGCTCGTCGCCCGGGAACGCGGTGTTGAAATCGGTGAACAGCAGGTCCACCGACTCCTCGGACAGGATGCGGGAGCGGCCGTACACCCCGCCGTTCAGGAGCGTCCGGGCGAGCACCGCGAGGTCCCAGGCGCAGGAGAACACCCCGGCGTGGCCCGCCACCCCGCCGAAGCCGAAGGCGTTCTCGTCGTGCACCTCGCCCCAGACGAGACCGCGCTCCAGACCGGACCAGGGCAGTCGGGCGTCCTCCGTCGCCGCGATCTTCGGCTTCCAGGAGGCGGGCGGGTTGTAGCGCGTGCGGTGCATGCCGAGCGGGGCGGTGATCTCCTCGCGGAGCAGGACGTCCAGCGGGCGGCCGGTGAGATGCTCCAGGATCAGCTGGAGCGAGATCAGGTTGAGGTCGGAGTAGAGGTAGGCGCTGCCCGGCGTGCTCGCCGGGACCTCGTCCCACAGCATGCGGAGCTTGCCCTCCCGGGTCGGCTCCTTGTACAGCGGGATCCACGAGCGGAAACCCGACGTGTGAGTGAGCAGTTGACGGACCGTGATGTCCTGCTTGCCGCCGCCCGCGAAGTCCGGAAGATACGAGGCGACCGTCGCCTCCAGCTCCAGCGTGCCGCGCTCGATCTGCTGGACCGCCAGGAGCGAGGTGAACAGCTTGGAGATCGAGGCGAGGTCGAAGACGGTGTCCTCGGCCATCGCGATCTGCCGGTCCGCCGGGAACTCCACCCCCGTGTCGGTCTTCTCGTCGTACGCGGAATAGCGCACCGCCTTGCCGATCGGCCGGTGCAGCGCCACCGTGCCGCCCCGCCCGGCGAGCAGCACCGCGCCCGCGTACCAGGGGTGCTTGGGGGAGTTGGCCAGATACGCTTCCGCGTCCCGGACGAGCTGGTCCAGCGGCTCCTGGAGCAGCCCGGCGCGGGTCGCGCTGCCACGCCGCAGCGTGGGCCGGTGTGCCCCTGACTCCATGCCCGCTCCCGTGTCCGCCGCACTGCCCGGCCCGCTCCGGGCGGCCGCGCCCGCGAGGGGAATCGGTGTCAGCGCGAGCGCCCCGCCCAGCGCCAGTATCCCGCCGCCCAGCCGCCGTCGGGCGATGCCGCTCCCGGCGGTGCGTGGGGTGTTCTCGGAGGTCCGCCCGTGCCCCTGCGTGTCCCCGGTCATCCGCGACTCCTTCCCGCGCCCGACGTCCGGTCCCCGGGGCGTACCCGTATGCCGGAGCCCGCGCGAAAGTAACTTCCGAAATCTCGCCGAGCAGTGAAAGTTCCTGCCGCCGCAGAGATTACTGTCACCTCCGCGTTTCCGGACGGGTCCAGGCTCGCAAAGAATCTGACACTGCATCAGAAAAGCTCTTCCCTCGGCCGCACCGCTGCGGCATCCTGCCGCCCATGGAGACGGAACTGAGCCGCCAACTGGGAATCGAGCACGCCATCTTCGGCTTCACGCCGTTCCCCGAGGTCGCCGCGGCCATCACCAGAGCCGGCGGCTTCGGCGTGCTCGGAGCCGTTCGCTACACCGCCCCCGACGACCTCGCACGCGACCTCGACCGCCTGCACCAGCACGCCGACGGCAAGCCCTACGGCCTCGACGTCGTCATGCCCGCCAAGAAGGTCGAGGGCGTCACCGAGGCGGACGTCGAGGCGATGATCCCCGAGGAACACCGCGGATTCGTCCGGGAACTCCTGGCCCGCCACGGCGTGCCCGAGCTGGCCGAGGGGGAGGCGTCCGGGTGGCGCATCACCGGTTGGATGGAGGAGGTCGCCCGGAACCAGCTCGACGTGGCCTTCGACTACCCGATCAAGCTGCTGGCCAACGCCCTCGGCTCCCCGCCCGCCGACGTCATCGACCGCGCCCACGACCACGGCGTCCTCGTCGCCGCCCTGGCCGGCAGCGCCCGGCACGCCCGGCGCCACGCGGAGGCGGGCATCGACGTCGTCGTCGCCCAGGGGTACGAGGCGGGCGGCCACACCGGCGAGATCGGCTCCATGGTGCTGGTCCCCGAAGTCGTCGAGGCCGTCGCCCCGCTGCCCGTACTCGCCGCCGGAGGCATCGGCAGCGGCGAACAGGTCGCCGCCGGACTCGCCCTCGGCGCCCAGGGCGTCTGGCTCGGCTCCCTCTGGCTCACCACCGAGGAGGCCGACCTGCACTCCGAGGCCCTGACCGCCAAACTGCTCGCCGCGGGCTCCGGCGACACCGTCCGCTCCCGTGCCCTGACGGGCAAGCCCGCACGCCAGCTCCGTACCGCGTGGACGGATGCCTGGGACGACCCGGCGGGGCCCGGAACCCTGCCGATGCCGCTCCAGGGGCTGCTGGTCGCCGAGGCCGTCTCCCGGATCCAGAAGTACGAGGTCGGCGAGCTGCTCGGCACCCCCGTCGGGCAGGTCGTCGGCCGGATGACCAGCGAACGCAGCGTCCAGGCCGTCGTCGACGACCTCACCCGCGGCTTCGAACGGGCCGTCACCCGCGTCAACCGCATCGCCGGAAGGAGCGCCACGTGAACCAGCCGCCCAACGGCTTCTGGGCCCAGGCCACAGCCGACCCCGACCGCACCGTCCTGATCGCCCCCGACGGCGAGGAGTGGGGCGCGGGCCGGCTGCACGCCGACGTCAACCGCATGGTCCACGGGCTGCGCGCGGCGGGACTGCGCGAGGGCGACGCGTTCGCCGTCGTGCTGCCCAACGGCGTCGAACTCCTCACCGCCTACCTCGCCGCCTCGCAGGCCGGCTTCTACCTCGTACCCGTCAACCACCACCTCGTCGGCCCCGAGATCGCCTGGATCGTCGCCGACTCGGGCGCCCGCGTCCTGATCGCCCACGAACGCTTCGCCACCGCCGCGACGGCCGCCGCCGACGAGGCGGAACTGCCCGCGAGCCACCGCTACGGCGTCGGCGCGGTCCCCGGCAGCCGCCCGTACGCCGAACTCCTCGACGGCCACCCCGCGACCCCGCCCGAGGGCCGCACTCTGGGTTGGGTCATGAACTACACCTCGGGCACCACCGGCCGCCCGCGCGGCATCCGCCGGCCACTGCCCGGCAAACGCCCCGAGGAGACCTACCTCGGCGGGTTCCTCGGCATCTTCGGCATCCGGCCGTTCGACGACAACGTCCACCTCGTCTGCTCGCCGCTCTACCACACCGCCGTGCTCCAATTCGCGGGCGCGGCCCTGCACATCGGCCACCCGCTGGTCCTGATGGACGGGTGGGCCCCCGAGGAGATGCTCCGCCTCATCGACGCCCACCGCTGCACCCACACCCATATGGTCCCCACGCAGTTCCACCGGCTGCTCGCCCTGTCCGAGGAGGTGAAGGCCCGCTACGACGTCTCCTCGATGCGGCACGCCATCCACGGGGCCGCCCCCTGCCCGGACCACGTCAAACGCGCCATGATCGACTGGTGGGGGAGCTGCGTCGAGGAGTACTACGCGGCCAGCGAGGGCGGCGGGGCGTTCGCCACCGCCGAGGACTGGCTGAAGAAGCCCGGAACCGTCGGCAAGGCCTGGCCGATCAGCGAACTGGCCGTCTTCGACGACGACGGCAACCGGCTCCCGCCGGGCGAACTGGGCACCGTCTACATGAAGATGAGCACCGGCGGCTTCAGCTACCACAAGGACGAGACCAAGACCCGCAAGAACCGCATCGGCGACTTCTTCACCGTCGGCGACCTGGGCGTCCTGGACGCGGACGGCTACCTCTTCCTCCGCGACCGCAAGATCGACATGATCATCGCCGGTGGCGTCAACATCTACCCCGCAGAGATCGAGTCGGCCCTGCTCACCCATCCCGCCGTCGCTGACGCGGCCGCCTTCGGCATCCCGCACGCCGACCGGGGCGAGGAGGTCAAGGCCGTCGTCGAACCGGCCGAGGGCCACGAGCCGTCGGACGCGCTCGCCGCCGCGATCCTCGCCCACTGCGAGGAGCGGCTCGCGGGGTACAAGCGGCCCCGCTCCCTCGACTTCATCACCGCCATGCCCCGCGACCCCAACGGCAAGCTCTACAAACGGCGACTGCGCGAGCCGTACTGGGAGGGCTTCGAGCGACCGCTGTAGCCAGCGGGTTCCGGGAGGGACGTGCGGGCGGCGCGCTCCTCCCGGACGTGCCCTACCGCCGCTCGTGCACCCGCACCACCCGCAGGTCCGGCGAGCGTGCGATGTCCTTCTCGCAGAACCGGGACGTCACCCAGCGCTCACCCGCGTACAGCCGGGTCTGGTCGCTGAAGTGCGGGGACTTCGGGTTCTCCGACTGGGAGTACGTCAGCAGCGTCCGCGCCACCGGGCAGCGGCTGTCGTCCCAGCCGACCGCCTGGATGTAGCTGGAGCCCGACGACACCTCCGTATAGCCGCCGTCCGCCGCGTTCCACACCGGCTCGGTCTTGTTCCAGATGCCCAGCGACTCCGTCCCGCCGCCGATCGGGAGCCGCTTGCCGTTCCGTACGACGAACTGGTGCTTGCCCAGCGGTGCGTCCAGCGCGATACCCACCGCCCGCAGCTCCGCCACCGCGTCCGCAAGCGCCTTGCCCACGCCGGGCGCGGCGGTGTTCAGGCCACGCGGGGTGCGCACCGGATCGGCCGGGTCGAACGGCGTCTTCCAGAGCTCGGCCGCCGGCACCGCCGACGCCTTCCGCCAGAAGCGGTCGAAGAACAGCGCGCCCCGGCTGTCGCTGTCCACGCTCCGGTCCCAGCGCCGCAGCACCTTGCAGGCCTCCGACACATCGACCGGCGCGCCGCTCGTGCCCACCGCCGTACCGCCCGGCAGCGCGGCGCACCACTTCGCCACCTCCGACGCGGCCAGATCCCCGGCCGGCGCCCGGTTGGCGAACTGCTGCCGCTGAAGGTCCGCGACCCTGAGGCGGCCCTTGTCCGCCATCGACGCGACGTCCTCGATCGCGCCGCGCGTCCGCATCGACCGGGGTGTCGCGATGGTGCCGAAGACCCGCTCGTACCCGGTCAGCGGCCGGTCCGCGTTGGTCAGCCACGCGCTGTCGTTGGAGTTCTCCACGTACGGCCGGTTCTTCAGCACCGGCATCCGGCTCGGGCCGAAGATCCCCGGCTGCACCGCGTCCCGGTCACTGCCCAGGGCGCAGTCCTTCCGCGAACCGTCCAGCACCGCGAGGCCGGAGGCGGGGTAGGTGGCCCGGCCCAGCGGGGTCGAGCAGCGCTCCGCCAAGTCGTCCGTGATCCTCGGGAGCACCTGCGACTGGGCGAAGAACGAGTGCCCCGCCCGGTCCGCCGCGATCGTGTTCACCCACGGCATGCCCTGATTCCGGCGCAGCGAGCGTTCGACGTCCTTCGTGCCCCGGGCCTTGCTGAAGCCGAGGCCCGTGTCCGCCATCCGCAGGTTCGTCGCGTTCGGGTCGTTCAGCGCGAACGCCGTCGTCGCCGTCCACGGCAACGGGAGTGCCGCACCCATCGACGTGGTCACGGGCCCGTAGCGGGTCCACCACTGGGTGCGGGTCACGTCGGCCGCGCCCTTCACCGGGACGCTCACCGTCCGCCTCGTCATCCGCTCCGGCTTCCCGTCCACCAGATAGACGGTCGGGTCGGCCGGGTCGAGGGTGAGCTGATGGAGATTCAGCGTCACCCCGGTGGCGACCGTATGGCTCCACGCCACATCCGCGTTGTGCCCGATCGAGATCGTCGTCGCGCCCAGCAGCGACGCGCCCGACACGTTCAGCTCCCCGGGGATCGTCTGCTGCGACTGCCAGAAGCGGCGTCCGCCCTGCCACGGGTAGTGCGGGTTGCCCAGCAGCAGCCCGCGCCCGTTGACCGTGGTGGAGCCGTCGAAGGCCACCGCGTTGGACCCCATGTCCGCGTTCTGCGCCGACAGCAGCCGCTTCGCCGCCGACGCCGCCTCCTCGGGGGTGACCCCGGCCGCCGGGGGAGCGGCGGTCGGCGGCTGCGCGGCGGTGATGCCGTCGATCCCGCGCCCCTGGCCGCCGAGCACCGCCAGGGCGTACCCGCGCGCCGCCACGTCCAGCGCCGTCACCGGGCGTACCCAGGACGCGCCCCGGCAGGCCGGATCGGTGATCCGGTTCTGCGCGATCCACGCGTTGTACCCGGCGGCGAACCCGCGCATCGTCTCCTTCACGTCCCGGCTCGGACCGGCGGGCGCGGGGACCTTCAGCAGCTTCTCCACCGTGCCGCTGTCCCGGACGCCCCGGAAGTACAGATCGCTGGAGAGGTTCGTCGCCGCCGAGGACAGCGAGAAGTCCGTGGCCGCGTCCGGCCCGAAGAACCTCGACCGCTCCCCGCGCACCGTGAGGAAGCCGTCCGCCAGCGTGCACACCTGGTCGGCGGCCTGCGCCCAGCCGGTGCCGAAGCCGAGCTGCGCGTAGTCCTTGGCCACGATGTGCGGAATGCCGTACTCCGTGTACCGGATGACGGCGGAGAGCCCGCCGCCGGACGGGTGCCGCTCCTGACCCGCCCCGGAGGCGGTGGCCGGCGGCAGCGACGCCGACACGGTGAACAGGGCGAGACCGGCAACCCCGAGCAGTCTCAGACGGTTTCGCAATCTCAAGGTGTTCCTCCCAACGGTGCGGGTGGCACAGGCGGTTGACCGGACCGTCCGGACAGCCACGCGCCACTCAGCCAGGGAGCCCCGGCAACTGTCAACCGTCTGGTCGGTATCCGGCCTCCGCGAAGGTCGCGACAGCGACGTTCGCGTGGCCCCCTGGGCCTGTTGCAAGGGCCCGCACGCCCCGTGACAGGGGTGTGCGGGCCCTCGGCCGAGCGGACGCCGGGCGCTCAGTCCGTGTCGGCAACCGACTGCAGCGTGCCGTCGTCGACGACGAGCTCGTGGTAGCCGAAGCGCTCACCCAGCTCGTGGTACCGCAGATACCGCGATTCCGTGATCGGGACCATGTACGCCTTGAGGATCCGCAGGAAGAGGCGGAAACCCAGGTCGGGGTCCACGTGGACGACCACCTGCTCCACCGCCCCCACCACGTCGGCCCCGCCGGAGTGGCCGGCGGCGCGGACGGCGTCGACCACGGCCGGAGCGACCTCGCGGACCTCCCGCAGAACCGCCTCCCCCAGCATCCCGTTCGCCGGTGGCTGCGGCGATGCGGAAGTGAAGGAGGGATCGTCCTGGCGCACTCGTGCTACGCAGAGTCCGACGATCTCGTCCAGCCACGCGCGCCCTTCGACCGGTACGGCGCCGGGGTCGTAGGGAAGTCCGATCGCCGCACACCACAACCGTTCGATCACCGCAGCCGGCACAGGGGACGCCAGCAGTCGCTGCGCATCCTCCAGGAGTGTCGGCGCGTAGCCGCCGTCTCCCCAGCTCGCCGCCTCGATGACGAGCTCCTCGGGCGTGACCTCGCCGGCCCATGGGGCGGCGAACCACTTGGTGAGCCCGCTGAGCCCGAAGTCGATCCACATATCCTGGCGTCGCACTGTCACCTCACGGCCTCGGTCCCTTGGGGTAGGAGGTGTACACCATGTAGCCCGGCTTGTGCGCCGACCTCTTGAGAGTGATCGACACGATGTTCTTGGCTGCCCAGCTGTCACCGGTGTGGTGATAGACGGTGCCCAGGGATGCCGGATTGTTGAGCGTCACGTCGAATGAGAGGAGGTCCGTGGGGCTCTCCGAGTCCTTCCGCGTTTCCTGCATCCACTTCTGCAGTCGCTTCTGGTTTGCCGCGTTCTGGCTGGGCGACATGCCCGTCAGCCATTTCAGCATGGCGTCGTTCACGGCTTCCTGAGCCGTGTCCAGATTCGTCCAGACACCGGTCACACCGGGGTGGTTGGGGTTCCTCGCGAGCTCGTCCCTGGCCTTGTCTTTGGCCCGCTGGGGCGTGGTGTTCACGTGGTCCCGGATCGTGTGCGCACCGCGGTCGCCCTCGTGCAACGTGAGCTGCACGCAGTTGTGGACCAGGACGTCACGCGCCGGTGCACCCGGCGCGCCCTCCGCGCCCACATAGAAGGTGTGGGTCCCGTCGACGGTGATGTCGTACACCGTGCGGGGCGCCAGATCCGACCGGTCGTTCAGCGCACGCACGGCGCGAGCCGTGCCGTCCGGTCCACGGAGCCGGTCGCCGACGCGCAGGTCGGCCACGACGGTCCAGCCCCGCTCCGCCACGAACACCCGGTGCCCTGCCGTACTGGTCAGGCGGTACCCGTCGGCGAAGGACACATCGACGAGACGATTCGCATCGTGCCGGTACGTGTCGGTGACGGGCTGGATCGCGTGGACGCCGGTCTCGGCGTCCGTCGCGAGGACCAGGTCGCCCTGGCGCACGGAGTCGATCGGCCGACGCGTGCCGTCCGCCATCAGCACCCGTGTCTCCGCCGGGAAGCTGTTGACCCGGCAGCTCGTCAGGGCGTCCTCGACGATGTTGACCTGCTGCGAGATCTTGGCGAGCGTCGCGGGGTCCACGTCGAGGATCTTCAGGGCCTTGTAGGCGTCGGCGATGCCGATGCCGGTCTTCAGGGCGGCGTCCAGGGCGTTGATCGCCTCGGCGATCTTGGCGAAGGCCTTGCCGGGGACGAAGTTGGACGCGGCCCAGGCGCAGCCGCTGACGCTGCCGTGCCAGCAGTCGACGAAGTCCTGGATCAGGACTGCTTTGAGGATCCGGTAGACGACGGTCTGCTGGATCAGGTCGAGCTTGCTGAAGTAGTTGGTGACGTCCTTCTTCAGTCCCGTGAAGGGTTCGGACCTGACCAGGACCGTGTCGGCCTGCGGGCAGCCGGTCGCGGATGCGGGGACGTCCGGGTCGGTGCAGAGGAAGAAGTCGACGGTCGCGCTGAACGTGACCGTGAAGGTGACGGTGCAGCCTTCGAAGCCGATGTCGATGACGCAGTCGTTGAGCTGCTTGGCGTCGGTGACTTCGACCGTGCTCTCGTCGACGACGTACCAGGTGCCGCCGATTCCGGTGCCCGCACCGCTGCTGACCTGCTGGTTGGCCTCCTTGCGCTCGGCGGACTCGGCAGCTTCCTGGGCCGACTCCGCGTACTTCTGGGCGTCCTTGGCCGCCTCCTCCGCCAGGGTGGCGGCGGTGTCGGCGCGGGTCGCCGCGGCGCGTGCGTCCTTGGCGGCCTGCTCTGCCGCGGCCGCGGCGTCGCGGGCGGCCTGGGCGTCGAGCGCGGCCGCGTCGGCGGACGAACGGGCGTCGGTGGCGTAGCCCTCTGCGCGTCCGGCCGCCTTGTCCGCCGCGGCCGCGTCCTCGCCGGCCTTGCGGTCGTACTCGATGGTGCGCGCGAGGGACTGCGACGCCTTGGACGCCGCGGTGGCGGCGTCCGCCGCGTAGCCGAGTGCCTCCTTCGCGTAGGTACGGGCGGTCGCCGCGTGGCCGGCCGCGTTCGCGGCGTGCTGGTAGGCGGCCTTGGCGTCGCCCTGCGCGGCCGCCGCGATGGCCTTGGCCGCGGCGGCCTCCTCCTGTGCGTTCTTGGCGTGGGCGTCGGCGACACTCTTCTGCTGCTCGGCGATCGACTTGGACGACTGGCCCGCCAGCACGACGAGGGAGGCGGCGGAGTCGGTCGTCACGTAGGGGGAACCGAGCTGGATGGCGTCGTTCGCCGGCTTGGCGACCTGTTCGGCCGCGTTCCCGGCGTCGACGGCGGCCTGCGCCGTGACGTGGGCGAAGCCGGCGGCCCTGGCTGAGGCGACGAGCGCCTTGCCGGCCTCCTTGTGGGCCTCGTCCGCATGGGTCTTGGCGGTCTTGGCCTGTCGCTCCGCTTCGTCCGCCAGCTCGACGGCGGTCTTCGCCTCCGCGGCGGCGTGATCCGACGCCTTGATGGCGTCCGCCGCCGCACTGGTGGCGGTGCGCACCGCGGCCTCGGACTTCAGCTTGGCGGCCTGGGCCGCGTCCGAGTGGGCGCGGGCCCGCTTGGCGGCCGCCTCCGCGCGGGTGGCGGCGGCGTCCGCGTCGGCGGCGGCCTGCGTCGCGGCGTTCGCCGCGGTGCGGGCCCGGCCGGCTGCGGCCTCGGCGTCGTCGGCGTGGCCTGCCGCGGCGTTCGCGGCGGCACGCGACTCCTGAGCGTTGGCGTCCGACTCGTGGGCCTGGGCGAACGCCTCCTTGGCGTCGGCCTTGGCGCGTGCCGCGTCCGCCTTCTGCTCGGCGTCCCACGCGTCGTCGCGCAGGTCCTTGGCCTTGTCGCGGGCGGTCTCGGCGGCCTTCTGCTTCTGCACTGCGGTGCCTTCCGCGGCCTCCGCCTTCTCCTTGGCGTCCTTCGCGGTGCCCGCCTCGGCCTCCGCGGTCCTGCGGTGCTGAGCCGCCTCGGCCTGCTTGGCCGCCGCGGTCTCCTTCTCCTTCTTCGCGGTGGCCTCCTCGGCCTCCGCGGCGAGCCGCTTGGCGTGCGCCGTGGCAGCGGCCGCCTTGGCGTCGCTCTCGGCCTTCAGTGCCTCGGCGAGCTTCGCCTCCGCGGTCTCCTTGTCCTTCTTGGCGTTGTCGCGGTGGATCTTCGCACCGTCGGCGGCCGCCTTCGCCTGCACTTCGGCGGCGTAGGCCGCCTGCCGGCGGAACTCGGCCTTCGACTGTGCGGCCTGGGCCAGCGCCCGCTGCGCGATCGTGTCACTGTCCGCGGCGGAGGCGCGGGTGGCCGCCTCGGCGGTCTCACCGGCCTTCACCATGGCGTCCAGCGCGGCGACGGCGCCCTTGGTGACCTGAGCCTTCTGCTGGGCGGCCAGCAGACCGCGGCCCCGGGGCGAGCCCTGGGCGTCCGCGATCGCGTAGGCGGCCTTCTCGGCGGTGTCACTGGTGGTGGCGGCCTTCTTCGCCGCTGCCGCCTGTGCCTTGAGTGCGTCCAGTTGCCTCTTCGCCGCGGCGCGGGCGTCCGTGATGCCCTTCGCGGCCTTGTCGAACTGGGCCTTCGGCGGGACGGAGCCGTTGTTGCCGGACACCTTGACCGTGAACTGCTGCGGTCCCGTGGGGCCGCAGGTCGCCTGCACGGCGTTGACGCTGTTGTCGAACTTGGGCAGGTTCACGCACTTGCCCGTGCCGACGTTCTTCAGGATCGTCTTGGCCCGGACGTTGTAGTCCCAGGTCTGCGCCGGGGAGCTGTTGCAGGTCCAGATCTGGATCTTCGCGCCGTCGGCGGTGCTGGTGTTCGAGACGTCCAGACACTTCTGGGAACCGACGTTCCGCAGGTGCAGACCCTTGTCGTCGCCCTCGACGACCCACTGTTGGGCGGCGCCGTGGTTGCAGGTGTACACCTGGACGGGGGTGCCGTTGGCGGTCTTGCCGCCCTCGACGTCGAGGCACTTGCCGGTGGAGGCGCTCACCTGGAGGGTGGTCGGCTTGGTGCCGATCCAGCCGACTCCGCCCGCGGACCAGTAGTCCTGGAACTGGGTCAGGTGATCGGCCACCCAGGAGTGGCCGATCAGGTCGCCGAGGAACTTCGACCCGGTGGCCAGGGCCTTGGTGGCGTCCTTGTTGGCGGTCAGCAGCTGGTTGCGCTGGGTCGCCTGCGAGGAGATCTCCTTCTGCCACTCCGTGGCGGCAGTGTCGGAGATCGGGTCCAGGACGTCGTTCGGGTCGATCGGGTCCCGCCACGCGCAGGCGGCGAAGCGGGTCTTGAGGTCCTCGACCGCGATCCGGTGCTCCGGCGAACCGGGCTGGGGAGCGGTACGCGGGAAGCCGCCGGACGCCAGGAAGATCCGGGCGTTGTCGGCGCCCGTGGGCTCCAGCGACCAGTCCGTCAGGTGCTCGTACGCGCCGTGCTCGGCGAGGGCACGGTTCCAGTCGGGCGAGCTCGGGTCCGGGTCGGTGCCGTAGAGCGGGGCCCCGAGGTCCTTGACCGCCTTGACGGTCGCCGCGTCGGCGGGCGGGGTCGGGTCCTCGTAGAAGTCGCGCTCGTCCTTCCAGAACCGGTCGGAGGTCCATTGGGTCAGACCGGTCTGCTCGTAGAAGTCCTGGCCCTCGCGGGTACCGGGAGGCCACGCGAATGCGGTGACGGTGAAGCCGGCCGGGTTGGTCAGCCCCTGGAGAGGCTTCTGCCACCCGTCGCGCAGGGCGTGCAGCGCGTCGAGCTCCTTCAGCGCCGCGTCCCGGTCGCTCTGGTAGGCCGTGGCGAGCGGGGTGTCCTCCCAGTGCTGCCGGTCGGCGAGTTCGCGGAGCTTCTCCGGCGTCTGGTCGAGTCCGCTCTGCGCGGTGGCGGCCATGGACGGTCCGCCGAGCCGCAGCACGCCGTCCATCAGGCACTGGTCCTGGCGGAGCAGTTCGGCGGGGGTCTCCTCGTTCCAGTCGCTGCCGGCGCCTGCTGGGGCTGCACGGTCGGCCCGGTCCGGCGCGGCGGCCCCGGGCTGTGCGCCCAGACCGCCGAGGACGGCGAGCGCCGCCACAGAGGTGACGACAGGGGTGAGGATCGGTGATCGGCGTGGTCCGGGTCTGAACAACCCTGGTTTGAGGCGCAAGGGAGTAATCCTTCTTCGCGAGCGAGGACAGGCGGGGGTGCCGGTGCGGCGGGTGGAGGTTCGGGGGGTCAGCCCTGTGCGGCGGCGCGGACGGCGAGACCGTCCGGCTCGGCGTGCTCAGCGAGCCGATGGTGCGGCATGACGGCGAACCTCCCCCGTGGCGGATCCGCCCCCCGGCCGCCGTGTGATGTGCGCGTCCCGTGGCCGAGCGGTCAGGTCCCGCCACGCGCGCGGCGCTCACCATACGTCCGCTGCCGCACGGGAGTCCGACCGAATTCCGGAGCGCGGAGCACCGTTGCGGAGTGTCCGATGTGCGGTGAGCCCGCCACTCGCCCAGGCAGGCCTTGTGTCCATGACAGGAGTGACCTGTGAGGGGAATGCGAAGATCGAGCTGAGAGTTGACCGTATTTAGTCATAAGTTGACTGAGAATGAGCCGTGGAAAGGGGGAAATTCCCTACCCGGCAGTAGCCGCACCTGATCCGCACCTGATCCGCACCCACCCGCCGTCGCCGAGGCCGCCGCCATCGGCCTCCCCGTCGCCCGCTGGATCGAGGCCGTCACCGTCGTCGTCCGGCGCGCCGAGGCAAGGGTGGACGAGGGGGACTCATCGCGCGCGTCCGCGAGAAGCCCACCGCCTTCATGGCGCCTCAGCACATCGTGTTCATCGACCAACTGCCGAGCAACGCCGGCGGAAAGATCCTCAAGAGGCAACCGAGGGACGAACTGACCTGAAGAGGCTCCTACAGCCGCCCTGCGGCCACGATCCGCCGCAGGAACCGCTGCGTACGCTCCTCGCGGGGCGTACTGAACACCTCCTCGGGTGTGCCGCGCTCCAGCACCACCCCGCCGTCGAGGAACACACCTGGTCGGCGACCTCGCGCGCGAACGCCATCTCGTGCGTGGCGATCACCATCGTCATCCCGTCCTCCTTCACCTCCCGGACGAGACCCAGCACTTCGCCCACCAACTCCGGGTCCAGCGCCGCCGTGATCTCGTCCAGGAGCAGCAGCCGGGGGCGTACGCGGGCTCGTCGGTGCCGACGGTGAGCTTTCCGGGCACCTGGGTGGCGAGCTTGCCGGGCGCGCAGGACGCCGTCGCACCGGGCCCGTGCGACGCCCCCTTCTCCTCCGCTTGCGGGGCGCAGCCCACGAGGGCGGCGCAGAGGACGACGGCGGAGCTCGGAGCGGTGATGACCAGGGGCCGGTGGGCGAGATATAGAGCGGGAGACTCGCAGGGGCCGGCCCCCTGTGTCGAGACGTTTCGGCAGCTGTCCGCATAGTGGGAACGGGTGTTGCGGCCGTGTGAACAGCGTCGGTCAGCGCCGCCGTTCACCCCGTGCCGGACTCCTTCTCCCGAAGGTCGACGATCCGCCGGATCTTGCCCACCGAACGCTCCAGCGTCTCCGGATCCACGACCTCGACGCTCACCGACACCCCGACGCCGTCCTTCACCGCCGCCGCGATGCCCCGCGCCGCCTTCTCCCGTTCGTCGGACGTCGCGTCCGCCCGCGCCTCCGCGAGGACCGTCAGCGCGTCCAGCCGCCCGTGCCGGGTGAGCCGCAGCTGGAAGTGCGGGGCGACGGCGGGCGTCCGGAGCACGATCTCCTCGATCTGCGTGGGGAAGAGGTTCACCCCGCGCAGGATCACCATGTCGTCGCTGCGGCCGGTGACCTTCTCCATCCGCCGGAACGTCCGCGCCGTCCCCGGCAGCAGCCGCGTCAGGTCCCGGGTCCGGTAGCGGATCACCGGCATCGCCTCCTTGGTCAGCGAGGTGAGGACCAGCTCCCCCTCCTCACCGTCGGGAAGCACCTCACCGGTGAACGGGTCCACGACCTCCGGATAGAAGTGGTCCTCCCAGATGTGCAGCCCGTCCTTCGTCTCCACGCACTCCTGCGCCACCCCCGGGCCCATCACCTCCGAGAGCCCGTATATGTCCACCGCGTCGATCGCGAAACGGTCCTCGATCTCCCGGCGCATCCCCTCGGTCCACGGCTCCGCGCCGAAGATCCCCACCTTCAGGGACGTCGAACGCGGATCGACACCCTGCCGCTCGAACTCGTCCAGCAGCGTCAGCATGTACGACGGCGTGATCATGATGATCTCGGGCCGGAAGTCCTGGATCAGCTGGACCTGCCGCGCGGTCATGCCCCCGGAGGCCGGGATCACCGTGCAGCCGAGCCGCTCCGCCCCGTAGTGTGCCCCGAGCCCACCGGTGAACAGCCCGTATCCGTACGCCACATGGACCTTGTGGCCGGGCCGCCCGCCCGCCGCCCGGATCGACCGGGCCACCACGTCCGCCCAGGTGTCCAGGTCCCGTTGGGTGTACCCGACGACGGTCGGCCGCCCCGTCGTGCCGCTGGAGGCGTGGATCCGGCGCACCTCGTGCTCCGGTACGGCGAACATCCCGAAGGGGTAGTTGTCCCGCAGATCCGTCTTCGCGGTGAACGGAAAGCGGGCCAGATCCGCGAGCGTCCGGCAGTCCTCGGGCTTCAGCCCCGCGCGGTCGAAAGCTTCCCGGTAGAAGGGGACGTTGTCGTACGCGTGGCGCAGCGTGGACCGCAGCCGCTCCAGTTGCAGGGCCTCCAGCTCGCCCCGGCCGAGCCGTTCCGCCGCGTCCAGCATGGCCGTCATCAGGACCCTTCCTCTCCCGAACCGGGCGACCGATCATTCGGTCGATTTTCCTGGGAGCAGTAATTCAGGCGGCCGGGGGTGCTGGCAAGAGGCGTGCGGCGTTCGGAGTCGATCAGCCCGCGGCGAAGTCCGCTGTGCCCGCTCACGGCTTCCTGTTTGGATGGGGCGCATGCCGACCTTCTCCGCGTACGACAAGACTCCACTCGCCTACCACCTGGTGGGCGAGGGGGAACCGCTGATCTGTCTGCCCGGCGGGCCGATGCGGGCGAGCGCGTATCTCGGCGACCTCGGAGGGCTCGCCGCCCGGCGCCGGCTCGTCCTTCCGGACCTGCGCGGCACGGGTGCGTCCGGTGTGCCGAAGGACCCCTCGACGTACCGCTGCGACCGCCTCGTCGACGACGTCGACGCCCTGCGTGAACACCTGGGCCTGGAGCGGATCGACGTCCTGGCACACTCCGCCGGAGCCGACCTGGCGCTCCTGTACGCCGCCCGCCACCCGGAGCGGCTGCGCACCCTGACCCTCGTCACGCCCAGCACCCGGGCGGTGGGCATCGAGGTGACCGACCAGGATCTGCGAGAGGCCGCCGAACTGCGGCGCGACGAGCCCTGGTACCCCGAGGCGCGGGCCGCCCAGGAGGCGCTGCTCGCCGGGGGACCGTTCGCCGAGCTGTGGCCCGCCGTCCGGCCCCTCACCTACGGCCGCTGGGACGAGACGGCCCGCGCCCACGCCGAGGCCTCCGCCGGACAGACCAACGCGCAAGCCCGCGAACGCTACGCCGAGGAGGGCGCCTTCGACCCCGCCGCCACCGCCGCGGCCCTGCGCGGACTCACCGTGCCGGTCCTCGTTCTCGCCGGGGAGTACGACGGCCACCCCAGCCCGGACCGGGCCACGGAGCTCGCCGCGCTCTTCCCGGGCGCCGAGTTCGTCGTCCAGCGCGGGGCCGGGCACTTCCCGTGGCTGGACGACCCGGGAGCCTTCGCCCGCACGGTCGCGGCCTTCCTCGACCCGGAGGTGTCGAGCGTCCAGGCGGGCGGGGTCCGGCTCGCCTACCGGGTGTGGGGCGCCCCCGAGGCCCCGCCCGTCGTCCTGCTGCACGGCCGGGCGGGCTCCGGCGAGACCTGGACCCGGATCGCGCAGGACCTGGCCGCCGACCACCGCGTGTACGCCCCCGACTTCCGCGGCCACGGGCTGAGCGACTGGCCCGGCCGCTACTCCTTCGAGATGTTCCGCGACGACCTGCACGCCTTCCTGGAGGCCCGCAACCTCGCCGGAGCGACCGTCGTCGGACACTCCATGGGCGGGGTCGCCGCCTACCTCCTGGCCCAGCGGGAACCGGGCCTGATCGGGCGGCTCGTCATCGAGGACGCCCCGCCCC
>NZ_QWFA01000070.1 GCF_003501885.1 Streptomyces globisporus
GGCGTAGGGGCGGGGCAGGGATCGCACATGATGTGACGGAAAAGGAAAGACCGGGGGGCCGTGCTCTGGTGGGGATAGACAGTTTTCGGCACGGGTTACCGCCCGGCTACTCACCGGCGCAACAACTTGCGGGTAACTCAGGTGTGCGTACTCGTCATCATGTGAGTGTTCTGGGCCTCCGGGGCCTCCCGGCGCCCCCGGACGACGAGGACGACCCCCGCCACGGTGAGTACGAGACCGATCCCGGCCGCTCCCATCGGTGCGGTCTCACCGAGCATCGCCAGCCGGTCGCTGTCCGCCGACGCCAGCTCGACCTGCTTCTTCTGGGTCGCCTCGGTGAACTCCACGCGCTTGCTCTCCAGCAGCACCACGGCGTCCTTCTTCGACCCGGGCGCGCGCAGCGTCTTCTTCGGGCCGATCGCCGCGTTGATGATGCGGCCGGTGCGCTTGTCCACGACCAGCTCGATGCCGCTGTTGGAATACCACTCCTCGGCCAGCACCTGGGGCGTCTTCTTCCGGTCCACGAGGACCCCGGGCACCTGACGCACCCCGGTCCTCGTCGGCTCGACCTCGCCCTTGAACAGGTAGCCGGCGTAGCCCTGGATCTCCTTCTCGCCCTCGAAGGAGAGCCGCACCACACCGCCGAGCGTGCTGTCCCACCAGCGGTAGGCGCGCTTCTCGACGTCGAAGGGGAACTTGAGGTAGGCCTCCCCGTCGAACGTCGGGGACTCCTCGCAGCAGTGCACCGGCTCGTTGGTGGTGCGGTCGGTCACCCAGCGCTCCAGCGTCCACTGGAGGGCGTCACGGGGATCGGACGCGGGCAGCGTCTTGTCGTGGTCGACGGAGGTGGACACGTCCCAGACGGCGTTGCCGCTCTTCTCGCTGTCGGCCACGTCCCCGCGCACCTGCCGGGTGATCGTGATCGTCTCGTCGTCGACCGTCTCCACCTTGCCGGTGTCGAAATAGCTGCCGGTACCGGTGAACACGGTGGTGGTGTCGATGTCTGTGGGTGTGCGCTTGGCATGCGGCTGGACATACCAGACGAGCAGTGGTGCGAGGACGAGCAGAAAGACCCCCGCCCCCAGCAGAACGAGCGAGAGGGGTGAAGCATTGCGGCGCATCCGGGCACTCCTGGGTCGAAATCTCTTCGCGGAGGTGTACGGGCCCCGGGCCGGTCAGCCCTTGATTGGCGTGAACAGTAAGCAAGGCCTTGACGAGATGTCAATGACCTGTCGACACTGTGTGCGAGCCGGAGGGGCCCGGCTCACGGGGTGGGGATCGCCTCCAGCAAGGAGCTGACCCGACTATGCGCAGACTCATCGCCGCTCTTTCCACCGCCGTGGTGGCCGCGGCGCTAGCCGTAGGTGCGGCCGTCGGTGTCGTGGCACTGCTCGACGCCACCCCCGACCAGCCCAATACGCCATTGATCAGCTACGACACCGCACCGGCGGCCCCATGACCCGCACGGCCTGGCAGGAGGTGCCCCGGTCCCAGCTGGACCGGTTCGCCGCCATCGCCCTGTCCGAGGCCCCGGAGCTCGCCCAGACGATCCTGCACGCGATCCGCCGGGACTACCCCTACCTCCACCTCGTCGAGGACGAGTCCGGGGAGCCGCTGGCCCTGGTCGGCATCCGCCGTGCCATCGAGGGGTTCGTCGACAACCTCACCTCCGGCGCGCACCCCCGGGTGCCGCCGGAGATGTTCCAGGAGTTCGGACGGGGCGAAGGCCTTGAGGGCCGCAGCCTCGACTCGCTCCAGGCCATCTACCGCTTCGGCGTCCGGCTCACCTGGCGCAGGCTCGCCGAGATCGGCCAGCAGGTCGATATCCCGGCGCCCGCCATGTACGAGCTGGCCGAATCGGGATTCGAGTATCTGGACGGGCTCGTGGAACAGTCGGTACGGGGCTACGCCGAGGCGGCGGCCCGGCGCGCCAGCGAACGCCTCCGCCTCCAGCGCCAGCTGATCGAGATGCTGCTCATGGAGCACCGCGTCGAATCGACCCGGACCCTGGCCGAGCGGGCCGCCCGCATCGGCTGGGAGCTTCCCGAGACGATCGCGGTGGGCGTGCTCATCCGTCCCGCCCGGGAGGCGGTCGCCCCGGCCGTCGGCCAGGGCATCCTGCTGGAGATGGAGAGCGAGCAGCCGCGCATCGTCATCCCCGACCCGGACACGGCGGGCCGCGCGGAGACCCTGCGACGGGCGACCGCGGGCTGGTCCGGGGCGATCGGCCCGGCGGTCCCGCTGGCCGCCGCCGCGACCTCGCTGCGCTGGGCGGAGACCGCGGTCCAGCTGATCAAGAAGGACCTGCTCCCTCAGGGCGAGGTGCTGCACTGCACCGAGCGCGTGGAGGAGCTGGTCCTGCTGCCGGCCCAGGAGCTGATCGACGCCTCCGCCCGCCGCTGCCTCGCCCCGCTGGACGGGCTCAGCCCGACCCAGTCGCGTCGGCTGGCCGAGACGCTGCTCGCCTGGATCGAGACCCCTGGCGGCGCCCCCGAGGTGGCCGCCCGCCTCGGCGTCCACCCCCAGACGGCCCGCTACCGGCTGCGGCAGATCCGCGAGCTGTGGGGCGACGCCATCGACGAACCGGACCAGCGTTTCGAGATGCTGCTCGTGCTCCGCGCCCAGCGGCTGCGGGGCGACCTGGCCCCGGCCCAGGGCTGAGACCGAAGCCGCCGCGGCCCGCACGTCCGGGGGACGTGCGGGCCGCGGCGCATCCGTGCCGGGGTTAGACCGGGGTGACGTACGCCCCGGCGATCCCGCCGTCGACCAGGAAGTCCGTGGCGTTCACGAACGAGGAGTCGTCGCTCGCCAGGAAGGCCACGGCGGCGGCGATCTCCGTCGGCTCGGCGAACCGCCCGACCGGGATGTGGATCAGCCGCCGGGCGGCCCGCTCCGGGTCCTTGGCGAACAGTTCCTGGAGCAGCGGGGTGTTGACCGGCCCCGGGCAGAGCGCGTTGACGCGGATGCCGTCCCGCGCGAACTGCACCCCCAGCTCGCGCGACATCGCCAGCACCCCGCCCTTGGACGCGGTGTACGAGATCTGCGAGGTGGCCGCGCCCATCCGGGCCACGAACGAGGCCGTGTTGATGATGGAGCCCTTGCCCTGTGCGCGCATGTAGGGGATGGCCGCCTTGCAGCAGAGATAGACCGAGGTCAGATTGACCTCCTGCACCCGCTTCCAGGCCTCCAGACCGGTGTCCAGGATGGAGTCGTCGTCGGGCGGCGAGATCCCCGCGTTGTTGAACGCGATGTCGACCGAACCGTAGGTGTCGTGGGCGGCCCTGAAGAGGGCGTCCACCTCCTCGGCGTCGGTGACGTCGGTACGGACGAAGAGCCCGGCGGCCTCCTCGGCGGCGGCCTTGCCGCGCTCCTCGTCCACATCGGCACAGACGACATGGGCGCCCTCGGCGGCCAGCCGCCGGACGGTGGCCAGACCGATGCCGCTGCCGGCTCCGGTGACGACGGCGGTGCGGCCGACCAGGCGGCGGCAGACAGGGGAAGTGTCGGTCATGGTGCTCAGGCCTCCGTGCTGATGAAGACGTTCTTGGTTTCGGTGAAGGCGGCCAGCGCGTCCGGGCCGAGCTCGCGGCCCAGGCCCGACTGCTTGTAGCCGCCGAAGGGGGTCGAATAGCGCACGCTGGAGTGCGAGTTGACGGAGAGGTTGCCCACCCGCAGCCCCTGGCTGACGCGCAGCGCGCGGCCCACGTCGCGGGTCCAGACCGAGCCGGCGAGCCCGTAGTCGGTGGCGTCGGCCTGCCGGACCGCGTCCGCCTCGTCGTCGAACGGCAGCACCACGGCCACCGGCCCGAAGACCTCGTCGACGGCCACCGGAGCGTCGGGCGCGACCCCGGCGAGGACGGTCGGCGGATACCAGAACCCGGGCCCCTCGGGCGCCTTGCCGAGCATCGCCCGTACGCCGTCGGCCTCCCGGCCGCCGTCGACGAGCCCCCGGACCCGGTCCCGCTGGACGGCCGAGATCAGCGGCCCCATCTGCGTCTTCTCGTCGGCCGGGTCGCCCACCACGACGGCGGACACGGCCGGGACGAGGGCGTCGAGGAACCGGTCGTACACGGACCGTTCGACCAGGATCCGGGTCCGGGCGCAGCAGTCCTGCCCGGCGTTGTCCAGGAAGGACATCGGGGCGGCCGCCGCCGCGGCCTCCACATCGGCGTCGGCGAAGACGACGTTGGGGCTCTTTCCGCCCAGCTCCAGGGTGAGCCGCTTCACGCGCTCGGCGCAACGGGTCATGATGTGCTTGCCGGTCCGGGTGGAGCCGGTGAACACGATCTTCGCGACGCCCGGGTGCTCGACCAGCGCGCTCCCGGCCACCGGGCCCTCGCCGGGCAGCACCTGGAAGAGACCCTCGGGAAGGCCCGCCTGCAGGGCGAGTTCGGCCAGCCGCAGAGCGGTCAGCGGGGTCGTCTCGGCGGGCTTGAGAAGGACGGCGTTGCCCGCGGCGAGGGCCGGGGCGAGGCCCCAGGCGGCGATCGGCATGGGGAAGTTCCACGGGGCGATGACCCCGACGACGCCCAGCGGCTCCAGAACGGTGAAGTCGATGCCGCCCGCCACCGGGATCTGCCGGCCCAGCAGCCGTTCCGCCCCGCCCGCGCTGTAGTCGAGCAGATCGCGGACGTTGCCCGCCTCCCACCGGGCGTTCCCGATGGTGTGACCGGCCTCCCGGACCTCCAACCGGGCGAGTTCCTCGATGTGTTTGTCGACGACGACGGCGAAGCGGCGCAGCAGTCGGGCCCGGTCGGCGGGCGCGGCGGCGGCCCACGAGCGCTGGGCGCCCGCCGCGCGGACGACGGCGGCGTCCACATCGGCGGCGGAGGCGGCGGGGACGGTGGCGATGACCTCGGCGGTGGCCGGATTGAGGACGTCCAGGGTGGGTTGTGACACGTACGGACCCCGATCAGGGAAGCGGGTGGTGGTCAGAGGCGTTCGGAGGATCAGAGGCGTTCGAAGGAGCGGCGCAGCTCCCAGTCGGTCACCGCGGAGTCGTACGCGGCCAGTTCGACCCGGGCCATGTTCAGGTAGTGCGCGACGACCTCCTCGCCGAACGCCTCCTTGGCGATCGGGCTGGCCTCCCACAGTTCGGCGGCCTCGCGCAGGGTCGTCGGCACCTGGTCGTAATCCGCGGTGTAGGCGTTGCCCGTACAGGCCTCGGGCAGCTCCAGCCGGTGCTCGACCCCGTACAGTCCGGCGGCGACCAGCCCGGCCACGGCCAGATGCGGGTTGACGTCGCCGCCGGGCAGCCGGTTCTCGAAGCGCATCGAGCGCCCGTGGCCGACGACCCGCAGGGCGCAGGTGCGGTTGTCGACGCCCCAGGCGACGGCGGTGGGGGCGAAGGAGCCGGGCTGGAAGCGTTTGTAGGAGTTGATGTTGGGGGCGTAGAGGAGGGAGAAGTCGCGCAGGGCGGCGAGCTGTCCGGCCAGGAAGTGGCGCATCACCTCGGACATGCCGTCCGGGCCTTCGCCCGCCATCACGTTCTCGCCGTCCGCGTCGGTCAGCGAGAGGTGGATGTGGCAGGAGTTGCCCTCGCGCTCGTCGTACTTGGCCATGAAGGTCAGCGAGACGCCTTCCTGGGCCGCGATCTCCTTGGCGCCCGTCTTGTAGACGGCGTGCTGGTCGCAGGTGGTGAGCGCCTCGTCGTAACGGAAGACGATCTCGTGCTGGCCGGGATTGCACTCGCCCTTGGCGGACTCGACGGTCAGCCCCGCCTGCTGCATCTCGTTGCGGATCCGGCGCAGCAGCGGCTCGATGCGGCCGGTGCCGAGGATCGAGTAGTCGATGTTGTACTGGTTGGCCGGGGTCAGCCCGCGGTAGTCGCGGTCCCAGGCCTCCTCGTAACTGTCCCGGAAGACGATGAACTCCAGCTCCGTGCCCACCTGGGCCGTCCAGCCGTGCTCCGCCAGCCGGTCGAGCTGGCGGCGCAGGATCTGCCGGGGGGCGGCCACCACCGGACTGCCGTCGTGCCAGGCGAGATCCGCGATCAGCAGGGCGGTCCCCTCGTGCCAGGGGACGGGCCGCAGGGTGGCGGGGTCGGGGACCATGCCGAAGTCGCCGTAGCCGTGCTCCCACGAGGACATCGCGTAACCGTCGACCGTCTGCATCTCGGTGTCCACGGCCAGGAGATAGTTGCAGCCCTCGGTGCCGTGCTCCAGCACCTCGTCGAGGAAGAACCCGGCCGCGAACCGTTTCCCCTGGAGCCGGCCCTGCATGTCCGGGAAGGCCAGCACCACGGTGTCTATCGACCCGTCCGCGACCCGTGAGCGGAGCTCGTCGACGCCGAGCGGGGGTGTGCGGTCTGCCACGGGATGCCTCCTTGGGTGAACCGGGAGGCTTAAGGTATGACAGGGAACCATTGCTTGGGAAGGGGATCCGTCAGTGGCCACGAGCGGAAGAGCGGACGACACCCGTCCGGGGGTACGGGCAGCAGAGGCGGACGTGGCGGCGGGCGGCGCGGGCGATCCCGCGCCCGGTCCGCTGGACTCCGTGCTGCGCCCGGTCCGCGCGGGCAACGGCTTCGAGGAGGCCCTGGAACAGGTCCTTCAGCTCCTGCGCCTCGGCCTCGTACCGCCGGGCGAACGCCTGCCCTCGGAGCGCGAGTTGTCCCAGCACCTGCGGATCAGCAGGGTGACGCTGCGTGAGGTCCTCAAGGTCCTCCAGGACCAGAACATGGTCGAGAGCCGTCGCGGCCGCTACGGAGGAACGTTCGTCCTGCCGCGCACCGCCGCCCCCGACGGCAGCGGTGAACTGCGCCGCCGCATCGCCGCTGTCGACGTCGAGGACACCCTGCGCTTCCGCGAGGTGCTGGAGGCCGGGGCAGCGGGCCTGTGCGCCGAAGGGCTCACGGCCGACGGCGAGGACCGGCTGCGGGGAGCGCTCGATGCCACCCAGGGCGCCCGGCTGGAGGACTATCGCCGCCAGGACACCCTGCTCCACCTCACCCTCGCCGAACTCTCCGGCTCCCGCACGCTCGCCGCCCAGTACGCCGCCGTCCGGGCCACTCTCAACGAACTGCTCGACGGCATCCCGCTGCTGGTGCGCAACCTGGAGCACTCCCAGCAGCAGCACGCGGCCGTCGTCGAGGCGGTCCTCGACCGGGACCCGGACGCCGCGCGCGAAATGATGCGCGAACACTGCGGCGGCACGGCGGCCCTGCTGCGCGGCTTCCTCGCCTGAGCCGGGGGCGATGACGCCCGGGCCGGCGACGCCCGGCGAGGCGAATCCGTAACCACTCTTTAACGCACGCCTCTTGCCAGGCGCCGCCACGTTCCACAAAGGTGTGCCGACGAACCTTTGATCGAAGCAGTTCCAACGATGAAGTCGACACACATCTGGAGCGCCTCATGGCTCAGGGAACCGAAGCACCCGCCGGACCACCCGGTGACGCGGGCCCGGCGAAGTCCGGCACGGACGCGTATCTGCACCGCCGGACCCTGCGCCGCGGCAGCGCCGGCTGGCTCCTGCTGACCGGACTCGGCGTCGCCTACGTCGTCTCCGGGGACTTCTCCGGCTGGAACATCGGCCTGTCCAAGGGCGGCTTCGGCGGACTCGCCGTGGCCATGGTCCTGATGGGCGTCATGTACGCGTGTCTTGTCTTCGCGCTGGCCGAACTCTCCGCCATCCTCCCTACGGCGGGCGGTGGTTACGGCTTCGCCCGGCGGGCGCTCGGCACCTGGGGCGGCTTCCTGACGGGGACGGCCATCCTCATTGAGTACATCCTCGCCCCGGCCGCCATCTCCCTCTTCATCGGCGACTACGTCGAATCGCTCGGCCTGTTCGGCCTCACCTCCGGCTGGCCCGTCTACCTCGCCTGCTTCGCGATCTTCATCGGCATCCACCTCTGGGGCGTCGGCGAGGCGCTCCGCTTCAGCCTGGTGGTGACCGCCATCGCGGTGGCCGCGCTGCTGATCTTCGCCGTCGGCGCGTTCACCGAGTTCGACGCGGGCCGACTCAACGACATCCCGGCCGACGCCTCCGCCTTCGGCTCCTCCTCCTGGCTGCCGTACGGACTCCTCGGGATCTGGGCCGCCTTCCCCTTCGGCATGTGGTTCTTCCTCGGGGTGGAGGGCGTGCCGCTCGCCGCCGAGGAGGCCAAGGACCCGGTCCGCTCGATGCCCAAGGCCCTGGCGATCTCGCTGGCCGTGCTGGTCTTCCTGGCCCTCATCACCTTCGTCTCCGCCACCGGCGCCCAGGGCGCGAACGCCATCAAGGAGGCCGGGAACCCGCTCGTGGTGGCCCTCCAGGGCGACGGCGAACCGACCGCCCTGAGCCGCTTCGTGAACTACGCGGGCCTCGCCGGGCTCGTCGCCTCCTTCTTCTCCCTGATCTTCGCCGGATCCCGCCAGCTCTTCGCCCTCTCCCGGGCGGGCTATCTGCCGCGCTTCCTCTCCCTCACCAACCGCCGCAAGTCCCCCTACCTCGGCCTGCTGATCCCCGGCGTCATCGGCTTCGCGCTCGCCGCCTGGAGCGGCAACGGCGGCCGGATGCTGAACGTCGCCGTCTTCGGCGCCACCATCAGCTACGCGCTCATGGCCCTCTCCCACCTGGTCCTGCGCCGCCGCGAACCGGAGCTGCCGCGCCCCTACCGCACCCCCGGCGGCGCGCTCACCTCGTCCGTCGCCTTCGCTCTGGCATGCTCGGCCCTGGTGGCGACCTTCCTGGTGGACCGCGACGCGGCGTTCATCGCGCTCGCCGTGTACGCGGTGGCGCTGGCCTACTTCGCCTTCTACAGCCGTCACCGGCTGGTCGCGGGAGCCCCGGAGGAGGAGTTCGCCGCACTGGCGGCTGCCGAGGCCGAACTCGCCCGCGACTGAAGGCGCCGGCGACCCCGGCCGCCGACGCGATCCCCCCCGACCGAAGGAGTACGTTCCATGCCCCGGCCCGTCATCGGCATCAGCACCTACCAGGACCCGGCCCGGTGGGGGGTGTGGGAGATGCCCGCGGTGCTGCTGCCCGCCGCCTATCCGCGCCTCGTCCGGGCGGCGGGCGGGCTCGCGGTGCTGCTGCCGCCCGACGACGCCGAGGACGCGGCCCGGGACACCGTCGCCGCCCTGGACGGGCTGGTGATCGCCGGGGGAGCGGACGTCGAGCCCGCCCGGTACGGGGCGGTCGCCGACCCCCGTACCGGCCCCCCGGCCCGCGAACGCGACGCCTGGGAACTGGCGTTGATCCGGGCGGCCATCGACCAGGGGGTCCCCCTGCTCGGCATCTGCCGGGGCATGCAGCTGCTCAACGTCGCCCTCGGCGGCACGCTGATCCAGCACCTGGAGGACCACACCGGCGGCCTCGGCGTCTTCGGCAGCCACCCGGTGACCCCCGTGACCGGCACCGCGTACGCGGACGCCGTCCCCGAGACCGCGATGGTGCCCGCCTACCACCACCAGGCGGTCGACCGCCTCGGCGCCGGCCTGGTGGCCTCCGCGCACGCCCCGGACGGGACGGTGGAGGCCCTGGAACTCCCGGACCACGGAAGCCTGGTGCTCGGGGTGCAGTGGCACCCGGAGATGGGCCAGGACACCCGGGTCATGGCCGCCCTGGTCCGGGCTGCCGGGGAGCGGGTGGCGTCGACCCCTCGAACCCCGGACCGGAGTAGTCGGGCCCCGCGAACGCCGGTGAGCTGAAGCGGGAGCCGCGCCCCTCGCCCGCCTCCGGCGCGGACGCCGCCGCCTCAGCCAGCTCCTGGAGGAGGAACGGCCGGATCCCCCGGTCGCGCAACGCCACGACCCACGCCTCACGGGCCCGGGCGAGCGCGGGAGCGTCAGCGGCGGCGGACGGGTCGGGTACGGCCACCGCGTCCGCCGTCGACTGCCGCGCCGCCGTCCGGTAGAGGGCGACCACACTGACCAGGGCCGCGGCCCCCGCGACCACCAGACTGAACCAGCCGACGCCGACGAGGGTGTCCGCCAGGGCGGGCAGGGTGTCGGCGAGCCGCAGACCGTACCCGAGCAGCAGGAACGTCGCAGCGGCCACGGCGGAGAGCACCGGCGTCAGCACCCCGAGGACCGCCAGCACCCCGGCCCCCGGCCGCTCCTGATCGCCGGGACCGGAGAGCTGCGCCGTCCCGGCGTCCCGCCGCCCGCCCTGCGCGTGGAGCCGCAGCGCCGCGTACCGCCGGTACTCCGCATCGGCGGCGGCCGCCGTGCGCTCCACAGCCGCCAGCCCCCGGATACGCAGCCGGTCGGCGGGGACGCCCGAGCGCTCCAGCAGGCGCCGGATCTCCGGCGAGGCGATCACCTCGTCGAGCGCGCTCGCGTAGTCGGATCTGTCCTCGTCCCCGAGCCGGGAAGGTCTGCCCATGCTGTCCCTCGGTCGATACATGCGTCGGTACGTGCGTTGATACGTGTGGGGTGGGTGCCGTGAAGGCGGCGCGGGGGTGCGCACGTGCCGCGTGCGCACCCCCGCGCCGCTGCCGGACGGGGTCAGAGGTGCTGGGCGACCGCGGGCATGAGGTCCTGGAAGGTCCGACCGTCCGCGGCCGCGCCGATCGCGGTCATCTGCCAGCCCGAGCCGGTCCGCTGGACCTTGGCCATGATCTGGGCGGTGTGCCGACCGCCGCCGGTCAGCGTGTACCGGGCCAGCTCCTGGCCGTTGCTCTCGTCGACCAGCCGGCAGAACGCCGCCTCGACCTCCTCGAAGGTCTGGCCGGTGAACGAGTTCACCGTGAAGACGATCTGGTCCACATGGGCCGGTACACGTCGCAGGTCGACGACGATCGACTCGTCGTCGCCACCCTGGCCCGCCCCGCCGACCCGGTTGTCCCCGGTGTGCCGGACCGAGCCGTCGTCGCTGGTCAGATGCTGGAAGAAGACCACGTCCTGCGGGGCCTGGCCCGCGAAGAGCACCGCCGAGGCGTCCAGGTCGATCTCGCGTGCGGTCAGCCGCGCCAGAAATCCCTTGCGGGGAGCGGACTTCCAGCCGAGACCCATCCGCACGACGTCGAGCTCGCCGCCGCCGGACTTGGTGAGGCTGACCTGCTGGCCCTTGGTGAGGTTGATCGTCATCGTTCCGCCTTCCGTGATCGCGTCCGAGCGGCTCAGAGACTGACGCCGAAGTCGGCGACGATGCCGCTCAGCCCGGATGCGTAACCCTGCCCGACCGCACGGAACTTCCACTCGGCGCCGTGCCGGTACAGCTCGCCGAAGACCATCGCCGTCTCGGTGGAGGCGTCCTCGCTGAGGTCGTAGCGGGCGATCTCCGCGCCGCCCGCCTGGTTCACCACCCGGATGTACGCGTTGCGGACCTGGCCGAAGCTCTGGCCCCGGCTCTCGGCGTCGTGGATCGAGACCGGGAACACGATCTTCGCGACGGTCGCGGGCACCGATGCGAGGTCGACCTTGACGATCTCGTCGTCGCCCTCGCCCTCACCGGTGAGGTTGTCGCCGGTGTGCTCGACCGAACCGTCGGGGCTCTTCAGGTTGTTGTAGAAGACGAAGTGCCCGTTGGAGAGCACCTTGCCCGCCTCGTCGCAGAGCAGCGCGCTCGCGTCGAGGTCGTAGTCGGAGCCGGTGGTGGTGCGGACGTCCCAGCCGAGACCGACGAGGACCGCGGTCAGCCCCGGAGCCTCCTTGCTCAGCGAGACGTTTCCACCCTTGGCGAGGCTCACACCCATGATCTTCTCCCTTGTCCGGCGGCAGTGAGGAAAATCTACAGCACTGTAGATTTGCTGGGCCAGGAGGCGGTCGGGCCGGGGTGCGGTGGTCCGTGTCGGTCCCGATCGGCACGTCCCGCGCCGGCCGGGCGCCGGCGGTCCCGCTCCTGGTGGTGGCCGGTCCCTCCGCCTTCTGGATACGATTCCCCGATGCCCGGCGGGCCCAGTGCCCCGGCCGGGCGGCCGAACGGAGCGAGCCGGGCGGCGAGACGGAGAAAGGGGCCCTGCCGTGGACGCCGAAAGAACCGGTGGCGAACGGGAGACGCCCGCCCGCAGGCGCGGCCAGGGTGAACTGGAGGCCCAGGTGCTGTCGGTACTGGGCGAGGCGAGCGAACCGGTCACCGCGGCCTGGGTGCAGGAGCGGCTCGGCGCGGGCCTCTCGTACAGCACCGTCATCACCATCCTGACCCGGCTGCACGCCAAGCAGGCGGTCACACGCACCGGACGAGGGCGCCCCGTCCTCTGGGAGCCCGTGGCGAACGAGGCCGGGCTCGCCGCCCTGCGGATGCGCCGGCTCCTCGACAAGCAGAGCGACCGCGACGCGGTGCTCTCCAGCTTCGTCTCCGTCCTCTCCTCCCACGACGAGGACCTGCTGCGGTCCCTGCTCGCCGAGAGCGGCCCCGACGACACCGGCGCGCCCTCGGACCGGCCGGAGCGCTGACGATGGGGGTCTTCGTCTATCTGCCCCTCGTGCTGCCCCTGACCGCGCTGCCGATCGCCCGCCTGGCCGAACAGCATCTGCACCCCCGCAGGGCCGCCCGGCTGCTGACCACCGTCGCCGTCATCCTCGCCTCCTGCAGCCTCCTGTGTCTCGGGCTGCTGGTGGTCGTGGGCACCGCCCAGCTGCCCGGCAACCCGCTGCCCGACGGCTGGTCCGACGACGAGGTCCGCGAGGCCGTGCCGCATGACGCGTTCGCTGGCAAGGCGTCCATTCTGGCGCTCGTGGTCGTCACCGCGGCCTGCGGATTCACCGTCCACCGCCACTTCCGCTTCCGGGCCCGGGCCCACCGGGTGCTCCGTGGACTGGGAGGGGACGACGACGTCGCCGTGCTGCCCGACGCCATCCCGTACGCCTACGCGCTCCCCGGCTCCCCGGGGCGGGTGATGGTCTCCACGGCCATGCTCGCCTCCCTCGAACCGGCCGAGCACCGGGCGTTGTTCGCCCACGAGCGGGCCCATCTGACGGGACGCCACCACCGGCTGCTGCTCGCGACCCGGCTGGCCGGCTGCGTCAACCCCCTCCTGTGGCCGCTGCTCGGGGCCCTGGTCTACAGCACGGAGCGCTGGGCGGACGAGGAGGCGGCCCGGGTCACCGGCGACCGCCGGCTGACCGCCCGCGCGGTCGGCAAGGCGGCGCTCGTCGCCCGTCCGGTGCCCGGCGGCGCGGCCTTCGCCGCCTTCGCCGCCGCGGGCCCGGTGCCGCGCCGGGTGGCGGCGCTCCTGGGGCCGGTGCCGCCGGACCGCAGCTGGCCCCCGGCCCTCACTCCGGCCGGGGCCGCCGCGCTCGTCGCCGCGGCCGGAACGACCGTCTCCGCGCTGTCCGCGCTGAACGCGGCCGTCGCCCTGTTCCTCGTCCTGGAGGCGGCGACACCGCTGTAGGGGCTGTCCCCGCGCGGCACTCGGCCCGGCATGACGGTGAGGGGGTGCCCGTTCCATCCCTGGATATGCCCATTGGCGTACGGTTCTGGTCACGGCAGCCGCCCCCGAACCGCCCATCTACTCCGCTGTAGAGTTCATGGACCGCAGGCCCGACCGTGGGCAGAACCGGAAACGCACCGGTGCGGCGGAGCGGGCCGAACCCCTCCACACAGTGGCTGGCACGACCCAGCCGGACAGGAGCCACGCGTTGTCTGCCAGTACGGGCCCTTCGGGGCCCGACCTTCGCCCTCCGGGGCCTGACTTCCACCGCATCCGACCCGCCGACGCGGCCACGGGCCGGGCCGGCCGCCGCTCCTGCGGGGCGAGGACCCGGTGATCGCCGCACTGCTCGGCCTCCTGGCCGTCTTCGTCCTCACCGCCGGGACCGGCTACTTCGTGGCCCAGGAGTTCGCCTACGTCTCCGCGGACCGGCTGACCCTCGCCCGGGAGGCCGCGGCCGGGGACAAGCGGGCCGCCCGCGCCGTGAAGGTGCTGGAGCGCCTCTCGTTCATGCTTTCCGGCGCCCAGCTCGGCATCACCGTCACCGGGCTCGTCGTCGGCTTCCTCGCCGAACCGTCCGTCTCCGCGCTGCTGCGCCCCGCCCTCAGCGGAACCGGCGTGCCCGACGGGGTGGTCTCCGGCATCTCCGTCGTGCTGTCCTTCGTGGTGGCGACCGTCATCCAGATGGTCCTGGGCGAACTCGCCCCCAAGAACCTGGCCCTCGCCATCCCGGAGCGGATGGCGAAGTCCCTGGCCGCCTCCACCCTGATCTACCTCCGGGCCGTCGGCCCGGTGATCCACATCTTCGACAGCGCGGCCAACCGGCTGCTGCGCCGGATCGGCATCGAACCCGTCGAGGAACTGCACCACGGCGCCACCCTGGAGGAGCTGGGCCACCTCATCGGCGAGTCCCACGAGCAGGGCGAGCTGCCCGCCGCGACCGCCGAACTGATGGACCACGCCCTGGAGTTCTCCGAGCGGACCTTGAGCGAGGTGATGATCCCGCGCGCCGACGTCGCGTTCGTCCGCCGGGACGCCATGGCCGCCGAGGCCGTGCAGCTGATCGCCCGCCACGGGCACTCCAACTACCCGGTGCTCGGTGACCACCCGGACGACCCGGCGGGAGTCCTGGGCGTACGGGAGCTGATGCGGCTGTCCGCCGCGGAGGTCGGCCGTACCACGGTCGGATCGCTGGCCCGCGATCCGCTGCTGCTGCCCGAGCTGCTGAAGCTGCCCGCCGCCGTGACGCAGATGCGGGAGCGCGACGACGAGTTCGCCGTGGTCCTGGACGAGCACGGCGGCCTCGCCGGGATCGTCACGTACGAGGACATCGCGGAGGAGCTCGTCGGGGACATCGCCGACGAGTCCGACACCGTCGTCGAACTCGCGGTCGCCGACGGCTCCGGCTGGATCGTGGACGCGGGTCGCCGCCTCGACGAGATCGAGGAGGCCACCGGGATGGAACTGCCCCAGGAGAGCGACGACTACGACACCCTGGCCGGACTGATCATCGACCGGCTCGGCCGCTTCCCGACGGTGGGGGACCGGCTGACCGTCTCCGGCGTCCGGATCGCCGTCCGCTCGCTCGACCGGCATGTCGCCGAGTACGTCCGCATCGAGCACGAAGACCCCGCCGCCGACGCCGATCGGACAGCCGACGCCGATCGCACCGGACAGGAGCCGCAGGCATGAGCTTCCCCCTGGCCCTCTTCGTGACCGTCCTGCTGCTCATCGGCAGCGGGTTCTTCGTCGCCGCCGAGTTCGCCCTGGTCGCCGCCAAGCGCCACCGCATGGAGCAGGCCGTGGCCCGCGGGCAGCGCGGTGCCAAGGCGGCGCTCGCCGGGATGCGCGAGCTGTCGCTGATGCTCGCGGGCGCCCAGCTCGGCATCACCATCTGCACCCTGGGCCTGGGCTCCGTGTCCAAGCCCGCCATCTCGCACGAGCTGGACCCGCTGCTGGAGAAGCTCGGACTGCCCGCAGCCCTCAGTTACGGCATCGCTTTCGCGCTGGCGATGATCATCGTCGTCTTCCTGCACATGGTGGTCGGCGAAATGGCCCCGAAATCCTGGGCCATCGCCCACCCGGAGCGCTCGGCGATGCTCCTGAGCCCGGCCTTCCGGGCTGTGGTCAACGCGGTACGACCGCTGATCCGGCTGATGAACTGGATCAGCAACGGCCTCGTGCGGCTCTGCCGGGTCACCCCGCGCGACGAGCTGACCTCGGTGCACAACCGGGACCAGCTCACCCACCTGATCGAGGAGTCCGAGCGGCTCGGGCTGATCAGCAAGGGCGACTCCGGCCTGATGACCCGGTCCCTGACCGAACCGCAGGCCCCGGTCTCCGCCGTCCAGATCCCCGCCGACCGGATCGTGACCGTCCCGGCCGGCGCGGGACTCGACGAGGTCCTGGCCACCGCCGCCGAAGCCGACCGCACCCGCCTGCTGGTACGGGACGGGGAGCGGGTGCTCGGATCGGTGCACGCCCGCGACGCCCTCGTCGCCCGCGCCCGGTCGCGGGCGGCCCTCGCCCGGGACCTGGCCCGCCCGGTCCCGGAGCTGGCCCCGGAGGAGACCGCCGCCCACGCCGTGGAGCAGTTGCGCGAGCGGCGGGCCACCATCGCCGTCGTACGGGACGGGGAGGGACGGCTCACCGGCCTGGTCAGCCTGGACGACCTGCTTGCCAGGCTCCTGCACCCGCAGACGCCGCCCGAGGCCGCGTCCTAGGCGACGGCCCTAGGGGGTGTCCCGCTCGGCCGTCTCCCCGCGGATGACCCGGGGGGACGGCCGGTCGGGGCCGCTGTCCGCGTCGTGCTCCTGGTCCTTGAGCGCCCGCTTCTCGCTCTTGAGGATGCGTGCGGCCTTTCCCGCCGACCGTACGAGGTCGGGCAGCCGCTTCACGGCCAGCACCGCCACGATCACCAGGAGAAGGAGAGTGAGCTCGCCGATCCCGAACATGGTTGCTGCTTTCTCTGGGGCGGAGTGGACGAGGAGTCAGCCGGATCCCTGACGGGACGGCAGACCGTAATCTACAGCCCTGTAGAGCATGCGTTCGTGGAATCGTGGACCGGGCACCGCCCTCAGCCACCGGGCAACAGCCGCACGGTGGCGTCCGGGAGACGGTTCCACCAGTGGCCGTAGCGCCGGTAGACCTCCGGTTCCCGGCCGGCCAGGAACCCCACCAGCGACCGGGCCTCGACGGCGAGCCCCTCCCAGACCTCCTCGGGCAGCGGATGGAACGCCGCCGCCTCGATGCCCCCGTCGACCGGCCGCCACACCCCCGCCACGTACCCGTCGACCAGCAGCGTCGCCAGCACGTCCCCGTTCGCACGGATCACGACCCTGCGGTACGCGGGCGGGAGGACCCGGCCGCGATCCGCGTACGCCAGCAGGACGCTGTCCCACATCGCCATCAGCCGGGGCGGCGCCGGCGTCGTCGCGTCCGGCCGCGGAGCGCCCCGCAGATCGAACAGCTCCTCGCCCTCCGGCCCCTCCAGCCGGTCCAGCTCCCCGCCGAGCTCCGCGAGCGCCGCCCACACCGCGGTCCGCCGGACCATCGCGAACTGCGCGACGTCCGCCACCGACGCGGGCCCGAACCCCGAGAGGTAGCGCACGACGAGGGTCCGCAGCGAAGCGGCCGACGCCTCCGCATCCGTCCGCGGAGGGCCGGTCCGCGGCGCGACGTACGAGGGCCGGTGACCGAACGACCACGGCGGCGCGGTGGGCGCGTGGAGCAGCGGCGTGAACTGCCGCAGCCCCCACCAGGCACCCTGCTCCGGCGGCGCGCCCAGCCGCTCGCCCAGCCACGCCTCGCACTCGGCGGTGGTCCGGGGCCGCTCCGTGAACTCCAGCAGCCCGGGGACGAGTTCCTCGGCGTCCTCGGCCGTCAGCCCGGACGCGGTGAAGCGGGATCCCAGCCGGGACGCGCGTATCACCGGATGCATGGCTTCCCGGAACACCGCGTGGTCCCCGGCGTGCACGGCGTGGAGCGTGAGCCGCATCAGCGTCGCCTTGACGACCGCGTGGTCCGTGAACGCGGCGTCGAGACCGGCCGGATCGAAGTCCGCGAGCCGGTTCCAGAGGGCGAGATAGGGCGAGGCGGGCTGCTGCGCCTGGAGTGCCACCACACGCCGCACCCCCTCGGCGGCGTCCAGCGGCTCCCGCCGCAGCAGCAACTGCCGGGCGAGCGTCGAGCGGTTGAGTTCGCGAGTGGTGATGGTCATGCCGTCCTTCTCCGGTCCGTTCCCGCGGTGGGCCGTCAGCGTTTCCGGCCCAGCTGCCCGCCGCGCCCCGCACCCCGTCGTCGGCTCGGACCCGGAGCCGGGACGAGGCGGAACGCCGTGTTGAGGACATGGTCGGCAACATCGCGCGAGGGCTTGTCCGTGAGGTCGGTGAGCAGCCGGGCCAGCAGGTCGAGGAGGAACGGCGAGCCCATGACGTACCGGTTGAGCACCGGCTGGAAGCCCGAGCGGCTGAAGACCAGGTCGGCCGCGGTGTTGCCCAGCCGGTAGTAGCGGCCCCAGCGCCGGTTCATCTCCACCGGGTAGCCGCGCAGCACCTGCTCGCGGCGGGGCCCTTGGGCGTGTGCCAGGGCGAGGGCCGCGGTCTCGGCGGCCACCTCGCCCGCCTCCATCGCCTGGGCGATGCCCTCGCCGTTCCAGGGGCTGACCATCCCGCCGGAGTCGCCGACCAGCAACAGCCCCCGGGCGTACAGCGGATGGCGGTTGAACCCGAGGGGCAGGGCGGCGCTGCGCACCGGGCCTTCCGCGTTCTCCTCGCGCAGCCCCCACTCCTCCGGGGTGCGGGCCAGCCACTGGTCCAGGGTGGCGCGCAGGTCCGCCTTGCCGTGCCGCCGGTGGGGGAGCGCCCCGAGTCCTACGTTGACCCGGCCGTCGCCCATCGGGAAGATCCAGCCGTAGCCGGGGAGGTACGGGCCGCCGTCGGGGAAGCGGAGGTCGGCCCACAGCTCCAGGTACTCCTCCCGGGAGCGTTCGGGGCTGCGGTAGTAGCGCCGGGCAGCGGTCGCGATCTGCCGTCGCGGGTCCCGCTCCAGGCCCAGCGCCAGGGCGAGGCGGGCGGACGCGCCGTCGGCGGCGATGACGACCGGCGCACGGAAGTCGACCGGCTCCGGCACGTCTGGCGAGTCCGAGGACGCGGCGACCCCGGTGACCCGGCCCGCCCGGTCCGTCAGCGGCCGCTCCGCCTTCCAGCCGCTGTACAGCCGGGCCCCCGCCGCCACGGCGTGCCGGGCCAGGATGTCGTCGAAGTCGTGGCGGCTGCGGGAGAGGCCGAAGTCCGGGTAGCGGCCCAGCGACGGCCACTCGATGTGCACCCGGTGCTTCCCGGCCACCCAGCGCATCCCGCGCGAACGCGTCCAGCCCGGTGCGGTGATGTCGACGCCCATCCGGATGAGCTGGTGCACCGCCCGCGGGGTGAGACCGTCGCCGCACACCTTCTCCCGGGGGAAGCGGGCCTTCTCCAGCAGGATCACATCCACGCCGGCCCGCGCCAGGTGGTACGCGGCCGAGGAGCCGGCCGGGCCCGCCCCCACCACGATCACCTGGGCGTCCCTGTCCGTACGGGACGCCTCCTCCGCGTCCGGGTCCGTCGTCGCCGGGTCCGTCGGCTGTTCCCGCATGACAACCCTTTCCTCAACGGCTGTTGCTCTGCCCCGGGGCGGCGGCCCCGGCCAACATCATCGATCAGGACGGGCCGGGGCGATACCCGGCGTCCGGATATCCGGGGGCGGGCGAGCGAACCGGCCGTCTACGCTCCGTCGGTGACCACCCTCCCGGACGAACCGATCAGCGACGCCCTCGACCGCGCCGACGCCGGTCTCCTCGCCCGGCGCCTCGACGCCCGCACCTGCCCACCGGAACTGCTCGGTCGACTGGTCCGGCACCCGGTCCTTCGCCTCCGGCTCCTGGGCCTGACGCTCCTGGCCGAGCGCACGGACGCCCCGGACTCCCCGAATGCCGACGTCGGGCAGCTCGCCCTGGTGGCACGGCTGTTGCCCGACACGGTGGGATCGTCGCCCGAGGAGTCCCTCCTGCTCGCCGGACTCCACGCCCGGCTCGGTTCGCGCAACCCGCGCCCCCGGCTGCCCGACTGGCGGACGGCCGGGCTGCCCGCCCGGGTACGGATCGCCTGGCTTCGGACCGAACTTCTCGGCGACCCCGCGGTCCTGCGCACGGAACCGGCGGGCGAACTCCTCTACCGGGCCGTCCGCGAGAGCGCCGCCGCCGACGCGCACCGCCCCGACCGTCTCGTGGCCGAACTCGTCCACACCGGGGACCCGGTCCTCCAGGCCGAGGCACTGCGGCTGGCCCGCGACGGACTGCACGTCGGACTGCTGGCACCGGCGTTCGTACGGGACCGGCTGGTGCGCCTGGTGGACGCGCCGGACGACGTAGCGGCCGGTGCGCTGCGCGAACTCGCCGAGCCCTGGGCGACGGTGACTCCGCCGGCCCCGTCGTTGCTGACCCGGTCGGCGGGTGCGCGGGGTGGTGGGGGCTCGGCGCTCGCGGCCGCCGTTCTCGTCGCCGCAGCCCGGCACGGGCACCACACGGTGCTGTGGAACACGGCCGAGGACCCGGCCGGGGCCCCTGCCCTGCGCCGGCAGGCCGTGGAACTCCTGGGCGAGCGAGCGGAGCGCACCGACGTCGGACGTCTGGTGACCCTGGCCGCCACGGACCCCCTCCTGCTCGCCGGGCCGGTGCTGACCTGCCTGCGCGGACTGCACCGGCGCGGCCACTTCCCGGCGGACCGGGACGCCGGGCCCGTCCTCGATCTGGCCCTGGCCGACCACACCGTCCCGGCCGAGGACGTCGCCACGGTCCTCTACACGTGCCGGCGCCCGCTGTTCGACGCCCTCGTCGACGCCCCGTCCGCTGCCCCGGACTGGCCGCGCCGGCTGGAGCTGCTGGTCGCCCTGGAGCGGCAAGGGGTGACCGACATCCCCATCGGCGAGGCCGTCGCCGGGCTGCTCCCGGCCGCCCGGGCCCCGCGCCCGTTCCTCGCCGCGATCCGCGCCCTGCGCCCCCCGAACGCCGAGGACGCCGTACTCGCCCTGCTGCCCACGGCCCCGTCGGCCGCACTGGACGCCCTGGAGGCCATCGGCGGAGACCGTACGCGATCGGCACTGGCCCGAGCGTTCGGCATCGAGGCTCCGACGGACACCCCGGCCTTGGCGCCGGGCAGTCCGCCCCGGGCACCGGACCGCTCGCCCCACCTCCCGGTCGCGCCCGAGCTGCGCCCCGTACGCGACCGGGCGCTCGCGCTTCTGTGGCAGCTCACCCGCGTACCGGAGCAGCGGCGGGAGCTGCTCGACCGGCTCGACCCCCGGCACCTCCCGCACGCCGTCGAGGCCGACCTCGGCGCCCCCGACGAGCGGGAACTGGCCGTTCTGCGGGCCCGTGTGGACGCGGACGCCCCCGTGGCGGCGCTCCGCCGGATCACCGAGTACGCCGGTACGGAGGCCCTGCCCCTGGTGTCCGACCTGCTCCTGCGCCTCGTGCGCGATCTCGCCGCGCCCCGTGACCCCGACGCCGGGCCGCCCTGGCCCGGGACGGACACCCCGAATCCCGACTTCGCACCCGGCCGGCCCCGGCCCGACCGCGAACCGGAGCTGCCGACCGAGGCGTTGGCGGCCGTGCGTGCCCTCGGGAGCCGGCTGTGGCGGAGGGGGAGGATCAGGCCCGTCTGTCTGCTCGACGCACCGGACGACACCGGCGCGGGCCACGCGTTCCTCACCGCGACGGTGCTCGGCCTCCTGGAGCGGCCCGGGCTCGCCGGCGGCGAACAGGCGGTACTGCTCAAGGCGTTGCTCCAGACCCCCGCGACCGCGTCCACCCGCGCCCGGGTGCACCGCCTGCTGCGCAGCCGCGATCCGCACGTGCGCAAGCACGTCATCGCGCTGCTGGCCCACGACGCCTCGGGCGCGGACGCGCGGGCCCTGTCCGCGACGCTCGTCCCGCTGACCTCGGACCCGGACATCCGGACCGTACGGGCGGCCCTGCTGACCCTGGGCACGGCACGGGCCGACTGGGCGGGCGAGGCGGTCGCCGCCTGCCTCCACCACCCGAACATGAACATCAGGAAGACGGCGGCGGCCACCCTGCTCCACGCGGGGGCCCCCGCCTCCGTCCCGCATCTCCTGCGCGCGCTCGGCCGTGACGACAACCCGGGGCTGCGGACCGCCCTGACCCGGGCGCTGGGGGCGGTCGTGGGCGACGCCCGTACCGCGACCCTCCTCGCCGCCGCCGAAGCGGCCGGGGACGAGCGCACCCGCCACCTTCTGCTGAGCGCCCTCGACGGCGAGGTGACCGCCCGCGCCGTGCTCGCCCTCGACGCGGGGGCCTCGCCGGTCGTCCCCGCCCTGCTGGCGCTCGTCGCGGACGGCGGTGTACGCCTCGCCGCGGGCTCCGGCTCCGTGGCGGACCTGGAGGAACCGCTGGCCCGGCACGGTGTGCCGATGCCGCCGGACGCCCCGGGCCGGGCCACGACCGCGGCCGACCCGGATGTGGCGACTCTGCTGCGGACCGGCTGGGACCCGGGACTCGCCCTGCGCATCGCCTGTCGGCCCACACCCCCGGACTCCGCAGACGTTCACGAAATACCGGCGGCACGGGTCCTGGTGGGCAACTGGCTCGACCTGGCCGCCCGGACCGACGAGGCCGGACTCCGCAGCCGCCTGGTGCGGTGCGCCGTGCGCCTGTGCCCGGGGCCGTGGTCCGCCGACGAGGTGGCGGCGCTCGCCCGGCACGCCGGTACGGTCACCGACGCGTTCGGCACCGCCACACGCGGGGCAGAGGTGGCCGGGTTCGACGGAGAGGCGGAAGAGCTGATCGACGTCCTGCACGCCGTCGCACCCCATCTGCCCGCCGGCCGGCGCTTCCCGGTCGTCGAGGCACTCCGCGCCCTTCCGCCCGCGGGCCCTGGCGGCTCACCCCGGCCCGAGGCGGCCACCTCCCTGCTCCCTCTGCTCCGGCAACTCGGCGCGGTGCTCGTCCGCGCCGATCTCGACCGGGCACTGGCCGCCGCCCACCGGGGCGCCGACCCCTGGCGAGCCGCGCCCGCCGTGCTCCGTGAGGCGTTCGGCGTACCGGGAGAGGGGGTGATCCCCGATGAATCTGCCACGTGGCAGGCGGAGTTGTCCGAGGCGGTACGGACCCCCGAAGCGCTGGCGGAGTTCCGGGGACGTAACGCGACCGCCGGAGCGGAAGCCGGAGCCCCGCGTAAGCCCGGCCCGAAAGGGACCGGCCGCACCGCCGACGGGACCGCCCGCCCAGCCACCGTCCCCCGCTCCCGGAGCCTGCTCCGCGCGCTCGTCGACGCGTACCCGGGGGCCGCGCCCGAGGCACGGGCGCGACTCGTCGACTGGATGACCGAGCTTCAGCCGCTCGACGCGCCCGAGTGGACCATCGCCGAGACCCGGGCGGCGAACGCGGCCGCCGGTGCCCCGGCACGTCCGGCGCGGGCGGACGATCTCGACCAGCCCCGGTCGGCCGCCCAGCGGTCCCGGCTGCTGGCCCTGCTGGACGCGGAGAGCCCGGAGCGCCGGACCGCCGCCGCGACGGCCCTGCGGGACTGGCCCGAGCCGGACGTGTCGCGCGCGGTCCTGCGGGCGTATCTGCGCGGCCGGATCGACGTGCTCCCCGACACCACCGCCCCGGATCCGGTGCACGACGGGGAGTTGACCGCCCCGGGGGTGCTGCCGGAGCGGGCGCTGCGCTGGGTGGCCCGGCTGCCCGAGGACGATCTGGCCCCGCTCGTCCCGCTGCTCGTCGACTGGTGGGAGCACGGCCCGCCCGCTGTGCACGAGGCGGCCCGCACCGCGCTGGGCCGGGTTCCCGCCGATGCCCTCGCCCACCTCCTGGCGCCCCGTGTCGAGGCGGGCGAACTCGGGCTGCTCGACCTGCTGACCGGCCTGCGGCTGCTGCGGACCCCCCTGCTGTCCCGGGCCGAGCGCCTTCTGCGTACCGAAGGCCGTGAGGCCCTGGCCGACCGGCTCGTCCTCCTCGACGGCCCGTTGCGCACCCCCGGGACCGCACCCGAGGACGCCACCGCGCTCGCCTCCCTGCGCACCCCGCCCCGGGCCCCGGCGGATCCACCGTCGCTGCCGGAGCTGCTCGGCCTCGCCCGAACGGGCACGCCCGCGCGGATCCGGGAGGTCCTGACCCGCCTCGTCGAGGGGCACCAGCCAGCGCCCGGCGCCCGTCCCGACCCAAAACTGCGTGCACTGATCGAGGAGTTGCTGCACCACTCGCGCGCCGGCGTGCGGTTGCACGCGCACCGGGCCTCGCGCGCCCTGTTCGACCGGGACACCCACGCCCGGCTCACCGCGCTCCTGCTGGCCGACCCGCTGCCGGACGTGGTGCGCATGGCGGTCCGGACACTGGGCCGCGCCGCCTGGGAGCCCGCGCTGCCCGATCTGGTCCGGCTCCTCGACCATGCGAAGCCGGCGGTTCGCAGGGCCGCCCGGGACGCGGTCGTCGGCTTCGGCGGGACGGCGGTTCCGGTCCTGCGCCGGGCCGAGGCCCACGCCCGCCCCGACCGGCGGTCGCTCTACACGGACGTGCTCACGCAGATCACGGACGGAGAGTCCTGAGAGGGCAAGGCTTCCCCGGCCCGCGCGTCAGCCCTCGCCGCCCCTGGCCGCCGCCGCGGCGACCTGGTGCAGCGTCCGTCCCGTACGGGCGGACCGGGCGTGGTACGGATCCGGCGAACCGGGCCTGCCGCGCACGGCGAGACGGTCGTTGGCCTTGATCAGCAGCCAGGCCTCATGGCCGCCGCTGTCCGGCTCGTCGCCCTTCTGGATGCGGGTGAGCGCGAACTCGCCGTGCAGCTTCGACCCGTACAGCCAGAACGTCGCGTGACCCAACTCCAGGGATTGGGCGAAGGGGACGGCGTCACCCTGCCCGTCGTGTCCGAGCGGCCGGTAGGTGCCCTGGTCCCAGACGATGACCGTGCCGCTGCCGGACTCACCCCGGGGGATGACCCCTTCGAACTCGCGGTACTCCAGAGCGTGATCCTCCGTCGGTACGGCGAGCCTGCGGTCGCTGGGGTTCTCCGACGGCCCGCGGGGCACCGCCCAGGACTTCAGTACGCCGTCGACCTCCAGCCGGAAGTCGAAGTGCAGCCGTCGCGCGTCATGGATCTGCACGACGAAGTGGGGCCGCGGTGTGCTGTCGTTCTCCACGTCGTGCTCCCTTCGCCGCCCGGTCCGTATCTCCACTCTGCCGCCGCCCGGGAGGAACCGCATGACGGGGCCGCCTTCAGATGCATATGCCGATGAGGCATGCCGTTCCTTCTCCGGTCCGGACCAAGTTATTGACGACTCCTGTGGCACTCCCTTAAATCAAGAATTGAAATATGCGCCCGAGGTGATCGCCCCAACCGTTCACCTCTCGGCGTTGACCTGTCATGCACATGCCCCGCATGTGCATGTCCCCCCACGCGAAGTGATGTGATGACCGTGCACCCCACGCACTCCACGGCGCGCAGCGTCTCCCGGCGCCGCCGCGTCGCCCTCTACGCGGCCTCGCTGCTCTGCTGTTCCGCCATCCTCACCGCACTCCCCGGCGGAGCGTCCGCCGCACCCGCCGCCGACTCCGCGGCCCCCGGACCCGGAACCATGGCCGTCGCCTTCGAGGACCAGTTCGACGGGCCGGCCGGTGCCGCCGTGGACGGCGGCAAGTGGCAGACCGAGACCGGTGACAACGTCAACAACCACGAGCGGCAGTACTACACCCCGGGCAACGACAACGCCGCGCTCGACGGCCAGGGCAACCTCGTGATCACCGCCCGGAAGGAGAACCCGGGCAACTACCAGTGCTGGTACGGGGCGTGCGAGTACACCTCGTCCCGGCTCAACACCTCCGGCAAGTTCGCCGCCGCGTACGGCCATGTCGAGGCCCGGATCAAGATCCCGCGCGGCCAGGGCATCTGGCCCGCTTTCTGGATGCTGGGCGACGACTTCGGCAACGTCGGCTGGCCCAACAGCGGCGAGATCGACATCATGGAGAACGTCGGCTTCGAGCCCGGCACGGTCCACGGCACCCTGCACGGCCCCGGCTACTCCGGCTCGGGCGGCATCGGCGCCGCCTACACCCTTCCCAACGGCCAGGTGTTCGCCGACGACTTCCACACCTTCTCCGTGGACTGGGCGCCCGACTCCATCACCTGGTCCGTCGACGGCAACGTCTTCCAGCGGCGCACCCCCGCCGACCTGGGCGGCAACCAGTGGGTGTTCAACAAGCCCTTCTTCCTCATCCTGAACCTCGCGGTCGGCGGCTACTGGCCCGGCGACCCCGACGGCTCCACCCAGTTCCCGCAGCAGATGGTCATCGACTACGTCCGGGTGACGACCTCGTGACGACCGGCGGCTGACCGGGAGCTTCGAAGCGTGGACGGCGGCAGAGGTGCTCCTGCCGCCGTCCACCCCGCCCGCCCCGTCCGACACGAGAAGCGAAATAGCATGATCCCCATGGAACAGCGCACACTCGGCAGGACCGGCCGTGACGTCTCGGTCGTAGGGCAGGGCACCTGGCAACTCGGCGGTGACTGGGGAGAGGTCGCGGAGGACGACGCGTTCGACGTCCTCGACGCGGCCGTCGCATCCGGCGTCACCTTCTTCGACACCGCGGACGTGTACGGGGACGGCCGCAGCGAACAGCTCATCGGCCGCTACCTCAAGAACCGCCCCGACGCGGACGTCTTCGTCGCCACCAAGATGGGCCGCCGCGCCGACCAGGTGCCGGAGAGCTACGTCCTGGACAACTTCCGTGCCTGGAACGACCGTTCCCGGGCCAACCTCGGCACCGACACGCTCGACCTCGTACAGCTGCACTGCCCGCCCAGCAGCGTCTACTCCTCCGACGCCGTCTACGACGCCCTGGACACCCTGGTCGCCGAGCAGCGGATCGCCGCCTACGCGGTGAGCGTCGAGACCTGCGTCGAAGCGCTGACCGCCATCGCGCGCCCCGGCGTCGCGAGCGTGCAGATCATCCTCAACCCGTTCCGCCTGAAGCCGCTCGACGAGGTCCTCCCGGCGGCCGCCGCCGCGGGCGTCGGCATCATCGCCCGGGTCCCGCTCGCCTCCGGACTGCTCTCCGGCAAGTACACCAAGGACACCGTCTTCGGCCCCGAGGACCACCGGACGTACAACCGGCACGGCGAGGCGTTCGACCAGGGCGAGACGTTCTCCGGCATCGACTACGCCACCGGCGTCGCCGCGGCCGCCGAGTTCGCCGAGCTGGCCCCGGAGGGCGCCACCCCCGCGCAGACCGCGCTGCGCTGGATCATCCAGCAGCCGGGCGTCACCAGCGTGATCCCCGGGGCGCGCTCGGTGGAACAGACCCGCGCCAACGCGGCGGCTGCCGCCCTGCCGTCGCTGCCGCAGAGCACGCTGGACGCCGTGCGCGAGCTGTACGACCGGTCGATCCGCGCAGAGGTCCACGGCCGCTGGTGACGGCGGCGGGCGGGGAGAAACGGGCGGGGGAGCGGCGAGCGGGACTCAGTCGTCCTGCTCGTCCTCCCCGTCCCTGTCCCTGTTCCCGTCCT
>NZ_QWFA01000071.1 GCF_003501885.1 Streptomyces globisporus
CCACCGGCGAGCTGCCCGAGGAGGCTCCTGGCCTTCGCCCCCGGCCGCTTCGAACCCGCCGCCGCCCCCGTACTCCAGGAGCAGCCCGTATGACCCAGCAGCCCGCCGCACCGGAATCCACCGCGACCGCCACCGTTTCCGTCTCGGTGAACGGGGAAGCTCGTGCCGTTCCCGCCGGGACGGATCTGGGTGCCCTGGTCGGCGCCCTGACCCCGGCCCGCTCCGGGGTCGCCGCGGCCGTCAACGAGAGCGTCGTCCCGCGCGGCCAGTGGGCCGCCACGACGCTCGGCGAGGGCGACCGCGTCGAGGTCCTGACGGCCGTACAGGGAGGCTGACCATGTCGGACGACGTCTTCACGCTGGGACCTGCCACGTTCGGGTCCCGGCTGATCATGGGCACCGGCGGGGCCCCGAGCCTGGAGGTGCTGGAGCGTTCGCTGATCGCCTCGGGCACCGAGCTGACCACGGTCGCGATGCGCCGCCTCGACCCCACCGTGCAGGGTTCGGTGCTCTCCGTGCTGGAGCGGCTCTCCATCCAGGTCCTGCCGAACACCTCGGGCTGCTTCACCGCGGGCGAGGCGGTACTGACCGCTCGGCTGGCCCGGGAGGCGCTCGGCACGGACTGGGTGAAGCTGGAGGTGGTGGCCGACGAGCGGACCCTGCTGCCCGACCCGATCGAGCTGCTGGACGCGGCGGAGATGCTCGTCGACGACGGGTTCACGGTGCTGCCGTACACCAACGACGACCCGGTGCTCGCCCGGAAGCTGGAGGACGTGGGGTGCGCGGCGATCATGCCGCTGGGCTCCCCCATCGGCTCCGGGCTCGGTATCCGCAACCCGCACAACTTCGAGCTGATCGTGGACCGGGCGGGGGTGCCGGTGATCCTCGACGCGGGGGCCGGGACCGCATCGGACGCGGCGCAGGCGATGGAGCTGGGGTGTGCGGCTGTGATGCTCGCCTCGGCGGTGACCCGGGCCCAGGAGCCGGAGCTGATGGCGGGTGCGATGCGCCACGCGGTGGAGGGCGGGCGGCTCGCGTACCGCGCGGGCCGGATTCCGCGCCGGCACTTCGCCGAGGCGTCCTCGCCGGTGGATGGGCGGGCTGCGCTGGATCCGGAGCGGCCGGCGTTCTGAGCGCCGGTACGTGATCGGGGCGCTGCCCCCCCCCCCGCTCCTCAATCGCCGGAGGGGGCTTGAACTACCGGAGGGGCTTGGATTGCCCCCCGGGTGGGCCGGCCGGCCCAGGGCGTGACCAAGGGACGTGTCCCTGTCACGGATCGGCTGCAGAACGGCCCCGGGCGTGCCCCGGCCCGTCCGGGGTGTCCGTGGCGGCTCGTAGACTCTCGGGGTGGACACGACCCTCCAGGACCCTCTCGTCGGGCAGCTGCTCGACGGCCGGTATCGCATTGAGGCGCGCATCGCCGTCGGCGGGATGGCCACGGTCTACCGGGCCGTGGACACCCGCCTGGACCGGGTGCTCGCCCTCAAGGTGATGCACCCGGCGCTCGCCACCGACGTCTCGTTCGTCGAGCGCTTCATCCGGGAGGCCAAGTCGGTGGCCCGCCTGGCGCACCCCAATGTCGTCGCGGTCTTCGACCAGGGCGCTCAGGGCGCGTACGTCTATCTCGCGATGGAGTATGTGGCGGGCTGCACGCTGCGCGACGTGCTGCGCGAGCGCGGGGCCCTCCAGCCCCGGGCCGCGCTGGACATCCTGGAACCGGTCCTCGCCGCGCTCGGCGCCGCGCACCGGGCCGGGTTCGTGCACCGCGACATGAAGCCGGAGAACGTCCTGATAGGGGACGACGGACGGGTGAAGGTCGCCGACTTCGGCCTGGTCAGGGCGGTCGGCACGGCCACCGACACCACCGGCTCGCTGCTGGGCACGGTCTCGTACCTGGCCCCCGAGCAGATCGAGCACGGCACCGCGGACACCCGCAGCGATGTGTACGCCTGCGGGGTCGTGCTGTACGAGATGCTCACCGGCGCCAAGCCGCACACCGGCGAGAACGCCGCCCAGGTCATCTACCAGCACCTCAACGCCGACGTCCCGGCCCCGTCCGCCGTCGTGCCGGGGCTCCCGGTCGCGCTGGACTCGCTGGTGGCGAGCGCGACCGCCCGCAATCCCGAGGTGCGCCCGCACGACGCGGTGCTGCTGCTGGCCGAGACCCGTGAGGCCCGCGCCGGGCTGACCGACGCCGAGCTGGACGCCGTACCGCCGCAGGCGCTGTCGGACGCCCACGACGGCGCGGACGACCGTACGAGCGTGATCCCCCGGGCCCTTCCGGAAGACGGCGACGGGGACGGCGTGCACCGCACCAGCCGCCTGGCGATGCCGCCTGCGGGGCCCGCCGCTCCGGCCGGGCGCCGGGCCGGCCGGAGCGGTCCGTTCGGCGGGCCGCACCGCAGGCTCATCATCGCGCTCGCCGCCGTCCTGCTGACCCTGGGGATCGGCACGGGCGTCTGGTACATCAACTCCGGCCAGTTCACCCAGGTCCCCTCGGTGCTCGGGCAGACCCAGCAGACCGCCGAGAAGCGGATCGCGGACGCCGGGCTCGGGCTGAAGGGCGTGGACCGGGTCTTCAGCGACACGGTCGAGCGGGGCGAGGTCGTGAGCAGCGAGCCCGCCTCCGGCGACCGGATCCGGGGCAACGGCTCGGTGCGGCTCGTCGTCTCGCGAGGCCCGGAGATCGTGCGGGTCCCCGATGTGGTCGACGCCTCCCTCGCCGACGCCCGGCGCTCCCTGAAGAAGGTGGGCCTGGTCCCGGGGATGGTGACCAGGGAGTTCAGCGAGGACGTGGACCGGGGCAAGGTGATCCGCACGGATCCCCGCGCCGGTACGGACCGCAATCCGGACACGGCCGTGGCGCTCGTCGTCAGCAAGGGCGCCCCGATCGACGTCCCGGACGTCACCGGGCTCTCCGCCGGGGAAGCCACCGCCGAGCTGGAGGCCGAGGGGCTGAAGGCCGAGGTGCTGCCCGGCCGGGTCCACTCCCCCGAGGACGAGGGAGCCGTCGCCGAGCAGTCCCCCAAGGAGGGCGCCGAGGCGGCCGAGGGCGACACGATCCAGCTGACCGTCTCCAAGGGCCCCCGAATGCTGGACGTCCCCGACGTCACCGGCCGGGACGTCGACGAGGCGCGGAGCACCCTGGAGGAGGCGGGCTTCGAGGTGAAGGTCGACCGGCCGTTCCTCTCCTTCAGCGACACGATCGCAAGCCAGTCCGTGGACGGCGGCGAACAAGCCCCCGAAGGCTCCACAATCACCATCAAGACCAGGGGGCTCTAGAACCTGATGGACGTTCTGCGGAACCCGGTGGGCGGGCATGTCCCGGTGGCGGGCGGCCTCGCCAAGGTCGGCCTGGAGTACGCGCGCGAGCTGGCGGCGGAGACCGTGCAGGTCTTCGTGGCGAACCCGCGCGGCTGGGCGACGCCCGCCGGGAACCCGGCGCAGGACGAGCTGTTCCGCGCCGAGTGCGCGGCGGCCTCGATCCCGGCGTACGTGCACGCCCCGTATCTGATCAACTTCGGCTCGCACACCGAGGCGACGGTGGAGAAGTCCGTGGAGTCCCTGCGCCACTCGCTGCGGCGGGCGCGGGAGATCGGTGCGCTGGGCGTGGTCGTGCACACCGGTTCGGCGACCGGCGGGCGGCCGCGCGCCGAGGCGCTGGCCCAGGTGCGGGAGCACATGAGGCCGTTGCTGGACGAGCTGACCCATGACGACGATCCGGATCTGCTGCTGGAGTCGACGGCCGGCCAGGGCTTCTCGCTCTGTTCCCGGACCTGGGACTTCGGCCCGTACTTCGAGGCGCTGGACTCCCACCCGAAGCTGGGCATCTGCCTGGACACCTGCCACATCTACGCCGCCGGGCACGACCTGACCGGTCCGACGGGGATGCGGCAGACGCTGGACCTGCTGGTGGAGACGGTCGGCGAGGGGCGGCTGAAGCTGATCCACGCCAACGACTCCAAGGACGTCGTGGGCGCCCACAAGGACCGGCACGAGAACATCGGCGCAGGGCACATCGGGGCGGAGCCGTTCGCCGAGCTGTTCGCCCATCCGGCGACCGAGGGCGTACCGCTGATCATCGAGACGCCCGGCGGCAAGGAGGGGCACGCGGCGGACGTGGCCCGGCTGAAGGAACTGCGCGGCACCCGCTAGAGCGCTACAGCTCCGGGCCGTCGCCCGGCTCTTCCTGGTAGGAGTAGCGCTGCTCGGACCAGGGGTCGCCGATGTTGTGGTAGCCCCGCTCCTCCCAGAATCCGCGCCGGTCCGCCGTCATGTACTCGATGCCCCGGACCCATTTCGGGCCCTTCCAGGCGTACAGGTGCGGGACGACGAGGCGGAGCGGGAAGCCGTGCTCGGCGGTGAGGAGTTCGCCGTCCTTGTGGGTGGCGAAGAGGGTGCGCTCGGAGGCGAAGTCGGCCAGGCGCAGATTCGAGGAGAAGCCGTACTCCGCCCAGACCATCACATGGGTGGCGTCGGGGGCGGGCGGCGCCAGTTCGAGGATCGCCCTCGCCGGGACCCCGCCCCATTCGGCGCCGATCATGCTGAACTTCGTCACGCAGTGCAGATCGGCGACGACCGAGGAGAACGGCAGCGCCGAGAAGTCCTGGTGGTTCCAGCAGTGCTTGTCGCCGTCGGCGGTGGCCCCGAAGACCCGGAACTCCCAGCGGTCGGGCTTGAACTTGGGAACGGGCCCGTAATGGGTGACCGGCCATCCGCGCTGCAGTCGCTGTCCTGGTGGAAGCTCCGACTGCTCTGCTCCGCGATTCTCCCGGTTTTCCGGCTGACCCATGTCTCCATGGTGACAGACAGGCAGGGGTGGTCATGACCAGGGAGGACCCCCCACCGGGGCAACTCGTACTAAGCGTGCACTTACTGGACGGCCGCTGAGCACGGTGCGAGGATCTGGCCAACTTGCCAGATCGATCACCGGTTGGAAGGAGCCTTTGCCATGCAGGGCGACCCCGAGGTCCTTGAGTTTCTCAATGAGCAGCTGACCGCCGAATTGACTGCGATCAACCAGTACTTCCTGCACGCCAAGATGCAGGACAACTTCGGGTGGACCAAGCTCGCCAAGTACACCCGGGCCGAGTCCTTCGACGAGATGAAGCACGCCGAGATCCTCACCGACCGGATCCTGTTCCTGGACGGACTGCCGAACTACCAGCGGCTGTTCCATGTCCGGGTGGGTCAGACGGTGACCGAGATGTTCCAGGCGGACCGCCAGGTCGAGGTGGAGGCGATCGACCGCCTCAAGCGCGGTATCGAAGTGATGCGCGGCAAGGGGGACATCACCTCCGCGAACATCTTCGAGTCGATCCTGGAGGACGAGGAGCACCACATCGACTATCTCGACACCCAGCTGGAGCTGGTGGAGAAGCTCGGTGAGCCGCTCTACATCGCGCAGCTGATCGAGCAGCCGGAGAGCTGACCGCCGGGCGGCCGCTCAGGCGGCGTCGGAGAGGACCGGTCGGGCCACGGAGGCGGCCACGGGCTCCTGTCGCTGGTCGAGCAGCTCGCGGCGCGGGCAGTCGCCGCGTCCCAGCAGAGCCTGGATACGGCGCACACAGCCGCCGCAGTCCGTGCCGGCCTTGCAGGCCGACGCGATCTGCCGGGGTGTGCAGGCACCGGCGTCCGCATGCTTTTTGACCTGGGCCTCGGTGACGCCGAAGCAGGAGCAGACGTACATGCGGTTCACCTCCCTGCGGGTCGGTCGCTGGTGCCGCCCCGGTCTTCGTCGGTGAGGCTAACCTAACCTTACCCGTCCCCCGGGCGGCGCAAAAGTCCTGGGTACGACTGTGGGGCACGGATCACATGGATCCGTGCCCCACAGGTGCGTCCGGCGAAGACTTCTACTGGTCGCGGTACATCTCGGCGACGAGGAAGGCCAGGTCGAGCGACTGGCTGCGGTTGAGCCGGGGGTCGCAGGCCGTCTCGTAGCGCTGGTGCAGATCGTCCACGAAGATCTCGTGGCCGCCGCCCACGCACTCGGTGACGTCGTCGCCGGTCAGCTCCACGTGGATGCCGCCCGGGTGGGTGCCGAGGCCCTTGTGGACCTCGAAGAAGCCCTTGACCTCGTCCAGGACATCGTCGAAGCGGCGCGTCTTGTGGCCGGAGGCGGCCTCGAAGGTGTTGCCGTGCATCGGGTCGGTCACCCAGGCGACGGTCGCGCCGGAGGCGGTGACCTTCTCGACCAGCTCGGGGAGCTTGTCGCGGACCTTGTCGGCGCCCATGCGGACGATGAAGGTCAGCCGGCCCGGCTCGCGCTCGGGGTCGAGGCGGTCGACGTAGCCGAGCGCCTCGTCGACGGTGGTCGTCGGGCCGAGCTTGATGCCGATCGGGTTGCGGACCTTCGAGGCGAACTCGATGTGCGCGCCGTCCATCTGGCGGGTGCGCTCACCGATCCAGACCATGTGGCCGGAGGTGTCGTACAGCTGGCCGGTGCGCGAGTCGGTGCGGGTCAGCGCCGTCTCGTAGTCCAGCAGCAGCGCTTCGTGCGAGGCGTAGAACTCGACCGCCTTGAACTCGGCCGGGTCGGTGCCGCACGCCTTCATGAAGTTGAGCGCGTTGTCGATCTCGCGGGCCAGGGCCTCGTAGCGCTGGCCTGCGGGGGACGACTTCACGAAGTCCTGGTTCCAGGCGTGGACCTGGCGCAGGTCGGCGTAACCACCGGTGGTGAAGGCGCGCACCAGGTTCAGCGTGGAGGAGGACGCGTGGTACATCTGCTTCAGCCGCTGCGGGTCCGGGACCCGGGCCTCCTCGGTGAAGGCGAAGCCGTTCACCGAGTCGCCGCGGTAGGTCGGCAGGGTCACGCCGTCGCGGGTCTCGGTCGACTTGGAGCGCGGCTTGGAGTACTGGCCCGCGATCCGGCCGACCTTGACGACCGGCACGGAGGCGGCGTAGGTCAGGACGGCGCTCATCTGGAGCAGCGTCTTCAGCTTGGCCCGGATGTGCTCGGCGGACACGGCGTCGAAGGCCTCGGCACAGTCGCCGCCCTGCAGCAGGAACGCCTCGCCCTTGGCGACGGCTCCCAGACGGGCGCGCAGCTGGTCGCACTCGCCCGCGAAGACGAGCGGCGGATACGACGCGAGGTCCGCGAGTACATCGCGCAGCGCCTCGGAGTCGGGGTACTCGGGCTGCTGCGCCGCGGGAAGGTCTCGCCAGGTGTTGCCACCGGCGACGGAGGTATTGGCGTTCACGGTCACGTGCACAACATTACGGGGTCCCGGTGGGCGTCCATTCGAACGCTCAATAGGTGAGACACCCGCTCAGGTGCCCGGATCGTCCGCTAAGGTCGGGGCATGTCGACGCAACAGATCCAGATCTCGATCCAGAACTGGTGGTGGACCGCTCATCCGGCGGCCCGCTGATTCATCGCGCTGACACTTCGCGAAAGGCCGCCCGAGGGGCGGCCTTTTCTGTGTTCAGGAGCCGTTCCTCTCCCTGTGAACTTCGTGCGGATCCCCCCGTGGACTCCGTACGGACCGTCCGGAAGGAACCGCTCACCGTGTCCCAGACCCCGTCCCGATCCGCCTCAGTCCTCATGCGCCGACTGCTCGCCGAGGACGCCCCGCCGTTCGCGCTGTTGCGCCGCCGTGCGCCCGGCCGTGACCACGATCACGTCGAACTGCTGATCGGCGGGGTGCGGGAGGCGGACCGGCTGGCCGATCTGCCGGTGGGCGCGTCGCCCGCGCTGGCCCTGGTGCCGTTCCGGCAGATCGCCGAGCGCGGGTTCGACGTCCGCGACGACGGCACCCCGCTGAGCGTGCTGGTCGCCGACGAGTCGTACGAGCTGGAGCTCGCGGAGGTGCTGGCGGCGCTGCCCGCGCATGACGTGAGGGTCGAGGACCGCGGCTTCGATGTGCCGGACGGGGAGTACGCGGACATCGTGCGGCGGGTGATCCGGGACGAGATCGGGCAGGGCGAGGGCGCGAACTTCGTGATCCGGCGGACGTTCCGGGGCGAGATCCCCGGGTTCGGTCGGGCGGACGCGCTGGCGCTGTTCCGGCGGCTGCTGGCGGGCGAGCGGGGCGCGTACTGGACGTTCGTGGTGCACACCGGGGACAGGGTGCTGGTGGGGGCCAGCCCGGAGGTGCATGTGCGGATGTCGGGCGGGACGGTCGTGATGAACCCGATCAGCGGGACGTACCGCTACCCGGCGGAGGGGCCCACCGCGGAGAGCCTGCTGGCGTTCCTCGGGGACCGCAAGGAGAGCGAGGAGCTGTCCATGGTGGTCGACGAGGAGCTGAAGATGATGTGCACGGTGGGCGACATGGGCGGGGTGGTGGTCGGCCCCAGGCTCAAGGAGATGGCCCACCTCGCGCACACCGAGTACGAGCTGCGCGGGAAGTCCTCGCTGGATGTGCGGGACGTGCTGCGCGAGACGATGTTCGCCGCGACCGTGACCGGCTCCCCGGTGCAGAACGCGTGCCGGGTGATCGAGCGGTACGAGTCCGGGGGCCGCGGCTACTACGCGGGGGCGCTGGCCCTGCTGGGCCGGGACGCGAACGGGGCGCAGACGCTGGACTCGCCGATCCTGATCCGTACCGCCGACATCGCCCCCGACGGTTCGCTGAAGGTGCCGGTCGGGGCCACGCTCGTACGTCACTCGGATCCGGACAGCGAGGTCGCCGAGACGCACGCCAAGGCGGCCGGGGTGCTGGCCGCCCTCGGGGTGCGGCCGGGCCGCCCGGCGGCGGAGGCGGAGCGGCCGCGCCTGGCCTCCGACCCCCGGGTGCAGGCGGCGCTCGACGACCGGCGCGGGGGGCTCGCCCCGTTCTGGCTGCGGATGCAGGAGCGCGTCCGGGACCTGTCCGGGCACGCCCTGGTGGTGGACGGGGAGGACACGTTCACCGCGATGCTGGCCCATCTGCTGCGGGCGTCCGGGCTGGACGTCTCGGTGCGCCGGTACGACGAGCCGGGGCTGCGCGAGGTGGTCCGTGCGCACGGGGGGCCCGTGGTGCTGGGCCCCGGCCCGGGGAACCCGGGCGACCTCACCGACCCCAAGATGCGGTTGCTGCGGGAGATCGCCGCCGAGCTGGTGCGGGACCACCGGCACGGGCTGCTGGGGGTCTGCCTCGGGCACGAGCTGATCGCGGCGGAGCTGGGTCTGGAGATCGTCCGCAAGGCGGTGCCGTACCAGGGGGCGCAGACCAGGATCGAGCTGTTCGGGCGGCCGGAGACGGTGGGCTTCTACAACAGCTTCACCGCCCGGTGCGACGGCCCGGCCGCCGCCGAGCTGGCCGCGCACGGGATCGAGGTGAGCCGGGACGAGGAGAGCGGGGAGCTGCACGCGCTGCGCGGTCCGGGCTTCGCCTCGGTGCAGTTCCACCCGGAGTCGGTGCTGACCGTGCGGGGCTCGGCGATCGTGACGGAGCTCCTGGCGGGGCTGCCCGTGGCGGGCTGAGCCTAGGGATTCCTGGGTACGAGGACGTTCTCGCCGGTGCGGCGGGCCAGGTAGTCGGTGACGTTCTGAACGGTCGCGTCGATGATCTGGCCCACCGCGTCCTCGGTGTAATACGCCTGGTGGGAGGTGACGATGACGTTGGGGAAGGTCACCAGCCGGGCGAGGGTGTCGTCGTCGATGCCCTCCAGGGACTTGTCGAGGAAGAACAGCCCGGCCTCCGCCTCGTACACGTCGAGTCCGACGCCGAGGAAGCGGCCCGCGCGGAGTTCGGTGACCAGGGCGGCGGTGTCGATGAGGCCGCCGCGGCTGGAGTTGACGAGGATCGCATCGTCCCTCATCGCCTTGAGGGCGGCCTCGTCGATGAGGTGCTGGGTGCTGGGCAGCAGCGGCACGTGCAGGCTGATCAGGTCGGCCTCGGCGAACAGCCGCTCCTTCGCCACGTACTCCATGCCCAGCTCGGCGCAGGCCGGGTTCTCGACGACGTCCCAGCCGAGCAGTTTCATGCCGAAGCCGTGGGCGATCCGGGTGAACGCCTCGCCGATCTTGCCGGTGCCGAGCACGCCGACGGTGCGGCCGCGCATGTCCCGGCCGAGCAGCCCGTCGAGGCGGAAGTCGAAGTCCCGGGTGCGGCTCGCGGCCCGGATGATGCGCCGGTTGACCGCCATGGCCAGCGTCCAGGCGAACTCGGCGACCGAGTACGGCGAGTAGTACGAGACCCGGGCGACACGCAGGGCGAGCCGCTCGGCGACCTCCAGGTCGATGTTGTTGAAGCCGGTGGAGCGCTGGGCGATCATCTGCGTGCCGCCCGCGGCGAGCGTCTGGAGCACCGGGGCGCTCAGGTCGGCGTTGACACTCGTGGAGATGATCTCGTGGCCGGCCGCGATGGGGGCGGTGTCCCGGTTGAGGAAGACGTCCAGGCAGCGGACCTCGTGCACCCCCTCGAAGGCCTTCTCGATCAGGGGCTTCTCGTCGGACTGCACACCGAAGGCCAGGATTTCCACGGATTCTCCCGAGCTGTGTCCGGGGACGGGACAGGGCAGGGCCGGTCAGCCCGAATATACGGCCACGGCCCCGCCCCCGCCGGATCAGACGTCGTCGAGGCCGCGCTCGATGGCGTACCGCACGAGCTCCACCCGGTTGTGCAGCTGGAGCTTGCCGAGGGTGTTCTGCACATGGTTCTGGACCGTGCGGTGGGAGATCACCAGCCGTTCGGCGATCTGCTTGTACGAGAGGCCCTTGGCGACCAGCCGCAGGACCTCGGTCTCCCGGTCGGTGAGCTGCGGTGCCTTGGGCTCGTCGGACGCCACCGGTGCGGGGTCGGAGGCGAGCCGGCGGTACTCGCCGAGGACCAGGCCCGCGAGGCCCGGGGTGAAGACCGGGTCGCCGGCCGCGGTGGAGCGGACGGCGTCGGTCAGCTCCTGGGTGGAGGCGGACTTCAGCAGATAGCCGGTGGCCCCGGACTTCACCGCCTCCAGGACGTCGGCGTGCTCGCCGCTCGCGGAGAGGACCAGGACGCGGAGGCCGGGGTGGGAGCCGACGAGCTCCTTGCAGACCTGGACGCCGGGCATGCCGGGGAGGTTCAGGTCGAGGACGAGGACGTCCGGGCTCACCGCCTTGGCCCGGCGCACCGCCTGCGCGCCGTCCCCGGCGGTCGCGACGACGTCGAAGCCGGACTCGGTGAGGTCGCGGGCGACCGCGTCGCGCCACATGGGGTGGTCGTCGACGACCATGACCCTGATGGGCCGGTCCGCCGCCCCCTGCTCGTTCTGTGGTGTGTTCGTGCTCATCGGGCCGTTCCTGCCTTCCCCCGGGAAACCTTCGGTGCTTTGGGTACCTTCAACTCGACCTCGCAGCCCTGGCCGGGCACCGAGATCAGCTCTGCCGTGCCGCCCAGGTCGCGCAGCCGGCCGCGGATGGAGAGCGCCACCCCGAGCCGCCCCTCGCCCTCCGCCTGGGCGAGCCGCCCCTCGGGGATGCCGGGGCCGTCGTCCCGGACGGTGACGATCACCTCGTCCGGCTCGTCCTCGACCAGGATCCACGCCTGGGCGTCCGGGCCGGCGTGCACCCGGACGTTGTCCAGGGCGGCGCTGACGGCGGCGGCCAGCTCCCGGGCGGAGGCGGCGGGGAGCAGGACCGGGGCGCCCGGCTCGGCGAAGCTCGTGCGGGATCCGGCGTGCGGGGCGAGCAGGGCGCGCAGGTCGCAGGGGGTCTGGTCGGCGGGCCCCTCCTCCTCGTCGATCTCGACCGTGCGGACCACGGCTCCCTCGGCCGCGTCCTCGGAGACCCGGGTGGGAGGTACCAGGCCGCTGGAGACCAGGGTGCGCAGGGCGACCTCCTGTTCGCCGGCCATCCGGCCCAGGTCGGCCGCCTCGCCGCCGATGGCGGTGCCGCGGCGCTGGACCATGGCGAGGACCTGGAGCACGCTGTCGTGGATGTCGCGGGCGAGCCGTTCGCGTTCGCGGGTGGCGGCCTCGATCTCCAGGGCGCGGGCGAGGGTGCGCTCACTGGCGCGGGCGACCTCGACGACGTACCCGATGGCGATGGAGGCGACCCAGACCAGCAGGACGTTGTGGTAGGTGTCCCGGCTGGGCTCGCCGCGCTGGATGATATTGGCGGCGGCGACGAACGTGGAGGCGAAGGCCGCCCACCGCCAGCCGCCCTTGATGGCGAAGGCGAGGACCGCGCCGGCCGTCCAGATCGACGGCAGCGTCGGCCCGTCGAAGGACTGGGAGTCGACGTCGGCGAGCGGGGTGAGCAGGATGCCGGTCAGCGCGACGACGAGGTCGGCGCCGAGGAAGCGTTTGGTGCAGTTCGCCGCCGAGCGGACCTTGGGCAGGGTGGCGAGCGTCCAGACGCAGAGGAACACCAGATAGGCGACGGCGACCCAGGGCCGCTCGAACCTCTCCCGGCCGAGGTTGTCCTTGCCGAAGATCGCGAGCAGTACCGCGTAGATCATCGTCAGGACGCGGTAGCCCGTCAGCGCACGCCACAGCGGCAGCTCGACCGACATCCGTACGACCCGCTCACGCTTGGCCATGGCCACACCCCCCGGACGGTCAACGACGCGGTTAGGCGCCGGACCGTTCTGTTCCGTTTCCGTTGCCCGCGGCGGCCTGCTTCCGCTGCCGCTTGGCCTCCTCGGCCTTGGCCTTCGCCTCGTCGGCGAGCTGACGCTTGGCAGCGGTGGCGTAGATGTCCACGTACTCCTGGCCGGAGAGCTTCATGATCTCGTACATGACCTCGTCGGTCACCGAGCGCAGGATGAAGCGGTCGCCGTCCATGCCCTGGTAGCGGCTGAAGTCCAGCGGCTTGCCGATCCGGATGCCGGGGCGCATGAGCTTGGGCATCACCTGGCCGGGCGGCTGGATCTTCTCGGTGTCGATCATGGCGACCGGGATGACGGGGGCGCCGGTGGCCAGGGCCACCCGGGCGAGGCCGCCGGGCTTGCCGCGGTAGAGGCGGCCGTCGGGCGAGCGGGTGCCTTCGGGGTAGATGCCGAAGAGGCCGCCGCTCTCGACGACCTGTATGCCCGCTTTGATCGCCGCCTCACCGGCGCCGCGGGCTCCGGAGCGGTCGACGGGGAGCTGGCCGACGCCCTTGAAGAAGGCGGCGGTGAGCTTGCCCTTCACACCGGGCGAGGTGAAGTACTCGGCCTTGGCGATGAACGTGACCTTGCGGTCCAGCACGGCCGGGAGGAAGAACGAGTCGGAGAACGAGAGGTGGTTGCTGGCGAGGATCGCGGGCCCGCGCTCGGGGATGTTCTCCAGGCCCTCCACCCAGGGCCGGAAGGCGAGCTTCAGGGACCCGCCGATGGAGAACTTCATGGCGCCGTAGATCAACTCTGGTTCCTCCTGTGTGCTGTCGCTAGAGATTAGCCTGTGCCGCCGTCGCGGCCGCTGCCCGGCAGGGGGACCCGCCTCCCCGGCCGGGCCGTGCGGAGCGCTGCGTGGGGGCGTGAAGGCCCTGGTCGGTGTCGGTCCGGTCGCGTACGGTGAAGTCATCCGTCAAGCACTCCCCCAGGTGCGCCCTCCCGCCCCGTCCCACGAACAGGAGACCCTGGTGCCGGTCCTCCCTGGAGCCGAGCCGTTCCGCCACGAGGGCGGAGAGGTCGGCGTCCTCCTCTGCCACGGCTTCACCGGATCCCCGCAGTCGCTGCGTCCCTGGGCGGACTATCTCGCCGAGCGCGGACTGACGGTCTCGCTGCCGCTGCTGCCGGGCCACGGCACCCGCTGGGAGGACATGGCGGCCACCGGCTGGCAGGACTGGTACGCGGAGGTGGACCGGGAGCTGCGGGCCCTCGCGGAGAGGTGCGAGCAGGTCTTCGTCTTCGGGCTCTCCATGGGCGGCGCGCTGTCCCTGCGGCTCGCGGCCAAGCACGGGGACACGATCAGCGGTCTGGTGCTGGTCAACCCGGCCAACAAGGTGCACGGCCTCTCGGCGTACGCGCTGCCGGTCGCCCGTCATCTGGTGCGGACGACGAAGGGCGTGGCCGACGACATCGCGCTGCCGGGGTCGCACGAGGTGGGCTACAGCAAGGTGCCGCTGCACGCCGCGCACTCACTGCGGAAGTTCTTCCGTCTGGTCGACGGGGAGCTGCCGCAGGTGACCCAGCCGGTGGTGCTGCTGCACAGCCCGCAGGACCATGTCGTGCCGCCCGCCGACAGCGCGCGGATCCTCAGCCGGATCTCCTCCACGGATGTTTCCGAGATACTGCTGGAACAGAGCTACCACGTGGCGACGTTGGACCATGATGCGGAGCGGATCTTCGATGAGAGCTACCGGTTCATCGGCCGTCTCGCACCGAACGTCGGGATGAAGGGGAGCACGTCCGGTGGCTGAGCACGACGCGGAACGCACAGGCAGCGACGAGGAGCGCGAACCGCGCCCCACGGAGCCCGCGGCCGTCCCGGAGGGGACGAAGCCGGCGGGGTCCGAGGGAGCGGAGCAGGAGCGGGCGATCGACGAGGACGCGGCATGGGCCGCGATCGTCGCGGGGTACGGGGAGGAGCCGCCGGACCCGCCGGGCGCCAAGCCGTTCAAGTCCATCGAGGACCTGGCCCTGCTGGAGGACGACCAGCGCAATGTGACGGGGTCCGGCGACGGCTCCGCCGGGGACCCGGCGGACAAGGGGCCCGACAAGGCGCCCCCGAAGCCGCCGGAGAAGAAGGCGCTGGGCAGCTCGGTGGTCTTCGCGCCCGGCGTCGCGGGCCCCCGTGACTACGAACTGCCCGAGTCCAAGGACGACGGCATCGACGAGCCGGACGACGGGGACGAGGGCCATTTCGTGCCGCCGGAGCCGCCGCCGCTGCCGGAGGCGGACGTCACGGCGAAGTTCGCCTGGCTCGCGGTGATCGGCGGGCCGGTGCTGATGCTGATCGCGGTGCTGTTCCAGTGGGAGATGACGTGGTGGCTCACCACGCTCTGCATCGGCGGCTTCCTCGGCGGCTTCGCCACCCTGGTGGCCCGGATGCCGCACGACGACGATGACGACACCTACGGCGACCCGGGGCGCGGCGCGGTCGTGTAGCTCACTTCGCGGCAGGCACTCTGAGGGCGGCCAGGACCGGCAGATGGTCCGTGGCCGCCCTCAGATCGTCCTCGCCCACCCCCGGCAGCCCGCTCGGCACCCCGCAGCCGAGCACCTCGATGCCCGGGGTCGCGAAGACGGCGTCGATGCGCTTACGGGGCTCGTCGGGCGGGAACGTCAGCTCGCCGCCCCACGGGGCGACGGCCCGGCAGTCCTGGAGCGGCCCGGCCAGATGCCGGAACGCCTTCCCCGTCGGTACGTCGTTGAGGTCGCCGCCCGCCACCGCGTGCTCCACGCCCATCGAGGCCAGCCGCTCCAGCAGCAGGTCCGCCTGGGCGAGGCGTTCGTCGCGCTGGAGGCTCAGATGGCAGCTCAGCACCCCGAGCCGGGCCCCGGCGATCCGCACGACGGCGGTGGCGAAGCCCCGGCGGTGCAGGCCGGGGGTGAGGGGCAGCAGGACGTCCTCGGTGCGCTCGACCCTCGCCCGCAGCGAGCACAGCAGCAGGGGTCCGGCGGCGGTGGCCCCGCCGCTCAGCACCACCAGGTCGCTGCTCTTCGCGAGCCGGGCGGCGGCCTTGCGCCAGCGGAAGAAGCGCGGGGCCTCCTGGACGAGGACCAGATCGGGTGCCGCAGCCCCGGAGGAAGGGCGGCGGCGGGCGTCCGATGCGTCGTGCCGTACGGGACTCAGCCCTGGCGGGCCAGGTCGGCCGCGCCCACGAGCCCTGCCTTGCCGCCGAGTTGGGCGGCGAGCACCTGGGCGTGCGGGCGCCATTCGCCGCCGATCAGCCAGCGCCGGAACGACTTGCGGATCGGGTCGAGGACGAGCTCGCCCTCGTCCGAGACGCCGCCGCCGACGATGAACGCGGACGGGTCGAACAGCGAGGCGAGGTCGGCCAGTCCGGCGCCGGCCCAGCGGGCCAGCTCGCGGAAGGAGTCGATGGCCACCGGGTCGCCCTGGCGGGCGGCCTCGCTGATGTGCTTGCCCTCGATGCCGTCCACCGAGCCGTCGCCGAGGCCGAGCAGGACGGCGGCGTTCTCGGGGGTGGCGTTGGCGCGCTGCTTGGCGTACCGCACGAGGGCGCGGCCGGAGGCGTACTGCTCCCAGCAGCCCTGGCTGCCGCAGCCGCAGAGCAGACCGTCCGGGACGACCCGGATGTGGCCGAACTCGGCGGCCACGCCGAAGCGTCCGCGGCGCAGCTTGTTGCCGATGATGATGCCGCCGCCGAGGCCGGTGCCGAGCGTGATGCAGATGACGTCGTCGTGGCCCTGGCCGGCCCCGAAGCGGTATTCGCCCCAGGCTGCGGCGTTGGCATCGTTCTCGACGACGACGGGCAGGCCGACGCGCTGCTCGACCTTGTCCTTGAGCGGCTCGTGACGCCAGTTGATGTTCGGTGCGAAGAGGACGGTGGCGCGCTTGTCGTCGACGTAACCGGCGGCGCCGATGCCGACGGCCTCCACGTCGTGGCCCTCGCTCGCCCCGGCGACCGCCGCGCAGATCGCGTCGACGATGCCTTCGGCCGTCGGCGGGGTCGCCACCTTGAACGTCGAGAGGATCCGGCCCTCTTCGTCGACCACTCCAGCCGCGATCTTCGTGCCGCCGATATCGACGCCGATGGTGAGTCCCATGAATCCCTCAGTTTCGGTCGAGCCCCGCTAGGGGCAACCGTACCCGAGGCCGCGCCCGGTACCGGCCGGAGCCGGTCAGTCCAGGTCGATGCGTTCGGTGCCGGAAGGGCCCTCGTCCCGGGGGTCGGACGGGTCGTCGGCAGCCTTCTTCGAGGGGCCCGCGGTACCCGAGGCGCCCTCGGTGGTGCGGGTCCAGCGGCTCTCCTGGCCCTCCACCGCGGAGCGGTAGGCGGCGAGCAGTTCGTTGCCCGCGGCGGCGAGGTGGTCGAAGACCTGGGGGTTGCGTTCGATGACGGGTTCCACGGCGGACTTCGCCTGCCGGATGGCCTGCTGGACCGCGGGGGCGGCGACGCCGAACAGCGGGGTCTGGAGCGAGGAGACCTTGTCGGCGACGGCGTCGACCAGCTTGCGCAGCTCCTCGGCGGCGGATCCGGGCGGCGGGCCGTACTGCGCGCGGCGGCGGGCCTTCTCGGCCGCGAGGTCCTCGGCGCAGGCGTCGGCCCACGCGTCGCCGTCGACGGGACGATCGGTGGCTTCACTCATGGCGGACTCCTGCGACGCGGCAGGCCGACGGTCGGCCTGCGGTTCACGTACTACCGACGTTACCCGAATGGCCGCACGGCGTTCAGGAGGTGCGCGGCCACAGGGCCGGGTCCGGGGCGAACCGGACCCGGAGCACCCCGTCGGCCAGGGCGGCGCCGGAGACGGTGCAGCGGCGCAGCGCGGAGGCGATCCGCACGATCCGGTGGAAGGGGCCGACGGTCAGGAGCAGTTCGTCGCCCCGTCGGACCAGGCGCAGGTCCTCCTTGGCGGCCCCGGGCAGCGGCAGGCACCAGGCGATGGTCGTGGTCCCGTCCTCGGTGTCCTGCTCCTCCTCGGTCCACCAGGGGTCGTCGGCCCGGCCGGGCGTCCGGTCGTCGGGGGCGGGGATCTCCAGCGCGGCCAGGTCACCCGTGCCCTCGGGGTCGCGGCCCAGGTGGGCGGCCTCGTGCACGGGCAGGTCCGGGGCCACGTCCTGGTGCCAGTGGTCCAGGCACTTCTCCTGCTGGGCGGCGAGCGCGGCGAACCAGGGGTCCGAGGAGTGCCGGGGCAGCACCCGGGAGGCGACCAGCAGATCGGCCCGCAGTCCGTACAGGGCGAGGCCGGTCCGGGCGGTGCGCAGGGCGTCCTCGGCGGCCGGTCCTGGCTCGGCGACCAGCCGGAGCGTGGTGGCCCCGTCCTCGATGAGGGCCTGGACGGCGGCCAGCTCCTCGTCCTTGCGGGCGGCGGCCTCGTACAGCCACTGGGCGGGCATCGGGACCCCGGCGAGCTGGGCGAGGACGGGGCGCAGGGCGCGGGCGGCCTGGCGTTCGGCGGGGAGCAGCCGGCGCAGATAGCGGCGCAGCTGTTCGGGGAGGGCGAGCAGGGCCAGGGCCTCGGTCAGCGGCGGGAGGTCGACGACGAGGGTGTCGTAGCCGGACAGGTCGCCCTCGGCGGCGCGGCGCAGCGTGTGCAGCAGGGCGAGCTGCGGGGAGCCGGGGATCTCGGTGAGCTCCTCGCCGTCGAGCCGGCCCGCGCCGAGCAGGTCCAGGACGCCGGAGGCACGGTTCTGCAGCTCGGTGAGTTCGGCGCGGAAGTGCTCGCCGGAGTCGATGCGGACGTGGTCGAGGCGGTCGGTGACCGGGGTGGGTCCGGTGGCGGCCGGGAAGCCGGGTATGGCCTCGGCGGAGAGCAGCAGGGTGCGGCCGCCGCGGCTCGCGGCGGCCAGCGCGGTGGCCGCCGCGACGGTGGTACGGCCCGCGCCGCCGGGGCCGGTGACCAGGACCGTACGCATGTCGCTCAGGCCTTGGGGGCGGACTCGACGCGCTTCTTCAGACCTGCGAGGGCGCGGTCGATGATGACCTTCTCGGCCTTGCGCTTGATCATGCCGAGCAGCGGGATCTTGACGTCGACGGCGAGCCGGTAGGTGACCTCGGTGCGCTCGCCGCCGGCGACGGGGGTGAGGGCGTAGGTGCCGTCCAGGGAGCGCAGCATCTGGGACTTGACGAGGCTCCAGCTGACCTCGTTCCGGCCGGTCCAGGTGTAGGCGAGGACGTGGTCGTCCTTGATCGCTCCGGCGTCGAGGACGAGGCGGACCTGCTCGGCGCGGCCCTGGTCGTCGGTGGAGAGGACCTCGGCCTCCTTGACCTCGCCGGTCCACTCCGGGTAGCGGGCGAAGTCGGCGATCACGCCCATGACGTCGGCCGGTGCCGCCTCGATCGTGATGCTCGAGCTGGTGTGTTCAGCCATCGCCGTGGCCCTCCAGTGCGGTGATACCGGTCGCTGTCGGCAGGAGCCTGCCGCTGTGCAGGCTATCGCGTGCCCGGGGCGCTCCGGTCCACGCCCCGGCCGCCCGCGCTCACCAGGTCAGCGCCCAGGGCGTTCCGGTCGAGGCGAAGTGGCCGACGTTGACGCACTCGGTGGTACCGATGCGCATCCGGCGGACCAACGGCTGGTGAACATGGCCGAAAAGCGCGTACCGGGGACGGGTGGCGCGGATCGCCTCCAGCAGGGCGGTGCTGCCGCGTTCGAAGCGGCGGGCGACGGTGTCGTAGGTGAGCTCGGGGACCTCGGGCGGGATGTGCGAGCAGAGGACATCGACCGGGCCGAGCGCCTCGACCTTGGCGGCGTACTCCTCGTCGCTGATCTCGTACGGGGTGTTCATCGGGGTCTTGAGGCCGCCGCCGACGAAGCCGAAGACCCGGCCGCCGATCTCTACGCGTTCGCCGTCGAGCACGGTGGTGCCGGGGCGGGCGTACTCGGGCCAGAGGCCGGGGACGTCGACGTTGCCGTAGGTGGCGTACGTCGGAGTGGGGAAGGCCGCGAAGAGTTCGGCGTACTGCTTGCGTACGGCGGCGAGGATCTCGGTGTTGCGGTCACGGCCGGCCCACAGCTCGCGGCCGAAGGCGCGGGCCTCGTCGTAGCGGCGGGCGGTGCGCAGGGCGACGATGCGGCTCGCGTTCTCCCTGCCGAACAGGTCGGGGAAGATGCCGCGCGAGTGGTCCGCGTAGTCGAGGAAGAGGACCAGGTCACCGAGGCAGATCAGCGCGTCGGCGCCGTCCCCCGCGCGGGCCAGGGCCTCGGTGTTGCCGTGCACGTCGCTGACCACGTGGATCCGGGTCGGCCCGGCGCCCGGGTCCCGGCTGTCCGGTTCGCTGCCTCGCATGCGATCACCCTAGAGCGCGGCTTCCGTCCCTGGTAGACCGTCCGGACCTGCGGTTACTTCCACGTCGGGACGGCAGTGGACTACTGTGCGCGAAAGGGCCATTTATATGTGTGATGCATAAGACATCTGGCCGGAACCCCCTATCCGGAACCGAGTACCGGTGGGTAACGTCCGGGCAGTCCAGTCGTGCTCACCCCACTGAGCACCCGCCAATCTTGGACCGCAGCCGGTGCGTCACACAGAGCCGTGGCACCGGAGCCCGATGAGGAGCAGCAGTCTTGCGCGAGTTCAGCCTTCCGGCCCTGTACGAGGTCCCGACGGACGGCAACCTGACGGATCTCATCCGCCGCAATGCCGCTCAGCATCCCGAAGTCGCGGTGATGAGCCGCAAGGTGGCCGGCGTCTGGACGGACGTCAGCGCCACCCAGTTCCTGGCCGAGGTGAGAGCCGCCGCCAAAGGGCTGATCGCCTCGGGTGTGCAGCCCGGCGACCGGGTCGCCCTGATGTCGCGCACCCGTTTCGAGTGGGTGCTGCTGGACTTCGCGATCTGGAGCGCGGGCGCGGTGACCGTGCCGGTGTACGAGACCAGCTCCGCCGAGCAGGTGCAGTGGATCCTCGGTGACTCCGGGGCGGTGGCGGTGCTCGTGGAGAGCGACGCGCACGCCGCGGCCGTGGCCTCCGTACGGGACTCCCTGCCGGAGCTGGAGCATGTCTGGCAGATCGACGCGGGCGCCGTGGAGGCGCTCGGCAAGGCGGGTGCCGGGGTCTCGGACGAGACCATGGACCTGCGGATGGTCAGCGCCAAGGCGGACGACCCGGCGACGATCGTCTACACCTCGGGCACCACGGGCCGCCCGAAGGGCTGTGTGCTCACCCACCGCAGCTTCTTCGCGGAGTGCGGCAACGTGGTGGAGCGGCTGAAGCCGCTGTTCCGTACGGGCGAGTGCTCGGTGCTGCTGTTCCTGCCCGCCGCGCACGTCTTCGGCCGGCTGGTCGAGGTGGCCTCGGTGATGGCCCCGATCAAGCTCGGCTGCGTCCCGGACATCAAGAACCTCACCGACGAGCTGGCCTCGTTCCGGCCGACGCTGATCCTGGGCGTGCCCCGGGTCTTCGAGAAGGTCTACAACGCGGCCCGCGCCAGGGCGCAGGCGGACGGCAAGGGCAAGATCTTCGACCGGGCCGCCGACACGGCGATCGCCTACAGCCGGGCGCTGTCCACCCCGCAGGGCCCGACGCTGGGTCTGAAGCTCAAGCACAAGCTCTTCGACAAGCTGGTCTTCGGCAAGCTCCGCGCGGTCCTCGGAGGCCGGGGCGAGTACGCGATCTCCGGCGGCGCGCCGCTGGGCGAGCGGCTGGGCCACTTCTACCGGGGCATCGGCTTCACGGTCCTGGAGGGGTACGGCCTGACCGAGTCGTGCGCGGCCACCGCGTTCAACCCGTGGGACCGGCCGAAGATCGGCACGGTCGGCCAGCCGCTGCCCGGATCGGTCGTGCGGATCGCGGACGACGGCGAGGTGCTGCTGCACGGCGAGCACCTGTTCACCGGTTACTGGAACAACGAGGCGGCCTCCGCCGAGGCGCTGGCCGACGGGTGGTTCCACACCGGGGACATCGGCACGCTGGACGAGGACGGCTACCTCGCGATCACCGGCCGCAAGAAGGAGATCATCGTGACGGCGGGCGGCAAGAACGTCGCTCCGGCCGTCATCGAGGACCGGATCCGCGCCCACGCCCTGGTCGCCGAGTGCATGGTGGTCGGCGACGGCCGCCCGTTCGTCGGCGCGCTGGTCACCCTGGACGAGGAGTTCCTGAGCCGCTGGGCCGAGGAGAACGGCAAGCCGGCCGGCTCGACGGCCCTGTCGCTGCGCGAGGACGCGGAGCTGCTGGCCGAGGTGCAGCGGGCGGTGGACGACGGGAACTCGGCGGTCTCGAAGGCGGAGTCGGTACGTAAGTTCCGTATTCTGCCCACCCAGTTCACCGAGGAGGCGGGCCACATCACCCCGTCGCTGAAGCTGAAGCGGAACGTGGTGGCGAAGGACTTCGCGGACGAGGTGGAGTCGATCTACCGCGCCTGAGGGGTACGCCGGAGGGCCCGCGCTTTTCGCACAGCGCGGGCCCTTCGGCGTAAGTGTGAGCCGGGCGGCGGGCTCCGCATCCGGCCCGCCGCCGTACGGTCACAACAGCGTCTTGAGCTTCTCCGCGAGCAGGTCCCAGCGCCACTTCTCCTCGACCCAGGCCCGGCCGCGCTCCCCCATCCGCTGCCGCAGCTCCGGATCGCCGAGCAGCGTGACGATCCGGTCCGCCGACTCCTCGGCACTGCCGCCGCGCACCACCCACCCGGTCTCGCCGTCGAGCACCGCGTCCGGGGCGCCCCCGGAGTCGCCGGCCACCACAGGCAGCCCGGTCGCGGACGCCTCCAGGTAGACGATCCCGAGCCCCTCCACGTCGAGCCCGCCGCGCCGGGTCCGGCAGGGCATCGCGAAGACGTCCCCGGCCCCGTAGTGCGCGGGCAGTTCCGCCCAGGGCACCGGGCCGGTGAAGCGCACCGAGTCCTGCACCCCGGTCTGCTCCGCGAGCCGCTCCAGGTCCTTGGCGTACGGCCCGCCGCCCACGATCAGCAGCACCGCGTCCGGGATCCGCGCCAGGATCGCGGGCATGGCCAGGATCAGGGTGTCCTGGCCCTTGCGCGGCACCAGGCGCGAGACGCAGACGACCACCGGACGGCCGGAGAGCCCGAGGCGGGCCCGGACCCGGTCGCCGCCGGAGCCCGGGTGGAAGGTCTTCTCGTCGACGCCGGGCGGCAGTTGGACCATGCGGCCGGCCGCGTCGGGGGTGAGCGCGGCGGCGATCCGGGAGCGGGTGTACTCACCGAGATAGGTGATCGTGTCCGTGCCCTCCCCGATCCGGCGCAGCAGTTGCCGGGAGGCGGGCAGTTGGGCCCAGCCCGCCTCGTGGCCGTGGGTGGTGGCCACCAGGCGGCGGGCGCCCGCGCGGCGCAGCGCCGGGGCCATCAGGCCGAGTGGGGCGGCGGCGCCGAACCAGACGGAGGTGCAGCCGTGTTCGCGCAGCAGCTCGGTGGCCCGGCGGGTGGCACGCGGGGTCGGCAGCAGCATCGTCGTCCGGTCGCGGACCACGGGATACGGCTGCTCGGCGTCGAAGGCGGCGGTGGCCGCCGTGCCCTCCTCGCCGCGCTTCCAGGTGGAGGCGTAGACGACGACCCTCTCGGGATCGAGGCGCAGCGCCATGTTGTGCAGGAACGCCTGGATGCCACCGGGGCGGGGCGGGAAGTCGTTGGTCACGATCAAGGTCTTGTCCATCGCCGCCGACAGTACCGAACGGCCGCGCTTCACCGCTGACCCGCTCTCCCGACGGCATCATGAACCGCCGGGGGGGCGGCCGGGAACGAGCGACGACGAGGGCGGCGATGACGACGGGACGAGCACCCACCGGCACCGGACCGTGGCCGTACGCGGTGTGGGCGCTGACCCGGGTCTGGCTGCTGGCCTGCGTGTTCAAGGTGGTCACCGTGGCCGGCCCGGACGTCACGGTGGACGTCTCGGTGATCTACCGGGGCTGGTACGAGGTCCTGCTGACCGGCACGTATCCGCTGGACGACGTCACCTGGCAGTACCCGCCCGGGGCGGCCCTGGCCGTCCTCTCCCCCGCCCTGCTGCCGTTCTGGGAGTACGCGACCGCGTTCTTCGTGCTGGTGCTGGTCTGCGACGCGCTGGTGCTGGGGCTGCTGCTGTACGCGGGGCGGCGGCCGGGCACAAGGGCGGCGGGCGCCTGGGTGTGGGTCGTGGGGGTGCCGCTGCTGGGCCCCACGGTCTACGCCCGCTACGACCTGATGGTGACGGCGGTCGCGGTGGCGGCGCTGCTGGCGGGCGTGCGCAGACCCCGGGCGTTGGGGGCGCTGGCCGCGTTCGGGGCGCTGCTGAAGGGGTGGCCGGCGCTGCTGCTGGTGGGGGTGCGCAAGGGGCGTCCGACCCGGGCGGCCTGGACCTCGGCGGCGCTGAGCGCGGCCGGGCTCGCGGCGGCGTTCGCACTGTGGATGCCCGGGGCGTTCGCGTTCCTGGCCTTCCAGCGGGACCGGGGCACCGAGATCGAGTCGCTGGGGGCGCTGGTCTTCCACCTCGCGCGGCAGTTCGGCTGGGCGGGGCGGGTCGAGCTGCGGTACGGCTCGATGGAGTTCGTCGGGCCGCACGTGGAGCTGATGTCGACGCTGGCGCTGGGGCTCGCGGTCCTGGCGCTGGGCTGGCTGCTGCTGTGGCGGCTGCGGGCGCGCCTCTTCACGGTGCGCACCCCGGCCGAGGCGGCGTTCACGGCGGTGCTGCTGTTCACGGTGACCAGCCGGGTGATCAGCCCGCAGTACGTGGTGTGGCTGGTCGGTCTGGCGGCGGTGTGCCTGGTGTTCCGGGGGACGGCGATGACCCTGCCCGCGGTCCTGGTACTGGTGGCCGCCGGGGTGACGCTGCTGGAGTTCCCGATCGGCTTCGGCCATGTGGTGGCCAGCGACGCGCGCGGGGTGACGCTCCTGGTCGTACGGAACGGGCTGCTGGTGGCGGCCTCGCTGATCGCGGCGCGGCGGCTGTGGCGGTCGACGGTGCCGGGGAGGCCGCGGGCGGAGGCCGTCCCGGACGCGGTGGAGGGTCAGCCGAGCCGGGTGGCGAGGTAGTCGCGCCAGTCGGCGGTGAACTGCTCGGGGGTGGTGTCGAGCACCGCCTTCAGGGCCTTCTCCACCGCCCCCTGCCGCCCGTCGTGCGCGCCCACGGCCTCGTAGAAGGCGATCAGCTTCTCCTTGCCCCACCGCTCCGCGATCAGCTCGCAGGCCAGCCAGCCGCCCTCGTACGCCCCCGCGAGCTTCGCCGGGTCGCCGTCGAAGCCGAAGTCCGGGTCGGCGGGGAGTTCGGCGGGGGTCCGGCCGCTGCGGACGGCCTCGGCCAGTTCGGGGGCGACGGTGTCGGCGGCGCGGTCCTCGCCCCGGTAGGCGGTCCAGTCGGCGAAGCCCTCGGAGAGCCAGACCGGGGTGGCGGTGGAGGTGCTGGACCGGGTGGCGACATGGGTCGTCTCATGGGTCAGGACGATCCGCTGCCCGAAGCTGCCGAGGGTGGCGTACGCCTGCGGGTTGACGATCACCCGGTCGGCGATGGCTGGGCGTTCGCCGGTGCCGCCGACCTCGCCGGTGGTGACGGCGGCGATGCCCCGGTAGCTGGCCTCCGGCGAGCCGAGCAGCCCTGCCATGGACTCGACGGAGTCCGGGACGAGGACGACCACCCGGCGGTTCCAGGGGCGCGGCCAGGCGTCCGAGACGGCCGGTACGGCGAGGTCCACGGTGTCGGCGATCTGCCGCAGCTCCTCCTCGCCCCGTCCGACGCCCAGGACGATGCTGTGGGCGCCCTGGACGACCTCCACGTCCCCCTGCTGCCACAGCTGCCCGGAGGCGCCCTCGGCGGGCCGATCGGCGGTGATGTACCAGCGGTCGCCGACGCGCATCAGCTCCAGGACGCGGCGGGTGGCGACCGGGGCGGTGTCGTAGCCGTCGATCCGGTAGCGCAGCTCCACCTCGGCGGTGGCCCACCGCCCGTCCTGCTCGGTGATGTCCTTGACGTCGTACGTCCACGACTTCAGCGGTACGTCGGCGAGCCGGTCCAGTTCGGTGCGCTGGGCGGCCCGCAGCTTCGCGGCGTCCGGGGCGAGGCCGTCGAGGTAGCCCGCCGGGTCGTGGGCGAGGACGGCCGCCGCGCGGCGCTCCAGGGTGGCGTCGAGGGCGCCGGTGGTGAGGAAGGTGTCCGGGTCGGCGGAGGCCGTGCAGGCGGACGCGGTCAGGAGCGTGGCGAGCAGCAGGCCCGCCGCACGCCGCCGTCCCCGGGGGCCTCCCCCGCGCGCGTCACGTCCTCGTACGGCCACCCTGCCGATCGTACGGTCAGATCCGGGTGACCGAGGAGACGGGCATCATGCCGACCGGATCGTAGCGGACCGCGGCGCCGGGGTAGGGGGCGTGGATGACCTGGCCGTTGCCGACGTACATGCCGATGTGGCTGGCGTCCGCCCGGTAGGTGACCAGGTCACCGGGCCGGGCCTGGGAGAGGGGCACCATGCGGCCCGCGTGGCGCTGGGCCTGGGAGGTGCGGGGCAGGCTCACCCCGGCCTGGGCGTAGGCCCACTGCATCAGGCCGGAACAGTCGAATCCGGAGGGCCCGTTGGCACCCCAGACGTAGGGTCTCCCGAGCGCCTGGTGGACGGCGGCCACGGCGGACATCGCGCGGGCCGAGCCGGGGGCGGCGCCGGCGAGGTCGGGCAGTCCCTCGCGGCCGGAGCGGGTGGCCCGGTCGAAGGAGGCGCGTTCCTCGGGCGGCAGCGAGTCCAGCAGCCGGCGGGCCTCGCGGAGCTTGGCCTCGACGGCGCGTTTGTGGCGGGTGACGGCGGCCCGGTTGCGCTCCAGGTCGATCAGGGCACGGGTGGTCTCGGCGCGGGTCTGGGCGAGCCCCCGCTGGGCGTGCCGCAGCTTGTCCAGGGTCATCGCCTGGCGGGCGCCGGCCCGGTCGAGGGCGGCGGCCTGCTCCAGGTAGGTGTCCGGGTCGGCGGAGAGCAGCAGGGCGACCGACGGGTCGATGGTGCCGGTGCGGTACTGGGCACCCGCCATCGCGCCGAGCGCGTTGCGCATCTCGTTGACGCGTTCCTGGCCCCGGGCCGTGGCGTCCTGGGCGCGGTCCGCCTCGCCGCGCAGCCGCTTCACGTGCTCCCCGGCCGCGTTGAAGCGTTCGGTGGCCTGCTCGGCCTCCTCGTAGAGGCGGTCGACGGCGGCCTTGGCGCTCTCCCGGGTCTCCTTCGGGTCGGCGCTCGCCGGGGCCCCGGTCAGAGTGGCGGCCGCGGTGGCGGCGGCCGCCGAGACGACCGTGACCCGGACGCCTCTGGTGAAGCCGGACTGTGTGCAACGGCGATGGGACACCACTGGTAGCCGCACTCCCTTCCGCTGACGCGGTGGTGCACAGCCCCTGCCGCCCGGGCGGGCGGACGGAGTCCGGGAGCTGCGCAGCAGCCAGACAGTAATCGGACGACTACGCACCGGCCAAAGACCGCGCCGCGGTCGGAAGAGGGGCCCGAAAGCCGCCGCCCCGCCGGTGACCTTGGTCTCCGGCGGGGCGGGGGCGTCAGCGTGGTGCGCGGCGATTCCCTCGTTCGGGCGTGCCGTGGCGTGCCGCCCGGCGCGGTCCGGTCAGACGCGGACGCCGAACTGGAAGGTGCCCATGTAGTCCATCGACTCGTAGCGGACTACGGTGCCCGGCTTCGGGGCGTGCAGGATCTGGTTGTTGCCGGCGTAGAAGCCGACGTGCGACAGGCCGTTGAAGAAGACCAGGTCGCCCGGCTTGAGCTGGCTGCGTCCGATCCGCTGGCCGTCGTGCTGCTGGGTGTACGTGGTCCGGGTGATGGAGACGCCGGCCTGGGCGAAGGCCCACTGCGTCAGTCCGGAGCAGTCGTAGGAGTTGGGGCCGGAGCCGCCGGAGACGTACGGCTTGCCGATCTGCGTGGCGGCGGCGGCCAGGGCGGCGGCGCCGCGGTTGGACGCGGGGGCCTCGTTGCCGAGTTCGACCCGGTCGCTGGCGGCACGGCTGGCGCGCTGCTCGTCCTGCTGCATCTTGGCCCGCTCGGCCTGCGTCAGCGTGTTGAGGAGCTGCTGGGCGTCGGCCAGCTTGCCCTGGTACTTCTTCTTGTTCTCGCCGAGCGCCTTGCGGACGTCGGCGAGGTCGCCGAGCTTGTCCTGGGCCTCCTTGCGCTGCTGGGCGAGGGTGCGCTGCTTGGACTGGATCTTCTGCAGCGCTTCCGTCTGCTTGACCGTCAGCTGGTCGAGCGCGGAGGCCTGGTCGAGGAAGCTGTCCGGGTCCGAGGCGAGGAAGAGCGCGACCGACGGGTCGATGCCGCCGGAGCGGTACTGCGCGGTGGCGATCGAACCCAGCTCGGTGCGGAGCGTGTTGAGCTCGGCCTGACCGCGGGCGACCTTGTCCTGGAGCGCGTCGACTTCCTTCTTCAGGTTGTCCTGCTGCTCCTTGGCCCCGTTGTACTTCTCGGTGGCGGCCTCGGCCTCGTGGTAGAGCTTGTCGACCTTCGCCTTGACTTCGCTCTTGCTCGGCTTGGGGTCGGCGTGGGCGGCCTGGGAGGTCAGGGCCACGGCCGCGGCGGCGGTCGCGGTGAGCACGGTCACGCGGGTGCGGCTCGGCTGCTTGGGACGACGGTGGGACGCCACGAAGGCGAGCTCCTTCTTCCTCAGAGCCGCCTACCGGGCTTGTGGGGGACAGGATCCCCGGCTCCGTGCACATGACGGACTCGGCGGTTCCTTCGCCGCCACCCCCAATGGGTGGTCAACCGTGCGAAGGTTCGAGGCCTGACCCTAGTGACCATCTTGTGATCAGTTCAAATCCTCACAGGATTTTTCTCGTCACACCAGGCAACTCTTTACTCTCACCCCACCGCGTGTAGCGGCGACTTGACGGTACGTTCCCAGAAATCCGGCATGTCACACATGCCACCCAAAACCCTTTAGACGCGTGAAAGGCGCTTGAGGAGCAAGACGGACGCGACCGGACGCGCCCCGGCCTTCGCCACACCGTCCGCCACCTCGCGGTCGGTGGAGACGACCACCACGGGCCGCCCGGGCGGTTCCGCGCGGGCGAGTTGGCGGATCACCTCGTCCGCCGTGACGCCGGGCTTGCTGAACAGCACCCGTACGCCGCGCGGCGGGGCGAGCAGGACCGGGGCGGCCAGTTCGGCGCCATCGAAGACGCAGGTCATCTCGGCGCCGGTCTGCGCCGCGAGCACCGAGAGCCCGCCCAGCAGCCGCAACCGCTGCTTCTCCAACGGCATCTGGGGATAGCCGGTCTTGGTGACGTTGTAGCCATCCACGATGAGGTGCGCCTGCGGCAGGGCGAGCAGCTGGTCCAGCAGCGCCGGATCGGTCTCCGAAAGAGCGCGCGCGGCAATGTCCTTGGGCGACATCCGGCCCGGCTCCAGCGCGTCCACGGTGTCGGCGGGATGCGTGGTCGCCGGGGGGAGCGCCAGCTCCCGCCGCAGCCCCGCGGCCGCGTCCAGCACGGTGTCCAGGAGCAGCCGCAGTCGCATGTCCTCCACCGAGCGGCCCTCACGGGCGGCGCGGCGGCTCGCCTCCAGCGCCGCCTCGGCCTCCCCCAGCCGCCCCTTGAGCCGACGCGACTCGCTCTCCACGGCGGAGAGCTGGGCGGCGGACTCGGCCCGTACGGTGTCGGTCTCGGCGGCGCTGCGGCGCAGGGCGGCCTCGCCGCGCTTCACCTCGCTGAGCGCGCTGCGCAGTTTGCGGTGCAGCGACTCGGCCTCCTTGCGGGCCGCCTCCAGCTCGGTGCGCAGCCGCTCGGTCTCGGTACGGGTGTGGGCGCGGGCCCGCTCCAGCTCCTCGCGCAGCTGGTCCAGTTCCCGCCGGGTCTCCTCGTCCGCCCGTTCCGCGTCTGCGCGCTGGACCTCCTCGCCGGCCGATTCGACCAGCTTGACCCAGCCGGCCGGGCGCAGCACGTAGGCGGCCGCGGCCACATCGAGGGGATCGGCGGCGGCGGGCGGCGCGCCCGCCTCCAGCGCACCGGTCAGCTCGGGCTGGGACTGGCCGAGCCGCTCACCGATCCGCTGCCGGAAGACGGCGTCGCTCTCCAGCGCGGCGGCCATCGCGTTCCCCGCGAACTTCGCCCGCCGGGTCGGGGTGAACCGGGCGTACTGCCGCAGCTGGGCGGGGAGTTCGGCGACGGTCAGGGCGCCGAAGGCGTCCGAGACCAGCGCGATCACCCGCCGTCGCACGCCTTCGGGCAGCGGACGGCCGAGCGCCTCTGCACCGCCGTCGGCCTCATCGGCCGGTCCGGCGCCGCTGGTCGGCTGATCCACCGTCCGTCACCCCATAGATATGTCGAAGGGTGCGCTCCCTCAGGAAGCGGCACCCGGCCTGTCCACCAGTTCGATCTGGTCCACCGCGTTGCACCAACGACAGCGGACCGACTCGATGGTCTCACTGACGACCTCCCGCTCCTCGACACTCGACTCACCGGCCAGGTCGAGGTGCACGTACTCCACGACCTTGGAGGAGCGGGTCACGTCGAAGCGCGTGAGGTTGCCGCACAGGGTGCAGCGCCAGCGGGTCGAGTCCGTCGGCAGGGGAACCGTCGTCATCGTTTGCGTCCTCTTTCGTCGTTTCCAGGAGCCCGCGCCGGGCGCGCCGCCGCGACTCCACCTGTCTACGTCAAGGATCTCGCGGTGCGCCGTCGAACTGCGGAAGTCCTGGCGTAACCCTACGGCCTCGCGTATAGGCATCGGCACGGCGAGGCGCTCCATCCCGTTCCCGACCGGTACGTCATGCTCTGTACATGATCGAGTGGCGGCAGGCCGAATGGCGGACCACGGCCGGCAGGATCCGGGACGCGGCGGTGTCGAGCGGCGCCCCGGTCACGTACGGGCTGATCGGTGTCTGCGGGGTGGTCTTCCTGATCAGCCCGCTCTCCGGGTTCGGCGGCGCCGCCCACCGGAGCGAGGAGGCGCTGCTCGCCGCGCAGGCCGCGTACTTCGAGCGGTGGGGGGTGATCCCCGCCGAGCTGTGGGAGGGCTCCGCGCCCGCCCTGGCCACTCCGTTCACGGCGCTGTTCGTGCACGGCAGCTGGCTGCACCTGCTGGGGAACCTGCTGTTCCTTTACGTGTTCGGCGCGATGGCCGAGGAGCGCATGGGGCGGACGCAGTTCGCCCTGTTCTACATGGGCTGCGGCTATGTGGCGCTGGTCTGTTACGCGGCGGCGCACGCGGACTCCGAACAGACGCTGGTCGGGGCGTCGGGGGCGATCTCCGCGGTGCTGGGCGCGTTCCTGTACCTCTTCCCCAAGGCTCGGGTGACCAGCCTGTTCCCGTTCCTCTTCTTCCTGCCGCTGCGGTTTCCCGCCTGGATCGTGCTGATCTTCTGGTTCGGGCTCCAGTGGGCGGCGGCACAGGGCGCGGACGCCGGGCCGGGGGTGGCGTATCTGGCGCATGTGGCCGGGTTCGCGGCGGGGTTCCTCTACGCCTGGGTGCGGTATGGGCGGAGAGCTAGAGTGAAGGTTCCAGCCACGGCCACCGAGGGAGACAGCCAGCCGTGATCACCGCGATCGTGCTCATCAAGACCAGTGTGGACCGGATTCCGGAGATCGCCGAGGCCATCGCCGCGCTGGACAGCGTCAGCGAGGTCTTCTCCGTCACCGGCACCTACGACCTGATCGCCATGGTCCGGGTCGCCCGGCACGACGACCTCGCCGATGTCATCCCCGGCCGGATCAGCAAGATCCCGGGCGTCGAGGGCACGGACACCCACGTGGCGTTCCGTACGTACTCCCAGCACGACCTGGAAGCGGCGTTCGCCATCGGCCTCGACGCGTAACTCCGGCACGCTTCGGCCGGGGACGGGCAGCACGCCCGCCCCCGGCCGAAGTGGTTCTCAGGCCTCAGACCTGCGCGGCCTCGCCGCGGTCCGGGACGCAGCGGCCGTCCTCGGTGCGGTACTTCCACCGGGCGCCCTCGCGGACCAGCTCGGTCACCGCGCGCAGGAAGCGGTCGATGTGCTCGTCGGGCGTACCGGCCCCGAAGCTCACCCGGATCGCGTTGAGCGAGCGAAGCGAGGAGGGGGTCCCCCCGGCCGAAGGCTGGGGGAGCTCGCCCGGCTCGGCCTCGGGGGCGCCGCACTTCCCCGGGTCCTGCGGGTCGCTGCCGAGGAGGGTGCGCACGAGCGGGTGGGCGCAGAAGAGGCCGTCGCGGACGCCGATGCCGTACTCGGCGGAGAGCGCGGCGGCGAAGTGCGAGCTGTTCCAGCCGCGCACCACGAACGAGATGACGCCGACCCGGGGCGCGTCGTCGCCGAACAGCGAGAGCACCTGCACCTCGGGCACCTCGGCGAGCCCTTCGCGGACCCGGGACACCAACTCCTGCTCCCGGGCGACGAGGTTGTCGAAGCCCGCCTCGGTGAGGGCCCTGCAGGCGGAGGCGATGGAGTGGACACCGATGACGTTGGGCGAACCGGCCTCGTGGCGGGCGGCCGTGGTGTGCCAGTCGACGTCCACTCCGCCGTCGGCGCGCCGGGCGACTTTGCGGGACGCGCCGCCGCCGGCGAGGTACGGCTCGGCGGCCCGGAGCCAGTCGGCGCGGCCGGCCAGGACCCCGGAGCCGAAGGGCGCGTACAGCTTGTGGCCGGAGAACGCGACCCAGTCGACGTCCAGTTCGGCGATGTCGACGGGGTGGTGCGGGGCGAGCTGGGCGGCGTCCAGGACGATGCGGGCGCCGTGCGCGTGGGCGGCGGCGGCCAGTTCCCGCACCGGCCACAGCTCACCGGTCACGTTGGAGGCGCCGGTGACGCAGACGAGGGCCGGGCCGTAGGGGTCGCGGTCGGCGAGCGCGCGCTCCAGCGTCTCGACGGCCTGGCCCGGGGTGCGGGGGGCGTTGAGGTAGGTGACCTGGGCGTTCCGCCAGGGCAGCAAAGACGCGTGGTGCTCGGTCTCGTACACGAAGACCTGGCAGTCGGCGGGGATCGCGGCGGCCAGCAGGTTGAGGGAGTCGGTCGTGGAGCGGGTGAAGACCACCTGGTCCTCGGCGCGGCAGCCGAGGAACTCGGCGACCGTGCGACGGCTGTTCTCGAAAAGGTCGGTGGAGAGCTGCGAGAGGTAGCCGGCGCCGCGGTGGACGCTGCCGTAGTACGGGGCGTACGCGGCGACGTCGTCCCAGACCCGCTGGAGGGCCGGGGCGCTGGCGGCGTAGTCGAGCGCGGCGTAGGTGACTTCACCGCCGGTGACGAGCGGAACGGTGACGTCCTGGCCCAGAACGGGCAGCGGGGCACAAACCGACGGGTCGATGGCAGCGGTGGAGACAGACATGGCGAACTCCCGTAACAGGCAGGCGAGATCAACGCGCCTGCGGATACGCGGCGGCGCGGAGAAGGAAGGAAAAAAGTGCGCTGAAGAAGGGCGGTCAGCTCAGGGGCGTGGAAATGCCCTGGGACAGGCCCTAACGCATTCGCTTGCTCACAAGAGGCTCCCTAGGGACCAGGACCCCGGGGGCTGGCATCCGCTGGATGCCGAGGGGCCCGCGCTTGCCGCAGACCTCGCTGCCTACGGCCTGGTCTTCACCCGGGGCACCCCGCCACGGACGGAGGGTTGCCGGACAGCGGGCCGGGGCCGTAGTCGCTGTCACTCATGACCTGCGCAGCATCTTGCCATACGTGTCCGCACGCGCAAGGGCGCAGTCCGGCATCCGGACTGCGCCCTGGGTCACACCGTGTGCGCCGGAGGTGTGTCTCCGGCGCGCTCAAGCGTTGCTGGCCGCCACCCAGCGCTCCAGGGCCCGCTTGGCCGCCCCGGAGTCGATGGACTCGGCCGCCACCGCGATCTTCGCCGCGAGCTGCTCGGTCAGCGTGCCGGGGCCGGGGTCCAGGGCGACCAGGGCCGCCGCCGAGTTGAGCAGCACCGCTTCCCGTACCGCGCCCCCCTCGCCGTCCAGCAGGCGGCGGGCCACATCGGCGTTGTACGAGGCGTCGGCGCCGCGCAGCGCCTCGACCGGGACGATGGGCAACCCGACGTCGCGCGGGTCGAACGCCTCCTCGCGGACCGCGCCGTCGCGCACCACCCAGACCCGGGAGGTGGCGGTGGTGGTCAGCTCGTCGAGCCCGTCGTCACCGCGGAAGACGAGGGCGGAGTTGCCGCGGTCGGCGAGCACGCCCGCGACGATGGGCGCCATCCGGGCGTCGGCGACCCCGACGGCCTGGGAGCGCACCTGGGCCGGGTTGGTGAGGGGGCCCAGGATGTTGAACGTGGTCTGCGCGCCGAGCTCCTTGCGGGCCTTGGCGGCGTACCGCAGGGCGGGGTGGAACTTCACGGCGAAGCAGAAGGTGATGCCCGCCTGCTCGGCGACCTCGACCACCCGGCGCGGGGTCAGCTCAAGGTTGACGCCGAGCTTCTCCAGGACGTCGGAGGAGCCGCTCGCGGAGGACGCGGCCCGGTTGCCGTGCTTGACGACCTTGGCACCGGTGCCGGCGATGACGATCGCGGACATGGTGGAGATGTTGACGGTCTTGGCGAGGTCGCCGCCGGTGCCGACGATGTCGACGGTGCGGCCGGGCACCTCGATGGTGTTGGCGTGCGCGTACATCGCGCGGACCAGGCCGGTGACCTCGTCGACGGTCTCGCCCTTGGCCCGCAGCGCCACGGCGAACCCGGCGATCTGCGCGTCGGTGGCCTCGCCGCTCATGATGCGGTCCATGGCCCAGGCGGTCTCCTCGGCGCTGAGGTTCTCGCCGCGCAGCAGGGGGTTCAGGAGGCCGGGCCAGGAACGGTCCGCCACGCCGTCGCCGCCGCTCGGGGTCACCACGTTCATGGTCCGCTCCAGGGTCCACAGCCGGTCAGAAGAGTCGGTTCCACCCTATCCAGCCCCGGGGACCGCGAAGAGCCCCGTCCATCGAATGGACGGGGCTCTCGCGGTGGCGATCAGGTCAGGTGATCAGTGGTGGCCGTGGCCCTCGCTGATCTCCTTGTACTCCTCGGCGGTCGCCTTGGGGATCTGGTTCCCGTCGGCGAAGTACCCCTTGCTGAGCTTGGCGCGCAGCTTCTGCACCGGGGAGATCTTGCGCTTGACGCCGTTCTCGTCGACCGCGGGGCCGAGTTCGAGCGGCTTGTACTGCTCGTGCGCCGTGAGCGTGTGCAGCTGCTCCTGGCTGAGCGGCTCGTGGATCTCCACGAACTCACCGTGCGGCAGGCGCTTGATGATGCCGGTCTCGCGACCGTGCAGCACCTTCTCCTTGTCGCGGCGCTGGAGGCCGAGGCAGATCCGCTTGGTGACGATGAACGCGATGACCGGTCCGGCGAAGAAGAAGATCCGGACGAACCAGGTGATCGAGTTGATCGACAGGTGGAAGTGCGTGGCCCACAGGTCGTTTCCACCGCCGACGAGGCCGACGAAGTACGCCGTGATCCAGGCGACGCCGAACGCGGTCCGGGTCGGGGCGTTGCGCGGACGGTCCAGGATGTGGTGCTCGCGCTTGTCGCCGGTGATCCAGGACTCGATGAACGGGTAGAGCGCGATGACACCGAGCACCAGGCCGAAGGCGACCAGCGGGATGAACACGCCCAGGACGAGCGTGTGGCCCCACAGGTTGATCTCCCAGCCCGGCATCACACGGACCAGACCCTCGGCGAAGCCCATGTACCAGTCCGGCTGGGCGCCGGTGGACACCTGGTCCACCCGGTAGGGGCCGAGGGCCCAGATCGGGTTGATCGTGGCGATGGCCGAGATGATCGCGATGACGCCGAAGACGAGGAAGAAGAATCCTCCGGCCTTCGCCATGTACACGGGCAGCAGCGGCATGCCGACGACGTTCTTGTTGGTCCGGCCGGGACCCGCGAACTGCGTGTGCTTGTGGTAGAAGACCAGGATCAGGTGGGCCACCAGCAGGCCGAGCATGATGCCCGGCAGCAGCAGGATGTGGATCGAGTAGAACCGGGCCACGAAGTCGTGACCGGGGAACTCGCCGCCGAACAGGAACATCGAGATGTACGTACCGACGATCGGCACGGACAGGATCGCGCCCTGGGTGAAGCGGACACCCGTACCGGAGAGCAGGTCGTCCGGGAGGGAGTAGCCGGTGAACCCGGTGAACATGCCGAGCACGAACAGCAGGAAGCCGAAGAGCCAGTTGATCTCGCGCGGCTTGCGGAAGGCGCCCGTGAAGAAGACGCGCATCATGTGCACGAACATGCCGGCCAGGAAGATCAGCGCGGCCCAGTGGTGGATCTGCCGGACCAGCAGACCGCCGCGGACCTCGAAGCTGATCTTCAGGGTCGAGGCGTAGGCCTCGGACATCCGGATGCCCTGCATGGGCTCGTACGGACCGTGGTAGACGATCTCGCCCATGCTCGGCTGGAAGAACAGCGTCAGATACACACCCGTGAGGATGATGATGATGAAGCTGTAGAGGCAGACCTCACCGAGCATGAAGGACCAGTGGTCCGGGAAGATCTTGCGCATGTTGGCCTTGGCGAGGCCGTAGATGCCCAGCCGGCCGTCCGCCCAGTCGGCAACCCGCTCGCCGGCCGGAGCCTTGCGCCCGCTCGCCGGTTCGGCGGCGGAGGGGTTCTTTGTCGCAGTACTCATCCGCGCTCCCAGAAGGCAGCACCGACGGGCTCGTCGAAGTCGCCGAGCGCCTCGAGGTTGCCCTCGCTGTTGACACCGATCCGCAGCTGCGGAAGCGGGTGGCCGGCCGGACCGAAGATGACGCGAGCGCCGTCGGAGAGGTCGAAGGTGGACTGGTGGCACGGGCAGAGCACGTGATGCGTCTGCTGCTCGTACAGGCTGATCGGGCAGCCGACGTGGGTGCAGATCTTGGAGAACGCGACGATGCCCTCGTGGGCCCAGTCACGCTGGCGCTTGTCCTTGATGTCGTCCGGCTCGATGCGGACGATCATCAGGGCGGCCTTGCCCATCTGCGTCTGGAAGTCGTGCGACTCCGGGTCGAGCCCCTCGGGCATGGCGAAGGCCAGCGACCCGACGGTGATGTGCTCGGGGCGCAGCGGCTTCATCGTGTTCATGTTGATGAGCTGCTTGCCCTCCGCCCAGAGGGTGTTGCGGAGCTTCTTCTCCGGCAGCGGACCGAGGTCGCGCAGCAGGACCACACCGGAGAGCGGCACCAGGGCCAGCGCACCGAACATGGTGTTGCGGATCAGCTTGCGACGGCCGATCGCGGACTCCTCGGCGCCGGCCGCGAAGTCGGCCATCACCTGGGCCTTGACCTCGGGCGTCGCCTCGATCGGGTGACGCTCGGCGGCGACCTCGACGTCGGACATCAGGGTGCGCGCCCAGTGGACGGCGCCCGCTCCGATGAAGAAGAGCGCCGCGCCCAGGGTCAGCCCCAGGGAGAAGTTGAGCGCGCTCACATGGCCGAACGGCCAGATGTAGACGATCTTGTCCACCGGGAAGATGACGTAGGAGGCGATGAAGCCCACCGTCGCCAGCATCGAGAGGGTGAACATGAGCGCGACGGCCCGCTCGGAGCGGTTCGCGGCGCGTTCGTCCAGGTCCTGGATGCGCGGCTTGTGGGCCGGCAGCCCCGGGTCGGCGAACGGGTCGTCCGTACCCTCGACCGCGCCGTGCGCGGTCTCCTGCACCACGGGCAGGCTGTCTTCTGGAATCTGTTGGCTACTCATGACTTCTTGGCCTTAGCGGTGTGGGCCGCGACCCAAACGGCGACTGCGACGAGCGCGCCGAGTCCGAAGATCCAGGCGAACAGACCTTCGCTGACCGGACCGAGACCGCCGAGGGCCAGACCGCCGGGGCTCTCCGTCTCGTCACCGTTCACGGACTCGATGTACGCGATGATGTCCTTCTTCTCCTGCTCCGGCATCGTCGTGTCGGGGAAGGAGGGCATGCTCTGCGGGCCGGTCTGCATGGCCTCGTAGATGTGCTTCGGGCTCACACCTTCGAGGTCCGGTGCGTACTTGCCCTCCGTCAGGGCTCCGCCCTTACCGGTGAAGTTGTGGCACTGGGCGCAGTTGGTACGGAACAGCTCGCCGCCGTTGGCGACGTCCGCGCCCGCCGGGTCGACCTGCTTGTCGGTCGGGGTGACCGGACCGGCGCCGAGCGACGCGATGTACGCCGCGAGCTGGTCGATCTCAGCCTGGCTGTAGATGACCTTCTTCTTCGGTACCTGGGCGCCCGGCTGCTGCGCGGGCATCCGCCCCGTACCGACCTGGAAGTCGACGGCGGCGGAGCCCACGCCCACGAGGGACGGCCCGTCGGTGGTGCCCTGACCGCCGGTTCCGTGGCAGCTGGCGCAGCCTACGGCGTAGAGCTTCTTGCCCTCTTCGATGGCGAGGGACTGGGCGGTTTCATCGGCCTGCGCCTTGCCCGCAGGCGCAAACGCGGCGTACAGCCCCCCGGTAGCCGCCAGCGCGAGGAGTAGTACGACGACCGCCGCCAGCGGATGGCGTCGTCGTGCGGAGAGCTTTTTCACGGATTACCCCGGTGTCAGGATCTTCTGCGTCGATGGTGGGCGGGTGCGAGCCCGGGTTACTTGATCATGTAGATCGTTGCGAACAGGCCGATCCATACGACATCGACGAAGTGCCAGTAGTAGGACACGACGATGGCGGCGGTGGCCTGATCGTGGGTGAACCTCTTGGCCGCGTACGTTCTGCCGAGGACCAGCAGGAAGGCGATGAGACCGCCTGTCACGTGCAGACCGTGGAAGCCGGTGGTCAGGTAGAACACCGAGCCGTAGGGGTCGGACGAGAGGGAGAGCCCCGCGTCCTTGACCAGCTCGGTGTACTCCAGGACCTGGCCGCCGATGAAGATCGCACCCATCACGAACGTGATGATGAACCAGGTGCGGAGCTTCTTCACATCGCCCCGCTCGGCGGCGAAGACACCGAGCTGGCAGGTGAGTGAGGAGAGCACCAGGATCGTGGTGTTCGTCGCCGAGAACGGGAAGTTCAGATGGTCGGACATCTCCTTCCAGTAATCGGGTCCCATCACCGATCGCAGGGTGAAGTACATCGCGAAGAGGGCCGCGAAGAACATCAGCTCGGAACTCAACCAGATGATGGTTCCGACGCTGGTGAGGTTCGGCCGATTGACCGACGGGTGCGCGTGCCCGGTTTCTACTGTCGTTGCTGTCGCCACGACCGACATTATGTCGGTCGCTTATCCCGCCCTCACCCCGGGGGGTGCCGTTCGGTGTGTCCGTACCGTCCGCAGGGGTCCCGCCCTGCGCCGAACGGCCCATCGCATCGTCGTCATTACCGGTGCTGACGGCCGGTCGGGCGGAGTACGATCCGCGCATCGGTTCATGCCCCGAGAGCCCCGACGACGTCGATGTCACGGAGGAACAATGCAGGCGACCGCCACGGTCCTGGTCTACAGCGACGACGCCAACATCCGCGAGCAGGTGAGGCTGGCAGCCGGTCGCAGGCCTGCCGCGGACGTCCCACCGGTGGAGTTCCTGGAGTGCGCGACGCTCCCGGCCGTCCTGAAGGCGCTGGACGGCGGCGGCGTCGACGTCTGTGTGCTGGACGGGGAGACGGCCCCCGTCGGCGGCATGGGCGTCTGCCGCCAGATCAAGGACGAGATCTTCCACTGCCCGCCGGTCCTCCTGCTGATCGGCCGCCCGCAGGACGCGTGGCTGGCCACCTGGAGCCGTGCGGAGTCCGCCGTGACGCTGCCGGTGGACCCGGTGGAGTTCGCCGACGCCCTGGCGGCGCTGCTGCGGCAGCGGCTCGCCGTGGAGGCCTGAGAGCGGCCCGAGGCGCGGAGAAGCCCCCACGGCCCGCAGGAGGGCGTGGGGGCTTCTCGGCACCTTGCGGGCCCTGACCGTCAGACGTGGGGCCGCAGCCGGGCGGTCTGGAGCGTCTGCGGGCTGTCCGGCGCCCCTTCGTGCAGCGCGCTGCCCTGCTGCCACTTCTCCCAGGAGAGGTTCCAGTCGCCGAACCCGTTGCCGAACGGGTCCATGTCCTCGCCCTCGCTGCCGACGACCTTGACGATGTCGCCCATGCGCACGGTGTCGAAGAACCATTCGGCGTTGCTCGTGCTCATGCCGGTGCAGCCGTGGCTGACGTTGGCGTTGCCCTGGGAGCCGGTGGACCAGGGGGCGGCGTGGACGTACTCGCCGCTCCAGGTCACCCGGGTGGCCCAGTAGACCGGCAGGTCGTACGACTCCGAGGAGCCGGCGGCGATACCGATGGACTCGCCGCGCATACGGACGAACTGCTCCTTGGCGAGCACCACCTTGACCCCGTTGCGGGTGGAGAAGCCGGGCTTGCCGGTGGTGACCGGAATGGTATTGATCACTTCTCCGTTGCGGTACACCGTCAGGGAGTGGTCCGAGGCGTCGGTGATGGCCTCGATCCGGTCGCCGGTGGTGAGCTTGAGGGGCTTGGCCTCGGCTCCGTAGAGCGCGTTGGTCACCTTGATGCCGGCCAGGTTGGAGCGCACCTCGATGGTGGCGTTCGCCGGCCAGTACTCCTTCGGACGGTAGTGCAGCTTCTTGTCGTCGACCCAGTACCAGGAGCCGGTGGTGGCCGGGGTGGAGCGGACCTTCAGGGCGCGCTCGACGGTGGCCCTGGACGCCTTGTCGGTGATCGGAGCGCTGAGTTCCGCCGTGATGGGCTGTCCAACGCCGTAGGTGCCCGCCTCCGGGCCGAAGGCGACCTTCAGCAGCTTCTTGGGCGAGGAGGTGTCGAAGGAGAGCGTACGGACGCCTGGGGCGCCGTCGCCGTTCTCGGTGGAGACCCTGACGGTGTATCCGGTGCCGGCCGCGAGCGGGGCGGTGGAGCGCCAGCGCTTCCCGTCGGCGGAGAGCTCGCCCGCGAGGTGGCGGCCACCGGTGTCCACGGCGCTGACGTCGGTGATGCGCCCGTCGTCACCCTTGACGGTGACTTCCAGGGGCTTGTCGGGGTCGGCCTTCTCCTTGTCGGAGGGGCCGTTGAAGGAGACCTGGTCGCCCGCGTCGTAAGGCTTCGTCGAGAGCGGGTGGCCGTCGGGCGAGCCACAGGCGGTCGCACCCGCGGCGAGGGTCACGACCAGGAGGGTGCAGCTCACTACGGTGCGGATGCGTGGCGTGTGGTTCATGCGCTCCACGCTAGGAAGGTTCCTCCGTTGCAGCGCGTTCAGTGACTGCAAACGGGCGAAAGGCCCGCGTCGCTTGCGGCGGCGCGGGCCTTTCGTGGTGTAGCGCGTGTCACCGGCGGTGCGGTGGCACGGAGTGCGGTGTCACTGGGTGCGGTTCTCGCCCCGGTAGTACTCGAAGACCCAGCCGAAGAGGCCGATCAGGAGCAGGGGGGCGGAGAAGTAGAGCAGCCACCAGCCGAAGACGACGCCCATGAAGGCGAAGGCTCCGCCGACCGCCAGGGAGAGCGGCTGCCAGCTGTGCGGGGAGAAGAACCCCAGCTCGCCCGCCTCGTCGGCGACATCGGCTTCCTTGTTGTCCTGGGCCATCGCGTCGACCCGGTTGGCCGTGAAGGCCAGGTAGAAGCCGATCATGATGGCCAGGCCGAAGGCCAGGAAGAGGGCCGTGGTGCCGACCGGCTCCTTCGACCACACGCCGTACACGACGGCCATGCCGAGGATGAAGACGCTCAGCCAGATGAACATCTGTCCCTGGATCTTCACTTGCCTGCCTCCTTGCCGCCGGCCAGAGCCTTGTCCGACTCGGAGTCATGGCCGAGCTGCTCCAGCGCGGTGATCTCCGGGTGGTGCAGGTCGAACGCCGGGGATTCGGAACGGATCCGCGGCAGCGTGAGGAAGTTGTGCCGCGGCGGCGGGCAGGAGGTCGCCCACTCCAGCGAACGGCCGTAACCCCACGGGTCGTCGACCTCGATCTTCTTGCCGTACTTCGCGGTCTTCCAGACGTTGTAGAAGAACGGGAGCATCGACAGGCCCAGCAGGAACGAGGAGATCGTCGAGATCGTGTTCAGCGCGGTGAAGCCGTCGGCGTCGAGGTAGTCCGCGTAACGACGCGGCATGCCCTCGGCACCGAGCCAGTGCTGCACCAGGAACGTGCCGTGGAAGCCCACGAACAGCGTCCAGAACGTGATCTTGCCGAGCCGCTCGTCCAGCATCTTCCCGGTGAACTTCGGCCACCAGAAGTGGAATCCGGAGAACATCGCGAAGACCACGGTGCCGAAGATGACGTAGTGGAAGTGCGCGACGACGAAGTACGAGTCGGAGACGTGGAAGTCCATCGGGGGCGAGGCGAGGATGACGCCGGTCAGACCACCGAAGGTGAAGGTGATCAGGAAGCCGACGGCCCAGAGCATCGGTGTCTCGAAGGACAACGACCCCTTCCACATCGTGCCGATCCAGTTGAAGAACTTCACACCGGTTGGTACGGCGATGAGGAACGTCATGAAGGAGAAGAACGGCAACAGCACACCGCCGGTGACGTACATGTGGTGCGCCCACACCGTCACGGAAAGGCCGGCGATCGCGATCGTCGCGGCGATCAGACCGATGTAGCCGAACATCGGCTTGCGGCTGAAGACCGGGATGACCTCGGAAATGATTCCGAAGAATGGCAGCGCGATGATGTACACCTCTGGATGCCCGAAGAACCAGAAGAGGTGTTGCCAGAGCAATGCGCCGCCGTTGGCGGAGTCGAAGATATGCGCACCGAATTTACGGTCCGCCTCCAGCGCGAAGAGCGCGGCGGCGAGGACCGGGAAGGCCAGCAGAACCAGAACACCGGTCAGCAGGACGTTCCAGGTGAAGATCGGCATGCGGAACATCGTCATGCCGGGGGCGCGCATGCAGATGATCGTGGTGATGAAGTTGACCGAGCCGAGGATCGTGCCGAAGCCGGAGAAGGCCAGACCCATGATCCACATATCGGCGCCGATACCCGGCGAACGGACCGCGTCGTTGAGCGGGGCATAGGCGAACCAGCCGAAGTCCGCCGCACCCTGCGGGGTGAGGAACCCGGCCACCGCGATGAGCGAGCCGAAGAGGTACAGCCAGTACGCGAACATGTTCAGCCGCGGGAACGCCACGTCGGGCGCGCCGATCTGCAGCGGCATGATCCAGTTGGCGAATCCGGCGAACAGCGGCGTCGCGAACATCAGCAGCATGATCGTGCCGTGCATCGTGAACGCCTGGTTGAACTGCTCGTTCGACATGATCTGCGTGCCCGGACGGGCCAGCTCGGCGCGCATGAAGAGCGCCATGAGTCCGCCGATGCAGAAGAACACGAACGAGGTGACCAGGTAGAGCGTACCGATCGTCTTGTGGTCGGTGGTGGTCAGCCACTTCACGACGATGTTTCCCGGCTGCTTGCGCCGCACGGGCAGTTCGTCCTCGTACGAGTCGTCTGCCGGAGCGGCACCCTGAGGTTCGTTGAGGATGCTCACAGTTGGTTCTTCTCCGCATTCCTGGCCGGGTCCGTCTGCGCGATCCCCGCCGGCACGTAGCCCGTCTGGCCCTTCTCAGCCAGCTCCTTGAGGTGCTGCTGGTAACGCTCCGGGGAGACGACCTTGACGTTGAAGAGCATCCGGGAGTGGTCGACGCCGCAGAGCTCGGCGCACTTGCCCATGAAGGTGCCCTCGCGGTTGGGGGTCACCTCGAACACGTTGGTGTGGCCCGGGATGACGTCCTGCTTCATGAGGAACGGCACCACCCAGAAGGAGTGGATGACGTCACGCGAGGTGAGGACGAAGCGGACCTTCTCCCCCTTCGGCAGCCACAGGGTCGGGCCCGGGTTGCCGTTCTGCGGGTTGCGGGTCCCGGGGATGCCCACGTCGTAGACGCCGCCGGCGCCCTCGGGGAAGTCCTTCTGGAACTTGTCGGGGATGGCGTTGAGCTCCTTGGGGACCTCGGGGCCCGCTGCGGGCTGGCCATCCACCTTCTCGATGTAGTTGAAGCCCCAGCTCCACTGGAAGCCGACCACGTTGATGGTGTGGGCCGGCTTGTCGGAGAGTTCGAGGAGCTTCGACTCATCACGCGCGGTGAAGTAGAAGAGCACCGAGACGATGATGAGGGGAACCACTGTGTACAACGCCTCGATGGGCATGTTGTACCTGGTCTGCGGAGGTACCTCCACCTTGGTCCGGCTACGCCGGTGGAAGAAGACGCTCCAGAGGATCAGCCCCCAGACAAGGACACCCGTGACGAGCGCTGCCGCCCACGAGCCTTGCCAGAGGGAGAGGATCCGAGGGGCCTCTTCCGTTACCGGGGTGGGCATACCGAGGCGGGGAAAATCCTCCCAGTTGTATGAACAACCGGAGGCCGTCGCCAGGACCAGGCCCGCAGTCAGCACCTGCGGCAGCTTCCGCCGCATCGGGCGCCGCGACGAGCGGTCGGAGCCGTTGGGACTCACGTAGCGCCTTCCCGAGAGTCTCGCCCGCACGGTCGGCGCGCCCGTATGTCTCTGGTCGGTCGCCGGCCCTGACGCGGGCAGGGGTTTGGATGTTTATGCGGACCAAACCCTACTGGACGCTATTTGGGGTCGCGCGGGGAGGGTGCCCAACGCGCCGCCCGACACCCCCTTGGGGTGGAATGCGGGCCTCCGGACCTCATCTGACGCCCACTCGCCCGTCCGTCAGGAGCGGCCCCCGGCGAGGTGGGGCCGGGTGCGGGCTAGCGTGGCGGGGTGCCCTACTTCGATGCCGCCTCCGCCGCCCCCCTGCACCCCGTCGCACGCCAGGCGCTGCTTGCCGCGCTCGACGAGGGCTGGGCCGATCCCGCCCGCCTGTACCGGGAGGGGCGGCGGGCCAGGCTGCTCCTGGACGCGGCCCGGGAGGCGGCCGCGGAGGCCGTCGGGTGCCGCCCCGACGAGCTGGTCTTCACCTCGTCCGGGACGACGGCGGCGCACGCGGGAATTGCCGGGGCTCTTTCGGGGCGTCGGCGTGTCGGCCGCCATCTGGCCCATTCGGCGGTCGAACACTCGTCGGTGCTCCATTCGGCGGCGGCACACGAGGCGGCGGGCGGTTCGTGCACCGAGGTCCCGGTGGACCGGTTCGGGGCGGTGGACCCGGCGGCGTACGCGGCGGTGCTGCGGTCGGACACCGCGCTGGCCTGCCTCCAGTCGGCCAACCACGAGGTGGGCACCGAGCAGCCGGTGGCCGAGGTCGCCGCGCTCTGCGCCGAGGCCGGGGTGCCGCTGCTGGTGGACGCGGCCCAGTCGCTCGGCTGGGGGCCGGTCCCGGCGGGCTGGTCGCTGCTGACGGCGAGCGCGCACAAATGGGGCGGGCCGGCCGGGGTCGGGCTGCTCGCGGTCCGCAAGGGGACCCGCTTCTCACCCCAAGGCCCGGCCGGGGAGCGGGAGTCGGGGCGGGCTCCGGGGTTCGAGAACCTGCCGGCGATCGTGGCGGCGGCGGCCTCGCTGCGCGCGGTACGGGGCGAGGCGGCGGCGGAGGCGGTACGGCTGCGGGCCCTGGTGGACCGGATCCGGGGCGTGGTGGCCGAGCGGGTGCCCGATGTGGAGGTGGTGGGCGATCCGGTGCGGCGGCTGCCGCATCTGGTCACCTTCTCCTGTCTCTATGTCGACGGGGAGACCCTGCTGCACGAGCTGGACCGGAGGGAGTTCTCCGTTTCATCCGGTTCGTCCTGTACGAGCAGCACGCTGACGCCGAGCCATGTGCTGAAGGCGATGGGGGTGCTCTCGGAGGGGAACGTCCGGGTGTCGCTGCCGCCGGGCACGGCCGGGGCGGACGTGGACCGCTTCCTGGAGGTACTGCCCGAGGTGGTCGCGGAGGTGCGGGAGCGGCTCGGGGCCCCGGCGTCCGCGCCCCCCTCCCCCGCGCCCGCCGCATCCCTGGTGGTCGACGCGCTGGGCCGCCGCTGCCCGATCCCGGTGATCGAACTCGCAAAGGTGATCGGAGAGGTAGCGGTGGGCGCCACGGTGACGGTGCTCGCCGACGACGAGGCGGCGCGGCTGGACATCCCGGCCTGGTGCGAGATGCGGGGTCAGGAGTACGTCGGCGAGGAGCCGGCGGACCGGGGTTCGGCCTATGTGGTCCGCCGGCTCTCCTGATCAGGCCAGATGCTGCTGGACCTCGGCGGCGGCCTCGTGGCCGTACGCCTTGGTGAAGCGGTCCATGAAGTGGGTGCGGCGCAGGGTGTACTCCTGGGTGCCGACCGTCTCGATGACCAGGGTGGCGAGCATGCAGCCGACCTGGGCGGCGCGCTCCAGACCGACGCCCCAGGCGAGACCGGAGAGGAAGCCGGCGCGGAAGGCGTCGCCGACGCCGGTGGGGTCGGCCTTGGTGTCCTCCTCGGGGCACCCGACCTCGATGACCGGCTCGCCGACCCGCTCGATCCGGACACCGCGGGCGCCGAGGGTGGTGACGCGGTGGCCGACCTTGGAGAGGATCTCCTCGTCGCTCCAGCCGGTCTTGGACTCGATGAGCCCCTTCTCGTACTCGTTGGAGAAGAGGTAGGTGGCGCCGTCGAGGAGGATGCGGATCTCCTCGCCGTCCATCCGCGCGATCTGCTGCGAGAAGTCGGCTGCGAACGGGATGTTCCGGGAGCGGCACTCCTCGGTGTGGCGGAGCATCGCCTCGGGGTCGTCGGCGCCGATGGAGACGAGGTCGAGGCCGCCGACGCGGTCGGCGACGCTCTTCAGCTCGATGAGGCGGGCCTCGCTCATCGCGCCGGTGTAGAAGGAGCCGATCTGGTTGTGGTCGGCGTCGGTGGTGCAGACGAAGCGGGCGGTGTGCAGGACCTCGGAGATACGGACCGAACCGGTCTCGACGCCGTGCCGGTCGAGCCAGGCGCGGTACTCGTCGAAGTCGGCCCCGGCGGCGCCGACCAGGATCGGCTTCGTGCCGAGCAGCCCCATGCCGAAGCAGATGTTGGCGGCGACACCGCCGCGGCGGACGTCGAGGTTGTCGACCAGGAAGGAGAGGGAGACCGTGTGCAGCTGATCCGCGACCAGCTGGTCGGCGAAGCGGCCGGGGAAGGTCATGAGGTGGTCGGTGGCGATCGAGCCGGTGACTGCAATACGCACGGGGAGACTGCTCCTGCGGAAGGCGAAGGGCCGTGAGTGCGCCCTCCGGGACGACGTGACAGTTCACGCTACCGGGTGACCCGACCACCAGGAAAAGGGAAAACTACCCGATAGTAGGGCTTTCTACCTGAGCGCGACCGTGGTTACGGTGCGGATATGTCGAAGCACACCGCATTGCCCGAGTCGGAATTGAGCCTGGCCGCATTGCGCGGTGACTGCGCGCGGATGGCTCCGCACTGGACGGCGTCGGTGAAGACCACCCCGGCCCCGGTGAAGCCGTCCCTGATCAGCGGGGTGACGATCCCGCCCTCGTCGGCGCGGCTGATCGACGCGATGTCCGAGTACGGGGACTGAGGACCGGCGCGGACCGGGAGAAGAACCAGCCGGGGGCGTCGCCTTTCGGCCTTTCCGCGTCCGCCCCGGCGCGAATCGTGCGGTGTGTTCGTGTCCGCGGCTCCCCCGGCCGTTGGAACCGTACGCTCCTCGGCTCCGTCCCACCGGTGTCCCCGCCCGGGGACACGCGGTAGGCGCCGCGACGGCAACGCAGTCGAAGGAGCGATCCGGTGAGCACCGAGCGACCCGACAACGACGTGACCGGCCCCCGGCGGCGGCGTCCGCCGCTCGCGGTGGCCTCGGTGGCCGCGGCCGTGCTGCTGGCCGGGGGCGGCGGGGCGTACTGGGCCTCGACCGCCTCGAGCGACGGCGGCGGGGCCGACAGCGGTACGGCGGCGAAGAGGTCGGCCCCGCTGCTGGCCCTGGACGCCCCGGCGGACGGCCCGGGCTCCACATCCTCGGCCTCGGACTCCCCGCCCGCCGGTATCGCCCCCGGTGAACCGGACCCGGGCGGCCCGCCCGTGATCTACCGGGCCGCGGGCGAACTCCCCGACGGTCCGGACGAGGCGGCCGTCCACCGGGCGAAGGGCACGGTGGCGTCGGCCGATGTCGCCAGGCTGGCGAAGGCGCTCGGCATTCCGGGCTCGCCGCGCACCGAGGGCACCTCGTGGGTGGTCGGCGACGACGACGGGCCGGGCGCGCTCCTGAAGGTGGCCAAGCAGGCCCCGGGCACCTGGACGTTCGCCCGCACCACCCCGTCCAAGCCCTGCGAGCCGGGGAAGATGTGCGCGAACGGCGCCACGGAGACCGGCGGCGACCCGGTGAGCGAGAAGGCGGCGAAGGCGGCCGCGGTCCCGGTGCTCAAGGCGGCGGGCCAGGACGACGCGGCGCTGAACGCGGGCCAGCTCATGGGCGACGTCCGCGTGGTGAACGCCGACCCGAAGGTCGACGGGCTTCCGACGTACGGCTGGTCGACCGGGGTCCAGGTGGGCCCGGACGGCAAGGTGGCCGGCGGCAGCGGACATCTGAAGGCGCTGGAGAAGGGCGCCACCTACCCGGCGGTCGGCGCGGACGAGGCGCTGAAGCAGCTGAACGAGGCGAGCAAGGGCAAGGGGGACGGCGGCCGGGACATCGGCGGCTGCGCCACTCCCGTACCGCTGGAGGGCGAGCCGAAGCCTCCGGCCGATCCGCAGTGCGTGCCGTCGAACGGCAAGCGGGCGCCGGTGACGCAGACGGTCGAGGACGCGGTGTTCGGTCTCGCGCTGAACTACGTGGACGGCCGGCAGACGCTGGTGCCGTCCTGGCTCTTCACGGTCCGCCAGGCGCCGGGCGGTCCGGAGAACACGGTCACGCAGGTGGCGGTGGACCCGAAGTTCATCGAGAAGCCGGACGCGCCGACGACGCCCTCCGGGGACCGGAAGGTGACCTCGTACGGTGCGGACGGGCGGACCCTTGAGGTGACCTTCTGGGGCGGGGTGTGCAGTACGTACACGGCGAGCGCGAAGGAGAGCGCGGGCCAGGTGCGAATCACGGTGACGGAGAAGCCGCAGGAGGGCAAGAAGGCCTGCATCATGATCGCCAAGGAGCTGACCCGGACGGTGACGCTGGAGAAGCCGCTGGGCGACCGCACGGTGATCGACGCGGCCTCCGGCGGCGCGGTGCCGCGCGGCTGACGCGGACGCGCGCGGCNGGAGGCGGCCCCGGGAATCACTCCCGGGGCCGCCTCCGTCTGCCGTGTGTTTCCCGCTCGCAGCGTTTAGCTGAACGAGTCGCCGCAGGCGCAGGAGCCGGTGGCGTTGGGGTTGTCGATCGTGAAGCCCTGCTTCTCGATGGTGTCGACGAAGTCGATGGAGGCGCCGCCCAGGTACGGGGCGCTCATCCGGTCGGTGACGACCTTGACACCGTCGAAGTCCTTCACCACGTCACCGTCGAGCGAGCGCTCGTCGAAGAAGAGCTGGTAGCGCAGGCCCGAGCAGCCGCCGGGCTGAACGGCGACGCGCAGCGCCAGGTCCTCGCGGCCTTCCTGCTCCAGCAGGGCCTTGACCTTGGCTGCGGCGGCGTCGGACAGGAGGATGCCGTCGCTCACGGTGGTGGTCTCGTCCGATACGGACATCTGCTTCTCTCCCGGGTTGTACGGACTGCTTGCCGACGGTTCAACCGTCTCAGCCCCGGAATCATTCCGGGCCAAGCGCGTGTCTGTTCCTTTTCATGCTCGCACACCCGCTCGCCCGGGGGATGCGTCACATCGACGCTATCGGCATCGTCAAAGTGACACGAAGCGGCTATCATAGATAGCGTCAAATAGACGAAAAGGCGCGTTCGCCGAAGCCGCAGAGCAGAACGCAGAGAAGAAAGGGTGCGTGACGTGACCACGGCCCAGCCCCTGGACGTAACTCCCACACCCCTCGCGCTGCTGCTGCTCGGCCGCGAGGCCGATCCGAGGAGCGAGCGCGGCGTCGAATGCCCCGGCGACCTCCCCTCCCCGTCCGACCCGGACCTGGTGGAGCGCGCCCGCGCCGCGAAGGAGAAGCTCGGGGACAAGGTGTTCGTCCTCGGCCACCACTACCAGCGCGACGAGGTCATCCAGTTCGCGGACGTCACCGGTGACTCGTTCAAGCTGGCCCGCGACGCGGCCGCGCGCCCGGAGGCGGAGTACATCGTCTTCTGCGGTGTGCACTTCATGGCCGAGTCGGCGGACATCCTCACCACCGACGCCCAGGCGGTCGTGCTGCCCGACCTGGCGGCCGGCTGCTCGATGGCCGACATGGCCACCGCCGAGCAGGTCGCCGAGTGCTGGGACGTGCTGACGGAGGCCGGTGTCGCCGACCAGGTGGTGCCCGTCTCGTACATGAACTCCTCCGCCGACATCAAGGCCTTCACCGGCAAGCACGGCGGCACGATCTGCACCTCCTCGAACGCGAAACGCGCCCTGGAGTGGGCCTTCGAGCAGGGCGAGAAGATCCTCTTCCTCCCCGACCAGCACCTGGGCCGCAACACGGCCGTGCGGGACATGGGAATGAGCCTGGACGACTGCGTCCTCTACAACCCCCACAAGCCGAACGGCGGCCTCACCGCCGAGCAGCTGCGGGACGCGAAGATGATCCTGTGGCGCGGCCACTGCTCGGTCCACGGCCGCTTCTCGGTCGAGTCGGTCGAGGACGTCCGGGCCCGGATCCCCGGGGTCAACGTGCTGGTGCACCCGGAGTGCAAGCACGAGGTCGTCGCCGCCGCGGACTACGTGGGCTCGACGGAGTACATCATCAAGGCCCTGGAGGCGGCCCCGCGCGGCTCGAAGTGGGCCATCGGCACGGAGCTGAATCTGGTACGCCGCCTGGCGAACCGTTTCGCCGACGAGGACAAGGAGATCGTCTTCCTCGACAAGACGGTCTGCTTCTGCTCGACGATGAACCGCATCGACCTGCCGCACCTGGTCTGGACCCTGGAGTCGCTGGCCGACGGCAAGCTGGTCAACCGGATCGAGGTCGACCCGGAGACGGAGAAGTACGCCAAGCTCGCCCTGGAGCGGATGCTGGCGCTGCCGTAACCGGGAGCCGTCTCCACTGCCGGAAGCCCCGGTATGCCGCTGGTCGGCGTACCGGGGCTTTCGCGTGCGCGGGAGCCATGGCCGGGAGGGGGGACCGGCGGCGCGAGGCCGAGCGGGGCACCTACGCGGAGCGGAACGGGAACTTCTGTCCGGACGACCTCGCCGCGCTCCTGCGCAAGGCGCCGGAGGAGACCCGGGCCCGGGTGGTCCGGGAGACGGTCTCCGTGAGCACCCGGCTCCCCGGGCAGCGAAAGGAGATGGGGCACCGGATCGTCCGGGCGCCGGGCGGGGACGACTGAGAGCCGCCGTACGGGGCGGCCGTGCACGCCGCCGTACGCGGCAGGGGCCCGGCTCACGCGGGTGCGTGGACCGGGCCCCTGCCTTTCGGGTTCCGCCTGCGGGTCAGGCCTGCGCGGGCTCGGCCTCGCGGGCCTCCTCCGGCTTCGGCTGGTCCGGGACGCCGGCCTTGGCCGCGCGCTTGGCGGCCTTCTTCTTGGCGCGGCGCTCCTTGCGCAGCTCGACCATCGCGTACAGCGTCGGCACGAGCAGCAGGGTCAGCAGCGTGGAGCTGATCAGACCGCCGATCACCACGACGCCCAGCGGCTGCGAGATGAAGCCGCCCTCGCCGGTGACGCCGAGCGCCATCGGGAGCAGGGCGAAGATGGTCGCGAGCGCCGTCATGATGATCGGGCGGAAGCGGTGGCGGCCGCCCTCGATGACCGCCTCCATGATCCCGAGACCCTGGGCCCGGTACTGGTTGATCAGGTCGATCAGCACGATCGCGTTGGTGACCACGATGCCGATGAGCATCAGCATGCCGATCATCGCGGGGACGCCCAGCGGGGTGCCCGTGATGAGCAGGAGGGCCAGCGCGCCGGTCGCCGCGAACGGTACGGAGACCAGCAGGATCAGCGGCTGGACGAGCGACCGGAAGGTGGCCACCAGCAGCATGAAGACGATCGCGATGGCCGCCAGCATGGCGAGGCCGAGCTGCATGAACGCTTCGTTCTGGTCCTCGGTGACGCCGCCGATGGTGGCGGTGGCGCCTTCCGGCAGGTCCAGGGCGTCGATCTTCGTGGCGAGATCGGTGCTGACCGCGCCGGTGTTGTCGCCGACGGGCTTGGCGGTGACCGTCGCCGAGCGCTGTCCGTCGATCCGGGTCATCGAGACCGGGCCGGGGACGACCTTCACGTCGGCGATGTCGCCGAGCTTGACCGGGCCGAGCGGCAGGGCCTTCAGCTCGGCCACGGTGGCGGCCGGCTTCGAGGACCGGATGACGATGTCGCGCTCGGTGTCGTCCAGCGTCGCGGAGCCGGCGGGCGTGCCGCGGACGGCTCCGGCGACGATTCCGCCGAGGGCGGCGGAGTCGAATCCGGCGGCGGCCGCCTTGTCGTTGGCGGTGACCGAGACGCGCGGGACGCTCTGCGCCAGGTCGCTCTGGACGTCGGTGACGTCCTTGATGGTGGCGACTTCGTCGCGGACCGCCTCGGACGCCTTCTTCAGGACGTCGGCGTCGGCGGCCTTGACCACGACGCTGAGGTCCTGGGCGCCGAAGCCGTCGCCCGCGGCGATGGTGGTGTCGCCGATGCCGTCGAGCTTGCCGAGGGCCTCGTCGATGCGGTCCTGGGCGTCCTCGTAGTCCGCGGCGTCCTTCAGGGTGACCTGGTAGGAGGCCTGGTTGGAGCCGGTGCCGCCGCCGAAGGCGGCCATGAAGCCGGAGGAGCCGACGGTGACCTGGTAGTCCTTGACCCCCTTGTCCTCGGTCAGGACCTTCTCGACCTTGCGGGCGGCCTCGTCGGCGGCTTCCAGGCTGGTGCCGGGGGCGAGTTCCTGCTTGACCGTCAGGACCTCCTGCTCGCCGGCGTCGAAGAAGTTCGTCTTCAGCAGCGGGACCATGCCGAAGGTGCCCAGGAGCACGGCGACGGCGATGACGAGGCTGGTGATCCGGCGGCGGGTCGCGAAGCGCAGGACCGGGACGTAGATCCGCTGGAGCCTGCTGGCCGCCTCCTTCTCCTCGGCAAGGCGCCGGGCCTCCGCCGCGTCCTCGGGGGTGCCCTTGGGCGCGCGCAGGAACCAGTACGACAGGACCGGGACCACGGTGAGCGAGACCAGCAGGGAGGCCAGCAGCGCCGCGGTGATGGTCAGCGAGAACGAGCCGAAGAGCTGGCCGACCATGCCGCCGACCAGGCCGATGGGCAGGAAGACCGCGACGGTGGTGAGGGTCGCGGAGGTGACCGCTCCGGCGACCTCCTTGACCGCGTTGATGATCGCCGCGTGGCGCTCCTCGCCGTAGCCGAGGTGGCGCTTGATGTTCTCCAGGACCACGATCGAGTCGTCGACGACCCGGCCGATGGCGATGGTGAGCGCGCCGAGGGTGAGCATGTTGAGCGACAGGTCGCGGGTCCAGAGCACGATCAGCGCGAGGACGATCGAGAGCGGGATGGAGACCGCGGTGACCAGCGTCGAGCGGATCGAGGCGAGGAAGACCAGGATCACGACGACCGCGAAGACCAGGCCGAGCGCGCCCTCCGTGGTCAGACCCGAGATCGACTTGGAGACCGCGGGGCCCTGGTCGGAGACGACGGTCAGCTCGGCGCCCGCGCCGAGGTCCTTGCGGAGGTCGGGAAGCTTGTCCTTGACGGCGTCCGAGATGGCGACGGCGCTGCCGTCCTTGTCCATCGTCGCCATCACGGCGAGGCTCGGCTTGCCGTTGGTGCGGGTGATGGAGACCGCCGTGGACGGCTCCTGCTTCACCTCGGCCACGTCACCGAGGCGCACCGGCTTGCCCGGCTCGTCCGCGGCGCCCGCCGGGTCCTTGGCGACGACCTGGAGGTCCTCGATCTGCTTCAGGGAGGTGTAGGAGCCGCCGACCTGGATGGTGCGGCTCTTGCCGGACTCGGAGAAGGAGCCGGCCGGGACGGTGGCGCCGCCCGACTGGAGGGCCTGGGCGAGCGTGCCCGCGTCCACACCGGCCGCGGCGAGCTTCCTGTCGTCGGGGACGACGGAGACCTGGAGGTCCTGGACGCCGTCCACGGTGACCTGGCCGACGCCGTCGATGTCCTGGAGGGCCGGGACGACCGTGCGGTCGAGCCGGTCGGCCAGCGTCTGCTGGTCCTCGTCGGAGGTGACGGCGAGGACCACGGTCGGGATGTCGTCCGTGGAACCGGCGATGACCTGCGGGTCGACATCGGTGGGCAGCTGGGCGCGGGCCCGGTTCACCGCCTGCTGGATGTCCGCGACGAGCTGCTTGGTGCCCTCGTCGCCGAAGTCGAAGGTCGCCATGATGAGGGCGTTGCCCTCACTGGCGGTGGAGGTGATGGACTCGACGCCGTCGACGGCCTTGAGGGAGTTCTCCAGCGGTTCGACGACCTGCTTCTCGACCACATCGGGAGACGCACCCTGGTAGGGCGCCAGCACCGAGACCATCGGCAGTTCGATGGTCGGCAGCAGCTGCTGCTTGAGCTGTGGGATCGCTATCGCGCCGAAGACCAGCGCGACGATCGAGATCAGCCCGATCAGGGCCCTTTGCGCGAGGCTGAATCTGGACAGCCAGGACATGGGTGGGTCTCTCTTCTGTGGCGTACGCGGCAGAGGGCGGGGAGGGGAGAACATCGGGGACCGCCCCTCCAGCCCAGTCCTACGATCTCCGCTCCGCACAGCCGAAACGTCGCCCGCCGGGCTGCTTTCTTATGCCGCGCATACCGCAGGTGGAGTACACCGCCGTACACCGTGCCGCCTCCGGGTCAGTCCCCGCGGGGGCGCACCAGGCCCGATTCGTAGGCGATGACCACCAATTGCGCCCGGTCCCGGGCGCCCAGTTTCGCCATCGCCCGGTTCACATGGGTCTTGACGGTGAGCGGGCTGACCTCCAGCCGCTCGGCGATCCGGTCGTTGGGGTGGCCGCCCGCGACCTGCACCAGCACCTCGCGTTCGCGGCCGGTGAGCGCCGCCAGCCGCTCCGCGTACTCCGCGCTGTCCGGCCCCTCCTCCGAACTGCCGCCCTGGGCCAGGAACGTGGCGATGAGCCCCTTCGTCGCGGCCGGGGAGAGCAGCGCCTCGCCGGCCGCGGCGATCCGGATGGCGTTGAGGAGTTCGTCCGGCTCCGCGCCCTTGCCGAGGAAGCCGGAGGCTCCGGCGCGCAGCGACTGGACCACGTACTCGTCGACCTCGAACGTGGTGAGCATGACCACGCGCACCGCGGACAGCTCCGGGTCGGCGCTGATCATGCGGGTGGCGGCGAGCCCGTCGGTGCCCGGCATCCGGATGTCCATCAGGACCACGTCGGCGCCGGTGGCGCGGGCCAGCTCGACGGCCTGGGCCCCGTCGGCGGCCTCTCCGACCACCTCCATGTCCGGCTCGGAGTCCACCAGCACCCGGAACGCGCTGCGCAGCAGCGCCTGGTCGTCGGCGAGCAGCACCCTGATCGGCGCCTCCCGCGCGTCGGGCGTCGTGGCCGGAGTCGGCTGGGTCATCGGTGGAGCCCCGTCCCGCCCGCTGTGCCCGGCCGCTCCGGTTCACCCGTGCGGGCCTCGACCGGAAGGATCGCATGGACCCGGAAGCCGCCGCCGTACCGAGGGCCCGCGGTGAGGGCCCCGCCGAGGGCGGTGACGCGTTCCCGCATGCCGACCAGGCCGTGGCCGCCGCTGTCCAGGCCGTCGCCGTCACCCGGAGGGCCGTCGGCCGGTCCCGGCCCGCCGCCCGGTGCGGACCCTGGGCGCCGGCCGGCGCTCCCCCGGCCGTTGTCGAGCACGGTGACCTCGACGGTGGCCCCCACCCGTACGACGCTGACCTCGGCCTTGGCCCCGGCGCCCGCGTGCTTGCGGACGTTGGTCAGGGCCTCCTGGATGACCCGGTAGGCGGCGAGGTCGACGGCCGCGGGCAGCCGGTCGCGGTCGGCGCAGGCCACCTCTACGGGGAGCCCGGCATTGCGGAAGGTGGCGACCAGTTCGCCGAGGACGGCGAGCCCGGGGGCCGGTTCGGTGGGCGCCTCGGGGTCGCCCTGCTGGCGCAGGAGCCCGACGGTGACGCGGAGTTCGTTGAGGGCGGAGCGGCTGGCGTCGCGGACATGGGCGAGCGCCTCCTTGGCCTGGTCCGGGCGCTTGTCCATGACGTGGGCGGCGACCCCGGCCTGGACGTTGACCAGGGCGATGTGGTGGGCGACGACGTCGTGGAGGTCCCGGGCGATCCGCAGCCGCTCCTCGGCGACCCGGCGGCGGGCCTCCTCCTCCCGGGTGCGTTCCGCCCGCTCGGCCCGCTCCCGGATGGCGTCGACGAACGCGCGCCTGCTGCGTACGGCGTCCCCGGCGGCGGAGGCGAGACCGGTCCAGGCGAAGACGCCGAAGTTCTCCTGGCTGTACCAGGGGGTCGAGCCGAAGACCATCGCGGCGGCGGTGAGCCCTCCCATGGTCAGCAGCCCGACCCGCCAGGTGGTGGGGCGGTCGGTGCGTGAGGCGACGGTGTAGAGGGCGATGACGGTGGTCATGACCACGGGGGCGGGCGGGTCCATCAGGACGTACTCGACGGCCGCGAGCGCCGCGGTGACGGCGAGGACCTGCATCGGGCGGCGGCGCCGCAGGACGAGGGCCGCGGCGGTGAGGGTCATCAGGAGCACGCTGAACAGCTCGGGGGTACGGGCCCCGAAGGCGGGCGGCCCGTGACCGTCGCCCGGGTCGGTGAACGAGCTGCAGATCATCGCGACGAGGGTGCAGAACGCCAGGGTCGCGTCGAACGCGAGCGGATGTTCCCGGAGCCAGCGGCGGGCACGCGCGAAGCCGGACGAGAGGGTGGTCACGTCCAGCAACGGTACGCGGCCGGTCCTCGGCGGCGGGAGCCTTCCCCGACGAGAGCCGGCGGGAACCCACCGGCCGGGACCGGCCCGGCCCGGAAAGCACCTCTGCCCCGCGGCCGGGGGACCGGACGCGGGGCAGAGAAGTGCTGAGTGCTGGTGGGCGGCCCGTGGGTCAGTTGGGGATGAGCCCGTCGTCGCCGAGCATGGCGGTGACGTCTTCCAGGGTGGCGTCGGGCGCCGGCAGGATCAGCTCGGACGGCTCCAGGGAGTCGTCCGGCAGCGGAGTGCCGAGCTCGCGCACCTTGTCGAGGAGTGCGTGGAGGGTGGTGCGAAAGCCGGGGCCGTCGCCGCTCTCCATCTCCTTGAGCAGGACGTCGTCGAGTTCGTTCAGCTCGACGACGTGACTGTCGGCCAGCTTGACCTGGCCCTCCCCCATGATCCGTACGATCATGACGCTGCCCTTACTGCTTGTCGAACTTGTGCGGGGACGACTGCTGCGCCTGCTGGGAACCGTCCTGGGCGCCGCCCTCGATGGCCTGCTGCGAGGACGAGGAGCCACCGGCCAGCTCGGCCTTCATCCGCTGCAGCTCCAGCTCCACGTCGCTGCCGCCGGAGATCCGGTCCAGCTCGGCGGCGATGTCGTCCTTCGCCGTGCCGGTCGGGTCGTCCAGGGCGCCGGAGGCGAGCAGCTCGTCGATGGCGCCGGCCCGCGCCTGGAGCTGCTGCGTCTTGTCCTCGGCCCGCTGGATCGCGAGGCCGACGTCGCCCATCTCCTCGGAGATGCCGGAGAAGGCCTCGCCGATCCGGGTCTGGGCCTGGGCCGCCGTGTAGGTGGCCTTGATGGTCTCCTTCTTCGTGCGGAAGGCGTCGACCTTGGCCTGCAGCCGCTGCGCCGCGAGGGTGAGCTTCTCCTCCTCGCCCTGCAGCGTGGTGTGCTGCGTCTCCAGGTCGGTGACCTGCTGCTGGAGAGCGGCGCGCCGTGAGAGCGCCTCGCGCGCCAGGTCCTCGCGGCCCAGCGCCAGCGCCTTGCGGCCCTGGTCCTCCAGCTTGGACGACTGGCCCTGCAGCTGGTTCAGCTGCAGCTCCAGGCGCTTGCGGGACGTCGCCACGTCGGCGACGCCGCGACGCACCTTCTGAAGCAGCTCCAGCTGCTTCTGGTACGAGTAGTCGAGGGTCTCGCGCGGATCCTCGGCCCGGTCAAGGGCCTTGTTTGCCTTCGCGCGGAAAAGCATCCCCATACGCTTCATGACACCGCTCATGGGCTTCGCGCGCCCCCTTCTGACGGACTGAGCTCCAGCACTCCCGATAGAACCCACAGTACGGGCCCTGTCTCTATTACCGCACTGTTCGAGTCCTGATGTGCTCCTCCCCAAGGACGACTGAGCCCGGCCGGTACTCCCGCCCAAGGTGTAGGTGAGGCCCCGGGACCGTCCCGTGACGGACTTCGGAACAGCCGGTAAACGCACGTATCGGCCGGTCGGGGCCCTTGTGGGCACCCCGTCCGTTGCCGGATCGTGCCCGCCCGGGTCGCCGGGCCCGCGCGCCGACCCCGTACCCTTGGGTTTTGTGTTCCGTAGCCGTGCCAAGACAGAGAAGGCCCCCACCGACAAGGTGACGGCGGACCTCTCCCAGCAGCCCCGCGACCCGCAGGCTCCCAAGGGTCGCCCCACCCCCAAGCGCAGCGAGGCCCAGACGCAGCGGCGTCGTGCCGCGTCCGCGGCGCCCGCCGACCGCAAGGCGGCCTTGAAGCGCCAGCGCGAAGCGCGCCGCGCCGACCTGGCCCGGCAGCGTGAGGCGCTCGCGTCGGGCGACGAGCGGTATCTGCCGGTCCGCGACAAGGGCCCGGTCCGCCGCTTCGTCCGCGACTACGTGGACTCGCGCTTCTGCATCGCCGAGTGGTTCCTGCCGCTCGCCGTGATCATCCTGATCCTCAGCGTGATCCAGGTGCAGAACATCCAGAGCATCTCGCTGCTGTTGTGGCTCGGTGTGATCATCCTGATCGTGATCGACTCGATCGGTCTGTCGATGCGCCTGAAGAAGCAGCTCCGCGAGCGCTTCCCGGACACCCCGAAGCGCGGAGCCGTGGCGTACGGCCTGATGCGCACGCTCCAGATGCGTCGACTGCGGCTGCCGAAGCCGCAGGTCAAGCGCGGAGAGCGGCCCTGAGCACGGAGGCCTCCGGCTTCACCGGGGTCTCCTCGGCGTGGCTGGCGGGTCTCGGCGGGGTACGCAACACGGTCCGCCAGGAGCTGGTCGCCCGGCAGCTGGACGAGCAGATAGCCGGACGGTTCCCGGTGGGCCGGCGGCTGCGCGTCCTGGACGTCGGCATGGGCCAGGGCACCCAGGCGCTGCGCCTCGCGCGGGCCGGTCACTCGGTGACCGGTCTGGAGTCGGACGCGGAGATGCTGGCCTCGGCCCGGGCGGCCCTGGCGAGCGAGCCGGAGGGCATCCGGGAGCGGGTCCGGCTCATCGAGGGCGACGGCCGGGACACCGGCGTGCACTTCCTGCCCGGCAGCTTCGACGTGGTGCTGTGCCACGGCGTCCTGATGTACGTCGAGGAGCCGGACCCGATGCTGGCCGGGCTCGCCCGGATGCTGGCGCCCGGCGGTCTGCTCTCCCTGCTCGTACGGAACGCGGACGCGCTCGCGATGCGCCCGGGGCTCGCCGGTGACTTCGGCGCGGCCCTGGCCGCCTTCGACACCCCCGCGTACACCAACCGCCTCGGCCTCACCGTGCGCGCCGACCGGCTCGACGCCCTGCGTGCCACGCTCGCCGGGATCGCCGCGCCGCTGCACGCCTGGTACGGGGTGCGGGTCTTCACGGACAACGTCGGCAACGACGTGGAGCTGCCGTCCGAGGAGCTGGAGCGGGTCCTGACCCTGGAGGACCGGGCCGGGCGGACCGACCCGTACCGGGGTGTGGCGGCGCTGCTGCATCTGTGCGGGGTGCGCGGCTAGCCGGAGGTCGGCGGGCCCGTTCGGCCCATCAGTACGGGCACCCGAACGGGCCCGGCACGAGACTTTCGGACATGGACTCTCGCCCCTCCCGCAGCCGGGCGCGCAGGCTGCTGCTTCCCCTGTCCGCGGCCGTGTGTGCCATCGCCCTGGCGGGCGGCTGCTCCGGTACGGGTCCGGCGGCCCCGGCCCCCGAGGCCAGTGCGTCGGGTACGGCGCAGGGCGCGGTGAAGCGCGCCCCCGACGATCTGGAGAACGCCTACCAGGACGTCATCAACGACGTGCTGCCGTCGGTGGTGCAGATCGACGCCTCGGAGGGGCTCGGCTCCGGGATCGTGTACGACGACAAGGGGCACATCGTCACCAATGCCCATGTGGTCGGTGACGAGAAGACGTTCAAGGTCAGCGTCGCCACCGGGGAGGCGGTGCTGAGCGCCTCGCTGGTCTCCTCCTACCCGGAGCAGGATCTGGCGGTGATCAAGCTCGACGAGGTGCCGGACGGGCTGCGGGCCGCGAAGTTCGGCGACGCGGAGAAGGTCGAGGTCGGGCAGATCGTCCTGGCGATGGGCTCGCCGCTGGGCCTGTCCAGCAGCGTCACCCAGGGCATCGTCTCCGCGCTCGGCCGGACGGTGAGCGAGAGCCGGTCGGGCGGTGGCACGGGCGCGACGATCGCCAACATGGTGCAGACGTCCGCGGCCATCAACCCGGGCAACAGCGGCGGTGCGCTGGTGAACCTCGACAGTCAGGTGATCGGCATCCCGACCCTGGCCGCGACCGACCCGCAGATGGGCGACAGCGCGGCGCCGGGCATCGGCTTCGCGATCCCCGTCTCGATGGTGCGGACGGTCGCCGACCAGATCATCAAGGACGGCAAGGTCACCGACTCGGGCCGGGCCGCGCTGAACATCACCGGCCGCACGGTCGTCGACGACAACTACCGCCCCGCCGGGGTGGCGCTGGTCAGTGTGGAGCGGGGCGGCGCGGCGGCCGACGCGGGGCTGCGGCCCGGGGACACCATCACGAAGATCAGGGACACCGAGGTCACCACGATCACCTCGCTCTCCGAGGCGCTGGCGGGCGAGAAGCCGGGCGGGAAGGTGACCGTGACGTACACACGGGACGGCGACAGCCGGACGGCGGAGGTCACGCTCGGGGAGATCTGAGGTCCGGATTCGGGGAGGGGCGGTACGGAGTCCCCGTACCGCCCCTCCCTCTGTGCCGGGCGTCAGGCGCCGTCGGCCTGCAGGCTCATCGGGCCGTAGATCTTGGTGGTGTCCTCGAAGAGCGTCACCTGTGCGGCGCCGCCCTCCAGGAGCTCTTTCCAGTACTCACCGATCCAGGACTCCGCGTCGCCCTGGGTCGTGAACTCCTCCGGCTGCAGCGCCGGCTCCGTCTCCGTACCGTCGGACTTCTCGAACCGCCACGTCCACGCCATGCCAGCCTCCCGGGTCGCGTTGCTGCTCCGCAGCCTAGCCGGGCGCGCACCTGACCGGGGGACACGGGAGGATCAAGGGGTGGAACTGACACTGCTCGGCACCGGAGCCCCCGACGGGCTGCCGCGCCCCTCCTGCCCCTGTGCGGTCTGCGCCACGGCCCGCGGCCCGTGGGCGCGGGCCGCGACGGCGTTGCTGGTCGACGACGCACTGCTGCTGGATCTCACCCCCGGCGCGATGTTCGCGGCCGCCCGGGCGGGGCGTTCACTGGGCGCGGTCCGCCAGGTGCTGCTGACCCACCCGCACGACGGGCCCGCCGTCGAACTGCCCGCCCTGCTGCCGCCCGCCGGGCGGGTCCCGGACGGACAGGTCCTGACGCTGATCAGCGGGCACCGGGTACGGGCGGTGGCGATGGACGCCCCGGGGACCGGGTACGAGGTGACCGCGCCGGACGGCGAGCGGCTGCTGTACCTGCCGCCGGGGGCCGCTCCCTCCGGACTGCCCGAGCGGGTGGAGCGGCCGTACGAGATGGTCGTCCTCGATGTGATCGGGCGCCCCGACGCGGTGGCCCGGTTGCGGGCAGTGGGTGCGGTGGGCCCCACGACCGAGGTGATCGCGGTCCACCTGGACCACGACGCCCCGCCGGGCCCGGCGCTGGAGCGGCGGCTCGCGGCGGCCGGGGCGCGGGCGGTGCCGGACGGGACGACGCTGGTGGTGGGCGAGTACCACGCGGTGCCGGACGTGGTGTACGTGGCGACCGGCGGCCGCCGCGACGGGGACCCGGAGTGGGCGGCCCGGATCGGACTGCACCGGGAGCGCAGGCCGGGCGCCTGGCGGACCGAGGAGACCTGCGAGCTCACGGAGCTGCTGGGGGCGGACGGGCCGCCGCTGCTGATCGACTGCCTGTCGCTGTGGCTGACCGACGCGATGGACCGGGTGGGGGCCTGGGAGGACGAGCGGTGGCACGACGGTGGCGAGGCGGCGTTGCGGGAGCGGGTCGCGGAACTGGTCGCCGCGGTGCGCGGGACCCGGCGGCCGGTGGTGCTGGTGACCAACGAGGTGGGTTCGGGGGTGGTCCCGGCGACGGCGGCGGGGCGGCGGTTCCGGGACGAGCTGGGGCGGCTGAACGCGGCGGTGGCGGCCGAGTGCGAGCAGGTGCTGCTGGTGGTGGCGGGGCAGGTGCTGGTGCTGCGCGGGTGAGGGGGCGTCAGCCCTCGCGGACCTCGGCTCGCGTGGGGTGCGGGGGTGGCCGGCTCCGCCGTTCGCGGCCCGTTCCGTCCCGGGTGCCGACAGGTACTGTTCCGGCTGGGGCCCGCCGCCGGGTTCCCTGACCCGGACCCGACCTGACGACCCGCGAGGCAGACCTCCGTGAACCTGGACGACTTCTCCGACCTGATCCAACGCCCCGACGGGGGTGTGCGGCGCGATGCCGAGGAGCGGCGCGAGCGGCTGACCGTCCCCCCGGGAGCGCTCGGCCGCCTGGACGAGTTGGGCGAGTGGCTGAGCGCCGCGCAGCAGTCCGTGCCGGTGAGGGCCGTCGAGCAGCCGCGTCTGGTGCTCTTCGCCGGTGACCACGGGGTGGCGGAGCTGGGTGTCTCGGGCCGTCCTGCGGGCGGTGCGTACGAGCTGGTGCGGGCCGTTCTGGACGGTTCGAGCCCGGTCGCGGTGCTGGCCCGGCGGTTCTCGGTGCCGACGCGGATCGTGGACGTCTCCCTGGACTGCGATCCGGAGCTGCTGCCCGAGTCCGTGGTGCGCCACCGTGTGCGGCGGGGTTCGGGGCGGATCGACGTCGAGGACGCGATGACCGCCGAGGAGGCCGAGCAGGCGATCCGCCTCGGCATGGCGATCGCCGACGAGGAGGCGGACTCCGGCACCGATCTGGTGGTGCTCGGCGACCTCAGCGTGGGCGGCACGACGGCCGCGGCCACCCTGGTCGCCGCGCTCTGCGGAACGGACGCCTCCGTGGTGACCGGGCGCGGCGNCGGAAGTGCGCGGCGATCAGGGACGCGTTGCGCCGGGCCCGGCCGGTGCTGGGCGACCAGGTGGAGCTGCTGGCCACGTCGGGCGGGGCGGACCTGGCGGCGATGACGGGGTTCCTGCTGCAGAGCGCGGTGCGCCGGATGCCGGTGATCCTGGACGGGGTCGTCTCGGCGGCTTGTGCGCTGGTGGCGCAGCGGGCGGCGTTCCGGGCGCCGGACTGGTGGCTGGCCGGTCAGGTCAGCGGGGAGCCCGCGCAGTCGAAGGCGCTGGACCGGATGGCGTTGACCCCGCTGCTGGACCACGGGGTGACGGTGGGCGAGGGCAGCGGTGCGCTGCTGGCCCTGCCGCTGGTGCAGGCCGCGGCGGCGCTGGCCGCCGAACTCCCGGAGCGCGAGCCGGAGAAGGCTGAGGACGAGGAGGCCGAGGCCGAGGAGGCGTCGGAGTCCGAGGACGNCCGACTGACCGACCGGGGGCCCGTTCCATGATGTTCGTGAAGAGCGGATGAGCCCTCTCCCGGCGCTGCGCCGGGCGGCGGTACGGGAGTGGGGCCCGCTGTTCACGGCCGTACGGCAGCGGCTCGCCGTCCACGGCGTGCGGGCGCTCGCGCTGACGCTGACCGCGGTGGCGCTGACGGCCGCGATCCAGCTGACGCAGAACCAGGCGTGGGGCTACGGGCCGGTGCGGAGCCTCGGAGCCGTCCGGGCCGAGGACCCGCTGCCGCTCGCTCTCCTGCGTACCCCGCTGTCGCTGTTCGTACCCGCGCTCGATCTGCCGGTGTGGGGCGCGCTGGCCCAGATCCTGCTGGTGTTCGGGGTGGCGGAGCTGTGCCTGGGGCGGTGGCGCACGCTCGCGGTGGCGTACGGGGCGACGCTGGCGGGGACGCTGTACGCCCGGATCGGCGTCGCTCTCGGGCCCGGGACGTTCCTGGGTCTGCCCGCCTCGGACGCGCAGGTGGTGGACACCGGGCCGTCGGCGGCGGTCGTCGGGCTCGCGGTGTACCTCTGCCACCAGCGGCGCGCCTGGTTCACGGGGTCGCTGGTGGTCCTCGCGATGGTGGTGGAGGTCCTGGTGAAGGACAACCTGGCGGGCCGCGAGCATCTGGCCGCGATCGCCGCCGTGGTAGGCCCGCAGCATCGCCCGGGAGCGGGCCCGGTGACGGTGGCGGTAGAAGCGCCGGGCCCACGGGGATGCGGGGCGGGCCAGCCGGATCGCGCCGACGAGCGCGACGAACGGGACGAGGGTGCCGAGCACCGCCATCCGCAGCTTGCCCTTGAACAGGCAGATCAGGACGAAGCAGAAGTTGATCACGTACGTCGCGATGAGGCCGAGCCTGCCCTGCTGCTCCTCGTCGGTGACGTCGTCGACGCCGAGCGGGGAGAAGCCGGCCAGGACCAGCAGCACCAGCGAGGCGGTCAGCACCACCGCCTCCACGCTCTGGCGGCCCTCCTCGGTCCAGTACACGTCGTCCAGGTGCAGGATCAGGGCGAACTCGTCGAGCACCAGACCGGCCCCCACCCCGAAGATCACCGCGAACACCCCGGCGGCCACCCCGTGCCGCCCGCTGGCCACCGCGCCGAATCCGCCGACGACGGAGAGGACGACGTGCGGGTGATCGCGAAGGTGAGGACGAAGGCGGCCAGCGCGAGGAGCAGCGGCAGTTTGCCCGGCTCCGCGATGTTCTCGTGCCACCAGTGACCCATGCCACCCACTCCCGATACGTCAGGTTTCGCGGCGTTCGGCGCGTTTCGCCCAATCTATCGGTGCGGCCCAGCGGCTAGCCTGCGCGCGGTGACCTCCCTGAACAGCCACGGCATACGTTTCGCCTTCGGCACCCTGACCGTGCTACCGGTCCGGGTGACCCGCTGGGACCGCGCGACCGCCCGCTCCGGCATGCTCTGCGCCCCGCTCGCCGGGCTCGTCGTGGGAGTGCTCGCCGCCGCCCTCGGCTCGCTGTCACTGCTGGCCGGCTCGGGGCCGCTGCTCGCGGCGGTGGCCTCCGTCGCGGTGCCGGCAGCCCTGACCCGGGGGCTGCATCTGGACGGTCTGGCGGACACCGCGGACGGCCTCGGCAGCGGGAAACCGGCCGAGGACGCACTGCGGATCATGAAGCAGTCCGACATTGGGCCGTTCGGTGTCATCAGCCTGCTGTTGGTGCTGCTGGCTCAGGTCGCAGTCCTCTTCGAGCTGTACGGGATGGGCTGGGCGCACGGGGCCATCGGGACCGTCGTCGCGGCCGTCGCCGCCCGCCTGGCGCTGACCCTGGCGTCCCGTCAGGGCGTCCCGGCGGCCCGGCCGGAGGGGCTCGGGGCGACGGTGGCGGGCACGGTTCCGGCCGGGCGGGCGCTGCTCGCGGCGGCGCTGACGGTGGGGCTGTGCGCGGCGGCGGGCGCCCTGTTCGGGCCGCTTGGGGCGCTGCACCACGGGCTTGCGGTGCTCGGCGCTCTCGCCGCCGCCGAACTGCTGCTGCGGCACTGCGTACGGCGGTTCGGCGGGGTCACCGGGGATGTCTTCGGCGGCGTCGAGGAGACCGCGGCGACGGCGGCCCTGGTGGTGCTGGCGCTCGGCGCCTGACGGGGCG
>NZ_QWFA01000072.1 GCF_003501885.1 Streptomyces globisporus
GCTCCGGCCCACCCCACGCCCGCCCCGGACCCGGACCCCGAGCCGGAGCCCACCGATCCGCCGGAGCCGCCTCCCTCCGCCTCGCCCGCCGCGCAGCTCCGGGCCCATGCGAGGGGTGGGCCGGAGCCGGTCGGGCCACTGCGGACGCCGGAGGCATCGCCGCAGGTGGGGCCGGTGTAGCCGGGGTCACAGCGAGGGTGATTTGCGCAAGGTGGGTGGGAGTGCGTATGGTGGTAGATCGTTTGATCCCATTGCCCGGCGCCGACACAGAAGAGCGCCGTGTGGCGCGTACTCTCCCTTGCCGTGGCTGGACCGCATTGAGGCGGTCGAAATTGCGAATCACGGAGTTATGGGCGCGTGCCGAGACTCCGGAAGGTTTCGCATTTCGCATGTCAATTTCCAGTTCTGACCGCACCGTCATGCCCGAGAACGTCGACAACGCCGAGCTCGCCGAGCTGGTCGAGTCCGCCGTGACCGAGGCCCCCGCCGGTGCGACCGCCCCGGCCGCCGAGAAGACCGACGAGGTCCCCGAGGCTGCTGAGGCCCCCGAGGCCGAGGCGTCCGAGGCCTCCGCCGAGCCGACCGTCACCTTCGGCGACCTGGGCCTGCCCGAGGGCATCGTCCGCAAGCTCGCGCAGAACGGCGTCACCACCCCCTTCCCGATCCAGGCGGCGACCATCCCGGACGCCCTGGCCGGCAAGGACATCCTCGGCCGTGGCCGTACGGGCTCCGGCAAGACCCTCTCCTTCGGTCTGCCCGCCCTGGCCGCGCTGGTCGGTGGCCGCACCGAGAAGAAGAAGCCCCGCGCGGTCATCCTCACCCCGACCCGTGAGCTCGCGATGCAGGTCGCGGACGCCCTCCAGCCGTACGGCGACGTGCTCGGCCTGAAGATGAAGGTCGTCTGCGGCGGTACGTCGATGGGCAACCAGATCTATGCCCTGGAGCGTGGCGTCGACGTCCTCGTCGCCACCCCGGGCCGCCTGCGCGACATCATCAACCGCGGCGCCTGCTCCCTGGAGGACGTCCAGGTCGCCGTCCTCGACGAGGCCGACCAGATGTCGGACCTGGGCTTCCTGCCCGAGGTCACCGAGCTGCTCGACCAGGTCCCGGCCGGCGGTCAGCGGATGCTCTTCTCCGCCACCATGGAGAACGAGATCGGCACGCTGGTCAAGCGGTACCTCTCCAACCCGGTCACGCACGAGGTCGACAGCGCCCAGGGCAACGTCACGACCATGTCGCACCACGTCCTCGTCGTGAAGCCGAAGGACAAGGCGCCGGTCACGGCCGCCATCGCCGCCCGCAAGGGCCGCACCATCATCTTCGTCCGCACCCAGCTGGGCGCCGACCGCATCGCCGAGCAGCTCATCGAGTCCGGCGTGAAGGCCGACGCGCTGCACGGCGGCATGACCCAGGGCGCCCGTACGCGGGTCCTGGAGGACTTCAAGAAGGGCTACGTCAACGCGCTCGTCGCGACCGACGTCGCCGCCCGCGGTATCCACGTCGACGGCATCGACCTGGTCCTGAACGTGGACCCGGCCGGTGACCACAAGGACTACCTGCACCGCTCGGGCCGTACCGCCCGCGCCGGCAAGTCCGGTGTCGTCGTCTCGCTGGCGCTCCCGCACCAGCGCCGCCAGATCTTCCGCCTGATGGAGGACGCGGGCGTCGACGCCTCGCGCCACATCGTCCAGGGCGCGGGCGTCTTCGAGCCGGAGGTCGCCGAGATCACCGGTGCCCGTTCGCTCACCGAGGTCCAGGCCGACTCCGCGAACAACGCCGCCAAGCAGGCCGAGCGCGAGGCCGCCGACCTGACGAAGCAGCTGGAGCGCGTCCAGCGCCGCGCCGTCGAGCTGCGCGAGGAGGCCGACCGCCTGGTCGCCCGTGCCGCCCGCGAGCGGGGCGACGACCCGGAGGCCGCGGTGGCCGAGGTCACCGCCGAGGCGGAGGCCGCACTCGTGGCCGCCATCTCCGTCCCGGAGCAGCCGGCCGCCCGCGACGAGCAGCGCCGCGACGAGCGGGGCAACTACGAGCGCCGCGACAACCGCGGTGGCGACCGTGGCGGCTACCGCGGCAACGACCGCCGTGACGACCGCCCCTCCGGTGGCTTCCGCTCCGGTGGCAACGACCGTCGTGACGACCGTGGTGGCCGTTCCTTCGAGCGTCGTGACAACGACCGTCCGTCGTTCCGCGACCGCCGTGACGACCGCCCCTCCGGTGGCTTCCGCTCCGGTGGCAACGACCGTCGTGACGACCGTGGCGGCCGCTCCTTCGAGCGCCGCGACGACCGCCCCTCGTTCAACCGCGACCGCCGCGACGACCGCCCCTCCGGCGGTTACCGCTCCGGCGGCAGCGACCGCCCGTTCAACCGCGACCGTCGCGACGACCGCCCGTCCGGTGGCTTCCGCTCCGGCGGCAGCGACCGCCCGACCGGCCGCCGTGACGACCACCGTGGCGCCAACACCGGAACCAACACCGGCTCGTTCGGCCGCCGCGACGACAAGCCGCGCTGGAAGCGCAACGGCTGACCCCGGCCCGGCCGGCACCCGGCCGAGCAGGTCCGCCTGACAGACCGGCAGGGCCCGTACGCCACCGAACCGACTCGGTGACGTACGGGCCCTGTTGCTGTTCCCGACCCCGTCGGAACCGCCTCCCAGCACCCGCGACGGGCCCAAGACCGATACCGGATCGGCTGCCGGGGCCGGGCGGGCTATGCTCGGGGGGTGATGTTGCAGGGGCCGTTAGCTCAATTGGTCAGAGCAGCGGACTTTTAATCCGTTGGTTGTGGGTTCGAGTCCCACACGGCCTACCGGCAGCAGGGCGAGGAAACCTCCTCTGACCTGCTACTCAGCGCTCCGAACGGCTTCGGCCGGCCGGAGCGCTTCGTCGTTTACCGGCCTCGTGTGTGAGCGGTCGGGCCGGGGCGGCATGGGCGAGGTGTGGTCCGCGCGCGACCGTGACCTGCACCGTGACGTGGCCGTCACGACAGTCTCTGCCTCGGTGGTCCATGAGCGAGTGGAACGACTCCGTTCCGGTGTCGCCGCCGCCGACACCACCCCGGGAGGGCCAGCTATGTGACCTACCGACGCCACAAGCCGGGGATGCGGCACTGGGTGGCCTTCTTCGTTCTGGCCCTGACATCGTTCGTTCGCGTGGCTCGCCGCCTCGACCAAACCGCTGGCCATCTTGTACGGGCAGTGGCTCATCAGGCGAACGCGGGCCTGGCAGCGGCACCATCGGTCCGTTCCGGCCACCAGCCCCTGGTCACTGCGGATAGACGCGGACGGCATCACCACGACGGACCCCAGCCGTTCCACCCCCGGATCGGAAGATCCGGCAGATCCGACGGCGAACGGGGTGCCGGGAGGCGACGGGCAGGAGCGGGCCGCGGACCACGGGCTGTCCGTCATCGGCCTGACGACGGATCAACGGCTGGTGCGGTTCGACACCGACGCGCCCTCCCGGGTCCGGCACCCGGGCAGGGCCAGCGTCATCTCCGACACCGGCCAGAACCTCCGGGCACACCATCGACGACGCCGCGGCCCCGCGCACCACCACCGCCGGAACCCCGCTGACCAACCCCACGACGCCGCCGTCCAGGGCGCTCGGGGTGACCGGCGCCGCGTACACGAACAACGACCTCAACGCCGAGACGGCGACCTCGCTGTTCGACATCGACACCACCAACGACCGGGTCTCCCTCCACGTCGCCCTGCCGCTCAACCAGAGCTGAGCCCGACCCCTGCCATCTCCCGGTCCGGGAGTGCCGGAGCTGATGCCTCGGCCGTCCCTGGTCAAAGACGCGTCGGGAATGCCGTACAGTTGTGTTTACCGACGCGGGGTGGAGCAGCTCGGTAGCTCGCTGGGCTCATAACCCAGAGGTCGCAGGTTCAAATCCTGTCCCCGCTACTGAAGATCCGGGCCCGGCACGCAGACAGCGTGCCGGGCCCGAGTCGTTCCCCGGCTTTTTCCGGGTTGACCTTGACGCAGCGTAAAGATCTAGCGTTTCCGGCATGGAGTGGTCCATTCAGGAAATCGCCCGCCAGGCCGGCATCACGAGCCGCACGCTCCGGCACTACGGGGACCTCGGTCTCCTCGCGCCGAGCCGGATCGGGAGCAACGGCTACCGCTACTACGACCAGGACGCCCTCGTCCGGCTGCAGCGCATCCTGCTGCTGCGCAAGCTCGGGCTCTCGCTGCCCGCCATCAAGGACGTACTGGAGGGGCAGCGGGACACGGCGGTGGCGCTGCGGGCGCATCTGCGGCTGCTCGAACAGGAGCAGGCGCGCATCGGACGGCAGATCGCCTCGGTGCGGACCACGCTCCACAAGACCCAGGAGGGGATGGAACTCATGGCTGCTGAGGTGTTCGACGGATTCGACCACACCGCCCACGAGGAGGAGGTCACTGAGCGCTGGGGCCGGGACGCGTACGAGGAGGGCGACCGCTGGTGGCGTTCGCTCGGGGACGCGGAGAAGAAGGCGTTCCAGGACGAGCACGAGGCCATCGCGCGCGACTGGGGGCGGGCCAGGGAGGCCGGGCTCGCCGCCGACGGGCCCGAGGCGCAGGACCTCGCGCGACGGCACTGCGCCTGGCTGTCCTCGGCCAAGGAGCCCAGCCGTTCGTACGTGATCGGGCTCGGGGAGATGTATGTCGCGGACCCGCGCTTCGGAAGGAACTACGATCGCTACGGGGACGGCACCGCCGCCTTCGTACGGGACGCACTGACGGTCTACGCGCAGCACCGGCTCTCCGACTGACCACGGTCGGCCGGGCCGCACCGCTTCTTCCCCCTATTCGGCCGATGCCCGGTCGCCGCTCGGCGCGGCTCCGGGAAGCCTGGACAGGGCGCGGTACCGTCCGCAGCCGTGGGTGGACCGGGCAGGAGTGCACAGGTGGGGATGGCCGAGGGACGGCGCAGCGGAACGGCGGGGAGCATGGACGCCGTGGGCCGTGCGGTGTTCGGTTCCCGGGAGGGGGAGCTGACATTCGGCGGCGGCCGGGGCACCGGACGGTTCATCCGGATGCTGCCCGCCCTGCTGATCCTGGGCGGACTGCTGTTCGACGCGCTGGCTCCGCCCAACTTCACCGCCGTCCCGCTCTTCGTCGCGGCCCCGCTGATCGCCGCCCCGTTCTTCTCGCTCTCCCGGACCGTCCGGACCGGGATCGCCGCGGTCATCTCCGTCATCGTGATGCGGATCTCCGACGGGACGTCCACCCAGGTGGTCCCGGTCATCGAGATGACCACCGTGCTCACGGGCTCGGTGCTGGCCCTCGTCATCAACGGCGTCGTGCGGCGCGGCAACGAGCAGCTGGCCTCGGCCCGCGCCGTCGCGGAGACCGCCATGCGGGCGGTGCTGCCGACGCCCGCCGAGCGGATCGGCGGACTCCAGGTGGCCGCACGGTACGAGGCGGCGCAGGCGGACGAGTTCGTGGGCGGCGACCTGTACGCCGTCGCGGACACCCCGTACGGCGTCCGCGTCGTGGTCGGCGACGTCCGCGGCAAGGGGCTGGATGCCGTCGGGGCGGTGGCGGTGATCATCGGCGCGTTCCGGGAGGCCGCCGAGCAGGAGCGTTCGCTGGAGGGGGTGGCCCAGCGGCTGGAGCGGGCGCTGGCCCGGGAGGGGACGCGGCAGTACGGGCTGGACGCCATGGAGGGGGTCATCACCGCCGTACTGGCCGAGATCCCGCCGGGGGCGGCCACGGTCCGCCTGGTCAACCGCGGCCACCCCGAGCCGATCCTGCTCCACGCGGACGGGGCTCTGGAGGTGCTGGCGCCCTCGGTGCCCGCCCTGCCGCTGGGGATGGACCTCGGGGTGTGGCCGGACCGCGCCGACGAGTGGGTGATGCCTCCCGGGGCGACGCTCCTCGCCTTCACGGACGGCCTGTCCGAGGCCCGGGGCGCGAACGGGGTCTTCTATGATCCGGCGGCCCGGCTGCGCGGCCGGATCTTCCCGGGGCCGGAGGAGCTGCTGTCGGCGCTGACCGATGACGTACGGCTGCACACCGGCGGGCGTGCCACGGACGACATGGCGCTGATCGCGGTCGGCCGACCGGCGGAGGGGCAGCCCGTGCGCCGGACGACGGTGAAGATCGTGGGCCGAGGGGACGAGGACGCGGCCCGTTGACGTGGCGCGGCTGCCTGTCGGCGCGCTGAACGCGTAGCGATGACACGGTGCGTGATCGAAGCGCATCACTCCGCATAACATGTGATACACCGTCAGAAAAAGTCGTGTGGCTGAGCCCTGGTCAAGTCGCCCGATTCCACCCGCTTGTGCCCTGTATCTCCGGCCCTCGCTCGTTAATGATCAACAGGAACAGCTTGGAATCGGGCCCGTGTGTCTATTAACGTTCGATAACGCAGTGCGGTCGTCACAGCCGTCGTCAGGGACGGCACCGCGCGCGAGCGCCGAATCCCGCAAGGGAACCGGGGAACCACCTACATGGGGTGAATCGGACGCCTGCGTCTCGTGAGAGACGGAGGGGCCCGTAGGAGACCTTCCTGCTCCGAACCCGTCAGCTAACCCGGTAGGCGAGAAGGAAGGAAAGGAGTGCGCCCACGTGGCGTCCAACAAGCCTGCCCCTGAGGCCCCGTCACCCTTCAGCACCGACAGCTACGGTGGTGCCGAGCGGTCCGTGGGGGAGTGGAATCCCACCGAGGATTCCATCCGGCCCGTGCGCGGCAGGCACCGCGTCGCCAAGCAGCGTGGTCTGGCCCGTAGCTCCACCGTCCTCGGGGTCGGCGTCATAGCGGCCGTCGGAGCGGGTGGCATGGCCACCGCTCAGGACAAGGCACCCGTCTCCATCTCTCTTCCCGATTCCATCGCGGACAACCTCCCCGACGCCAAGTCCCTTCCCGGCGTCGGGTCCTTCATGTCCGACGACGCCGAGGCCGCCCCGGTCGCCGCGGCCGCGCCGCTCACCACCGCTGGGCTCACCAGCGCCGAGGCCGAGCAGGGCACCGACGCCGGCGAGGCGCTGCGCGCCCGGATCCTCCAGCAGGCCGAGCAGCAGCAGGCCAGCGCCGACGCCGAGGCCAAGGCGGCAGCCGAGAAGGCCGCGGCCGAGAAGGCGGCGGACGAGGCCAAGAAGCAACAGGACGAGGCCGAGGCCGAAGCCGCCGCGAAGAAGAAGGCGGCGGAGGAAGCGGCGAAGAAGAAGGCGGAGGAGGAGCGTCTCGCCAAACTCGCCGCCAGCTTCTCCCTGCCGGCCTCCTCGTACACGATCAGCTCGACCTACGGTCAGTCCGGCGCGATGTGGTCCTCCGGCCAGCACACCGGCCTCGACTTCGCCGGTGCGGCCGGTTCGCCGCTCAAGGCCGTGCACAGCGGCACGATCACGTCGGCCGGCTGGTCCGGTTCGTACGGCTACCGCACGGTGCTCCAGCTCGATGACGGCACGGAGATCTGGTACGCCCACCAGTCCTCGATCGACGTCTCGGTCGGCCAGAAGGTCACCACCGGCGAGACCATCGGCCGCATGGGCGCCACCGGCAACGTGACCGGCGTCCACCTCCACATGGAGGTCCGCACCGCGGGCGGCTCCGCGATGGACCCGATGGCCTGGCTGAACAGCAAGGGCCTCTCGGTCTGAGCCCCCGGGCCGGCGCGCGCCGCCGGCCCCGGGCCGCCCTTCTCCGGCGGCCCACCCCCGAAACCCCGGCAGCCCTGACGCACACCCCCCGACGTCAGGGCTGCCGGTCTGTCCGGGAGGAGGGGCGACGGGCCCGGATGGAGTACGCGGCGGAATACCGCTCCCCGCCCAGCCCGTTGAACCCTCACATGACTTCCGCGCGCACCCCCCTCGGCACCTCCGACCTCCAGGTCTTCCCCCTCGCCCTCGGCGGCAACGTCTTCGGCTGGACGGCGAACGAGGACCAGTCCTTCGCCGTCCTGGACGCGTACGTCGCGGCCGGCGGCAACTTCATCGACACCGCCGACGCGTACTCCTCCTGGGTCGAGGGCAACCACGGCGGCGAGTCGGAGACCGTCATCGGCAAGTGGCTTGCCTCCCGCGGTAACCGGTCCGACATCGTCGTCGCCACCAAGGCCGGCGCCCACCCCGACTTCCGGGGCCTGGCCGCCGGCACCCTCAAGGGTGCGGCCGAGGCGTCGCTGCGCCGGCTCGGCACCGACCACATCGACCTCTACTACACGCACTTCGACGACGAGACCGTCCCGGTCGAGGAGATCATCACCGCTCTCGACCAGCTGGTGAAGGACGGCAAGGTGCGCCACATCGCCGCCTCCAACATCAGCCCCGAGCGCCTCGCGGCCTCCCTCGCCTTCTCCGAGCGCGAGGGCCTCGCCCGGTACGTAGCGCTCCAGCCGCACTACAACCTGGTCTCCCGCTCCACGTACGAGGGCGCCCTCCAGGACACCGCGGCCGGCGCGGGCCTCGCCGCCGTCCCGTACTACGCGCTCGCCTCCGGCTTCCTCACCGGCAAGTACCGCCCCGGTACGACGGTTCAGAGCGCGCGCTCCGCGAAGGCGGGCGGGCACCTGGAGTCGACGCAGGGCCGCAAGGTGCTGGCCGCCCTCGACCAGGTGGCCGGGGAGCGGAACGCCGAGATCGCGACGGTGGCCCTCGCCTGGCTCGCCGCACAGCCGACCGTCGCCGCGCCGATCGCCTCCGCCCGTACGGTCGAACAGCTCCCCGCCCTCGTCGCGGTCGCCGACCTGCGGCTGACGGACCGGGAACTCGCGCTGCTCACCGAGGCGTCGGCCTGACGGAGCCGGGGTCGCCGTACCCGTACCCGTATCCGTACGGCTGCGGCTGTCCGTACGGCTGCCCGTACCCGTGGCCGTACGGCATCGGCGCGTGGTGTCCGGGGCGGGCGTGGCGGCCGTGGTGCGGGCCCCGGTGGGACGTGAGGCGGGCCGCGTGGGTCAGGGCCGGGGCCGCGACGTCCCGGCGCTGCCACAGGTGGTGCAGCAACTCCCGCTCCCGGGCGCCGAAGTCCGGGCCCACCGCGCCGTGGCGGGCCCGGCGGCGCAGCCCCGCGAGCGACGTCGCGAACGACTCGTACTCCGCGACCGCGCGGGCCGCCGCCCGGCCCCGGGTCCGGTCCTGCTGCCAGTGGCGGGCCAGGTCGCGGGCCATGCCCCGGGCCCGCATGGAGGAGAGCGCCGCCGGCTCGGCGGGGGTGAGCCAGCCGGCCGCCGCATAAGCGGGCAGCTCGGCGGCGAGCGTCCGCAGCTCCCGCTGGCGCGACCAGATCGCCAGCCAGGTCACCAGGGCGAACGCCGGGACCATGACGATCCCGTACACCGCGTAGAAGCCGTACGGGCCGAAGGCCGACGAGCCGTTCCACAAAGCGTGCAGCCCCATCGCCAGCAGCAGCCCCAGCACCGGCAGGGCGATCCGGCGGACCCGGTGGCGGCGGGCGCTGACGGCCGCGAAGCCGAAGCCGAGGCCGGTGAGGACCGTGAACAGGGGGTGCGCGAACGGGGACATGACGATCCGCACGAAGAACGTCCCCGCCGTCACCGAGGCGAACCCGGAGCTGCCGAGCTGCTGGTCCTCGCCGAAGGCGTTGCCCAGATAGAGGATGTTCTCGGTGAACGCGAAGCCCGTCGCAGTGAAGCCGGCGACGACGATGCCGTCCACCACCCCGCTGAACTCCCGTCTGCGGAACAGGAAGATCAGCAGCACGGCCGCCGCCTTCGCGCTCTCCTCGACGACGGGGGCGATCACCGTCGCCCCCAGGGTGTCGGCGCTCGCCGGGTCGGCCGTCGCGGTGGCTATCCAGCGCGTCGCGAAGGAGTTGGCGATGATCGCGACGAGCGCGGCGGCGCACGCGCCCCAGGCGAAGGAGAAGATCAGATTCCGCCAGGGCCCCGGCTCGACCCGGTCCAGCCAGCGGAAGGCGGCCATCAGCAGCGGCACCGGGAGCACCGCCAGGCCGAGGCCGACCAGAAACCCCTCAGGCCCGGTCTGTTCGCGGACGAGCGCGAGGATCACCAGACCGCACAGCAGGAGCGCCACGATCACGGCCCCGGCGCGGAACGCCTTGCTGCGCCACACCATGCCGACGCGGCGCGGCCGGTAACGCGCCCGGCCACGCTCCGGCGCCGCGCCCAGGACCTCGTCGAGCCGCTGCTCGTGGAGGACCGGGACGGCCGGGTGCGCCTGCTGTTGCTGCACGGAGGGGTCGGACACCTCTTGACCCTAACGAGGAGCACTGACACCCGGCGACGGCGCATCCGGCCATCGCCCGGCCGCCGGCCGGTACGTCAGACGCGGGCGAACAGCAGGTCGTGGACGACGTGCCCCTTGTCCAGGCCCTGGCCCTCGAAGCGGGTGAGCGGCCGGAACGCGGGACGCGGGGCGTATCCGCCGTCGGCCGCGGTGTTCTCGAAGCGGGGGTGCGCGGTGAGCACCTCCAGCATCTGCTCGGCGTACGGCTCCCAGTCCGTGGCGCAGTGGACGATCGCGCCCGGCTTGAGGACCGGGGCGACCAGGTCCAGGAATTCGGGCTGGATGAGGCGCCGCTTGTGGTGCCGGGCCTTGGGCCACGGGTCGGGGAAGTAGACCCGCAGGCCGTCGAGGGACTCGGGCGCCAGCATCTCGCGCAGCAGGATGACGGCGTCGCCGTTGGCCACCCGTACGTTCGTCGAGCCCGCCTTCTCCGCGAGGCCCAGCAGATTGCCCTGGCCGGGGGTGTGGACGTCGACCGCGAGGATGCCGGTGCCCGGGTCGTCGGCCGCCATCTGCGCGGTCGCCTCGCCCATGCCGAAGCCGATCTCCAGGACCACGGGCAGCCCGTCGAACAGCTCGGCCAGATCGAGGACGCGCTTGCCGTCGATGTCCAGGCCCCACTTCGGCCACAGCCGCTCCAGGGACTCCTGCTGGCCGGTCGTGACCCGGCTGCGGCGCGGCTGGAAGCTGCGGATCCGGCGCTCGTGGTGCGAACCGGCAGGGTCGGCGGCGGGACCGCCGGGGAAGCGGGGCTCCATGCGCAGCCGGCGCGCACGCTCGAAGGAGGCGGCCCGCAGCGCGGCGGCTTCGTCGGCCGTGGCGTCGGCGGTCGTGGCTTCCTCGGCGGTGGCGTCGGCGAGCGCGTCGGCCGCCGTGGAGCCGGTCCGCGCGGGGCCGGTCGGCGTCTCGCCGGTCGGCGTCCCGTCGTGGGATCCGGCGGGGGTGGGGTTCAGGGGCTGCTCAGACACAATGACCGGATTCTACGGCGGGCGGCTTCCACCCCGTCCCCCGAGCCCGGCGCAGCGCGAGCCGCGCCACCTCCCGTCCGATGGGCAGGCACGCCGTCGCCGCGGGCGACGGGGCGTTGAGCACGTGCACGGTGTGCGGGGCCTCGCGGATCAGGAAGTCGTCGACCAGCGTGCCGTCCTTCAGCACCGCCTGGGCCCGCACCCCGGCGGGCGACGGGCGCAGATCGTCCTCGGTGACGGCGGGCAGCAGCCGCTGGACGGCCCGGGTGAACGCGGACCGGGACAGCGAGCGGTGCACCTCGCCCGCCCCGTACCGCCAGTGGCGGCGGGCGATCTGCCAGGTGCCCGGCCAGCTCAGCGTGGACAGCAGTTCGGCGGGGCGGACCTGCGGCCAGCTGTATCCCTCGCGGGCCAGGGCGGGGACGGCGTTCGGCCCGACGTGGACGGAGCCGTCGAAGCCCCGGGTGAGATGGACACCGAGGAAGGGGAACGCCGGGTCCGGCACCGGGTAGACCAGACCGCGCACCAGCTCGGGGCGGGCCAGCGCGAAATACTCACCCCGGAACGGCACGATCCGCACCCCCGGGTCGTCCCCGGCGAGGCGGGCCACCCGGTCGCAGTGGAGCCCCGCGCAGTTGACCAGCACCCGGGCCCGGACGACCAGGCCGTCCGCTGTGCGCACCGCGACGCCCCAGGGGCGCCGGTCTATCGCGGTGACCTCCGCCCCGTACCGCACGATGCCGCCGGCCGCCGTGACCTCGGTCGCGAAGCGGGTGGCCACGGCGGTGAAGTCGCAGACACCCGTCGTGCCGACCCGGATCGCCGCCAGGCCCCGGACCTCCGGTTCGTGCTCCGCGATCTGGGCCGGGCCCAGCTCCCGCACCGGCAGCCCGTGCTCACGGCCGCGCTGCACCAGGGCGTGCAGCCGGGGCAGCTCGGAGCGCTCGGTGGCGACGATCAGCTTTCCGGTGGTGGCGTGCGCGATGGAGTGCTCCGCGCAGAAGTCCGCGAGCTCCGCCGAGCCGCGCAGCGCGTACCGCGCCTTGAGGGAGCCGGGGCGGTAGTAGATGCCGCTGTGGATCACGCCGCTGTTGCGGCCGGTCTGGTGGCGGGCCGGGCCGCGCTCCTTCTCCAGGACCGTGACCCGGGTGCCCGGGGCCGCCCGGGTCAGCGCATACGCGGTCGACAGACCGACGATCCCGCCGCCGATCACCAGCACATCGCAGTCGTACGCCGCGTGCGTCATCATCACGCCACCTCCCACCCCGATAGTGCACTGACCCACTGACAACCGGCTCAAACCCGAGATGGGCAGGGCGTGGCGCACACTCCGCCCGGCACCCGCCGGAGTGTGCGTCCGGCTCAGGCCTGGGTGACCAGCAGCGGGCGGGCCCGCTCGCGCAGCTCCGCGACGCGGGGCTCGTCCCCGTACGGCTCCAGGCGGTGCAGCAGATCGCGCACGTACTCCGTGGTGCGGGCCGAGGAGATCCGGCCGGCGACCTCCACCGCCCGGGTGCCCGCGGCGCAGGCGGCGTCCAGGTTGCCCGACTCCAGCTCGGCGACGGCGGAGACGACGAGCCGCAGTCCGTGGCTGCGGACGAACTCCTCGGTCGGCCGGGACAGCGCCTGCTCGGTGAAGCGCCGCACCTGGCGGGGGGCCTTCAGGTCCCGGTAGCACTCTGCGGCGTCGGCGGCGAACCGGTCGTAGCCGTAGAAGCCGAGCCAGGACGGGTCGGCGTCGCCCGCCCGGGACCGCTCCAGCCAGCTCTCCGCGCCCTTGAGCGCGGCCCCCGCGGCCGGTGCGTCGCCGGCCTTCGCATGGGCGCGGGCCTCCACAAGACGGAAGAAGCTCATGGTGCGGGCGGTGGCGAGACCCCGGTTGCGCTCGACGGCGGCCTGGGCGAGGTCGACGCCCTCGTCGGCGAAGCCGCGGTAGGTCGCCTGGAGGGACATGGAGGCGAGGACATAGCCGCCGAGCGGTACGTCGGCGGCGGCCCGGGCCAGCCGCAGGGCCTGGATGTAGTAGCGCTGGGCGGCCTCCTGCTGACCGGTGTCGAAGGCCATCCAGCCGGCCAGCCGGGTCAGCTCGGCGGAGGCGCCGAACAGGGCCCGTCCGACCTCGTCGGTGTACGAGCCGAGGAGCAGGGGAGCGGCGTCGACGCGTAAGCACTCGGGAACCATGGAGGAACGCCAGTCGCCGCCGCCGTACTTGGAGTCCCAGCGCCGGGCGTCCTGGGCCGCCTCGCGCAGCTTCGACACATCGCTGTGGCCGACCCGCAGCGGAGAGGCGTCCGCCGCCGAATCGGGTCCCGGCTGTACGGGGACGGAGCCGGCCGTGCCGGGGGTGTGGAGGATGTGTGCGCCCCGGGCGTCCGGTGCGGTCCCCGGCCCGTGCGCTCCGGACGTGCCGGGGCCTTCGGACCCGCCACCGCGTGGACCGAGGATCGCCGCCTGCGCCGCCGTCGGGTCCCGGGCCACCGACGGGTCGGCGGGGGTTATCAGCCAGCGGGAAGCGGGGGTCGCGTAGGCGCTCACCGAGAAGGATCCCGCCAGGGACTGCCAGATCCCGCCGCCGCCCCGCCGCCCGGCCAGATCCAGCCGGTACAGCTCGGTCGCCGACCGGACCGCCTCGCCCACGTCCCGGGGGAAGGCGAGACCGACCTCCGGGGCCGGGTCCGCGTCGGCGAGGCCGATCTCGTGCAGCGGCACCGGGCGGCCGAGCTTGGCCCCGATCGCCGCCGCGATGAGATGCGGCGCCGCGCCCTGCGGCACCATCCCCTTGGCGACCCACCGGGCCACCGAGGTCTTGTCGTAGCGAAGTGTCAGACCGCGCTGTGCTCCGAGGTCGTTGACCCGCCGGGCGAGCCCGGCGTTACTGATTCCCGCGAGGGCGAGAACCGTGCCGAGCTTCTCGTTCGGCCCGCGTTGCTCCCTGGACATGCGCCACCCCTCGACACACAGACGGCCGCCGCGTCACCGAGGACGGCGCGCGGCATTCGTACCGATGCCTCCCCAGGTTCGAACCCTCGTACTCCGCCTGCACACGCATGTGGCCGAGCCCCGAGGAATATGCCCCCTGTCGAGAACACCAGTAAACACAGCGTAGTTCTCCCTATCCCTACCGTTAAGGGGCAGACGTCCGGATGGCGGGATTGTTGTCCGTGCGGGCGGTCCGGGTGTTCGGGGCGGGGGGTGCGGGCCGGGGTGCGGCGTGCTCCCGGTGTGTGGCCGTGCGCCCGGCCGTGCGCTCTGGCCCGTCCCGTCGCGTGGCGCTTGGCTGAGTCCTGCGTGGGTCGGCCCGCTGCACTGGACTCAGTGGGCTGGGGGAAACCGCCGCTCCATTCCCCGCGGGCGGCGGACCGGTCCGGGAGGTGAGGCCCACCTCCCGGACTGTGCGTGGAGGGGTCGCCAGGGGGGGGCGCGGCGCGGTATGCGTGCAGGGCGGCACTTCGAGAGAATGGCCGAATAGCGACGGTTCGGTGAGGGTCTGGCCAACGGTCCGACTATGGCCGGATATCGCCGCTGTTTCCGGGCGGCGCCGGCCCCTCCCCTTTCCGGGGAGCGGGCCGGGGCGGCGCGGGGAGCACACGGCCCGGCCTCCACAACTCCCGGAACCGGCAGTTCCGTTGCTGTCGCCGCGGTGAAGGCCGCGTCGGGCCTTTGCCAGGGGCGCATGCTCTTCCGGCGTGCGCTACCCGTACACCCTCTCCTGCGGCGTTGTCGTGGCAGCATGTCCCGCAGCGGCGTTTCCGTTCACCTCGTACGCCGTTTGTCCACAGCCTGTGGAGGCGGCGATGCGTTGGTTGGTGGGATGGAGCAGTATCGCCGCGAGCTTCGGCACCGTCGGCGCCGTCGGAAACGGCGGTGAGGGGCGCACGGTCCACCCGGTGGGCTCCCAACTCCTGTGGGGCGACCCGGATCCGCTGTGGGCGGTCGGCGACTGGCGCCCCGACGAGATCCGCGTCATCGGCGTCGCCACCCCCGAAGGAGCTCCCACCGCACGCCTCGCGGTGCTCGGCTGCTGCGGCGCCACCGACGAACAGCTCCGCGTCGGGCTGCTCTCCGCACGCGGCGGCGCGATGCGCCATCTCACCGCCTGGCCAGGCAGTTACACCGCCGTCGTCCAGATCGGCCGCCGCATCACCGTCGCGGGCGACCTCGCCGGGGCCCGGCCCGTCTTCCACACCCCCTGGGCGGGCGGCACCGCCTACGCCACCGCCGCCCTGCCGCTCGCCGACCTCATCGAGGCCCAGCTCGACATCGGGCACCTCGCCGCCCTGCTCGCCTGCCCGGAGACCCCCGAGGCCCTCGGCGACGGCACGCCCTACGAGGGCGTGCGGCGGGTCCCGCCGGGCCACGCGCTGATCCTGCGCGAGGGCTCGCGGGAGATCACCGGGTACGAGGCCGTCGCCTCGCTCGCCGTCGCCGCACCCCAGGCCGACCCGGTGCACGCGGTGGAGGGCGTACGGGACGCGCTCGTCGAAGCCGTACGCGCCCGGCTCACGGCCCCCCGCCACGCGCCGCAGAGCATGCCGCAGGACCCGGGGCCCGTCCCCGGCATGGGCCCCGCCGACCGGCGCGCCGCCCGGGGCGGACCCGTCGCGGGCATCGGCGCCGACCTCTCCGGAGGCAGCGCGTCCGCCACCCTCGCCCTGCTCGCCTCCGGACTGCCCGGACTGCCCGGCACCCTCCTCGGCCACGGCACCGGCGCGGGGGAGCGGCTGCTCGCCGTCACCTTCAACGACCTCACCACCCGCGGCAACGAGGGCGAGATGGAGCGGGCCCGCGTCATCGCCGCCAACCCGCGCCTGCACCACGTGGTCGTCGCGGCGGGTGAGGAGGCCCTGCCGTACGCCTCGTTGGAGACCGGTGCGCTCACCGACGAACCGGCCCCCTCCCTCGTCCTCGCCGAACGCCACCGCCGCCGGCTCTCCGCGGGCAGCGCCGACCACCTCGTCGGGACCGGGGCCCGGCAGGTACTGGACGCCCACCCGGCCCGCCTCGCCGACCTCCTGATGGACCGGCGCAGACGCCACCTCCTGCGCCCCGTCGCCGCCCTCACCAAGGCCGAAGGCCCCACGGCACACTCCCTGTTCGTCCCGCTGACGGTCTACCGCGCCGCCCGCCGCCTGGCCCGTACGTCGTACCGCACCGGCCTGGAGTCCGCCGCCGGCCTCCTCCCCGACGCCAACCGCCACGCCCCCGACCTCGCCACCCCCGCCGACGCCTCGCTCGCCGCCCTCGCCTGGTCGCGCCCGGGACCCGCGGCCCGGTGGCTGACCGGGGAGGCACTGGCCGAAGTATCGGTTCGCCTCCAGGAAGCGGCGATCCGGCCCACCTCCGTCCAGCGCCCGGGCGAGGCCCGCGCCCGCGCCGCCCTCGCCCGGGGAGCCGCCGACCACCGGATCCTGGAACAGGCCGCCGAGATCCGCAGCCAGCGGCTGCACGCCCCGTACCTCGACAACCAGGTCGTCCGGGCGGCCCGCGCCCTGCCCGAGTCGCTGCGCGTCCAGCCCGGCGCACGGGCCGCGATTCTGCGCCGGGTGCTCGGCGGGGCGGGCATCCACGATCTGCCGCCCGGCTGGGGCACGCCCTCCCAGGCCACCTCCACCGCCGTCACCCGGACCGGCCTGCGCACCGCGCTGCCCGAGCTGATGGCCCTGTTCGACGCCCCGCTGCTGGCCGACGCGGGCCTGGTCGAGGCCCGGGTGGTCCGCAAGGCCCTGCGCGCCGCTTCCGAGGGCGAACCGCTGCCTCTGGACGGCCTGGCGGACCTGGCCTCCACCGAACTGTGGCTGCGCCGCCTGGTGACCCGCCGGGGCACCTGCTGGACGGGCACGGCCGCCCCGCGCCAGCGCGCGGTCGCGGGCGGAGTGATCCCCGCCCGGCGCACCCTCCAGCCCTGACCGGAACCCGCCGCAGAGGAAGCGTGGCGCGCGTACGGATCAGGCGCAGCTGATCCGGGACTCCGCCCAGTCGGCCAGGGCCACCCCGCCCATCGGCCCCTCCGGCTCCACCACGAGGCGGATCGAGGACTGGCCCGCGATGCCCACGCTCACCGGGACGGCGGGCTCACCGCCCTCCATCACCGGGGAGCGCCACAGCCGGGCCCCGTCCCCGTTGAACACGGAGAAGCGCACCGCCCCGAGCCCGAGCGTCATGTCGTCCACCCCGACCATGGCCTCGTAGCGCGTGCACGGCCGGTTCAGCCGGATGGTCACCGAGGAGCGGGCGTGCACGGTCACCCCGTGCGCGTAGCGGGTGGAGGCGACCGACACGTTCGACCGCTGCCAGACCCAACTGCTCTGCCCCATCACGACTTCCGGCTCGCTCCGGTCGCCGAACACCGAATACGCCAACTCGCTGACCTGGTACACCTCCGGCGCGGGCGGCGGCGGTGTGGGCTTCGGCGGCTTGGGCGTCGGCTTCGGCGACGGCGGCGGGCTCGGCGCCGGGGGCGCGGGCTTCGGCGGCGGCTCGGGCGTGGGCGTCGGGCTCGGCGTGGGCTTGGGCGCCGGCTCGGACGGGGCCGGCGCCGGGGGCGCGGGCGGAGCGGGCGCGGCGGGCGGCTTCGGCGCCGGCTTCGGGGACGGCGGAGGCTCCGGCGTCGGCACCGCGGGCGCCACGGCCGGGGGCTTGGCGACCGGCTTGGGCTCCGGCTTCGGCTGGTCGTCGCCGACGAGCGCCCACACCAGACCGGCCGCGGCGGCCACCGCCACGGCGGCGGCGATCCCCGCCTTGGCAGGCGCGCCCAGCCCCTCGGAGGCAGCGGCTCCACCCGCGGCCCCACCGGTGGAGCCGGGCCCGGTGGCCGCGGCGGCGGCTCCCGCCCCGGCGGCCCCGGCCGCACCGCCGGCCACGATGCCCGCGGCCTTGAGCGAATACCCGGCGGCGAACCAGCCGATGACCGCGACGGGCAGCAGCGCCGGAATCCCCGCGTTCACATGGTCCAGCTCGCCCGCGGCCACCCGGCACTGGGCGCACTCGTCGAGATGCTTGCGCAGCCCGCGCTCGGCCCGGGTCCGCAGCCCTCCCCGGGCGTGGGCGCCGAGCCGGTCGGCGTACTGCGCGCAGTCCCCGCCGGTGGTGAGCGCCTGGCTGACGTGGGCCTGGAGATACGCCTGCTTGAGCCCTTCGCGGGCCCGGCTGGCCAGCACGGCGGTGGCGTTGGCGGTGAGGCCGAACAGCGGGGCGATCTCGCTCGGCGACTCCTCCTCCACCGTGGTGTGCCACAGGACCGCCTGCCAGCGCTCCGGGAGGCTCCGGAACGCCTGCATCGCCATCGTCTGCTCGGCCTCGTGCATCGCCAGGACGTCGGCGCCGAGTTCGAGGGTGTCGTCGTCGGAGAGCTCGGAGGAGCGGGTCGCCTGCGTGGCGAACACCGCGAAGTCGTCGACCAGATGCTCCCGCTTGGCACTCTTGGTCCAGGCGGCGGCGACATGGCGGACGGCGGTCATCAGATAGGCCCGGACCGCTTCCGTCGGCCCCTTCCCGCCCCGTACGGCCTGGAGCGTGCGGGCGAACACCTCGGCCGTCAGGTCGTCGGCGGTGTGCGCGTCCCGGCAGCAGCTGCGGGCGTAGCGGAGCACGGCGCCCGAATGCCGCCGGAACAGCTCCTCGTAGGCCTGGTCGTCGCCCGCCCGCATGTCCTCGATCAGCCGGGCGTCGGAGAGACCGGCCTCGGGGGCCCCGCTGCGACCGGCGCGCTGCTGCGGAACCGCGTGCGGGCCGACGCCCGCAGCCGCCTCGCCGGACGCGTCCTCCTCGGCGACGGCGGGCCACGGGCCGGGCAGGACGGTGCCGCCCTCGACCTCGCCGCCAGACGGGCCGCGCCCGGCCTGGACCGGCACCTGCCCGGCGGACAGCCCGTCCGCCTTCGTGTCCCCGTCGGCCGCAGCGATCTCGCCGAGCGGCTCTTCCTGCTGCTCGTTACCGCTCATCGCGGAAGCCCCCGTATACACCCTCGGACCCGAATACCGGCCAAGACTGCCACATGGCTCAATCGTGTTGGCCCCTCACTCCCGCCAACCACTCATCCGGGGCGTTTTCCCGAATATGAGTACTGGAGCGCCCTCTTTCGGGGAATCACTCCCCGTTGATTCGTCCGAGCGGTACGGACGAGGGCGGACCGGACGGGCAGGCGGTCGCACGAGCTGCGCGAGCCGCACGAACCGCCGCTCGCACCGAATGCCGCCGGACGAGCCCCCGGCCGGACCGGTCGGACGATCCCCCGACCGGCCGGCCGGGACGAGCGGGGCCGGCGGCCCCGGTCGTCCATCACACCGGCCGCGACCGCAGCCCCTCCAGCAGGATGTCCAGCAACCGGGCCGAAGCCGCGGCCTGCTGGGCGGCGTCCGGCAGCGAAGGAGCCGCCGTGGCGATGACCAGCAGCACATCGGCCACCGTCACGTCCCGGCGCAGCTCGCCGGACTCCCGCGCCCGGTCCACCAGCCGCCCCACGACCTCCAGCAGCTCGACCGCACCGGTCTCCTCGCCGAGGCCGTCCAGCCCGTCGCCGCCTCCGCCCGAGCGTCGGCCGGCGACGCGGAAGTCGTCCTGGCCCGCGCCCTGCCGCTGCTGCGGAACCCGGGTCTCGTCCACCGAGTCCGGCGCCGAAGCCGCCGGCACACCCGGCTGCTCCTCACCGTCGACCCCGACCCGCAGCACCTGCGGCGGCAGCAGCCTGCCCGCGCCCGACGCCACCGACGTACGCAGGAAGCGGGACAGCGCCGACCAGGGCTTCTCCTCCTGCCCCAGCGCCGTACGCGCCTGCTCGGTCAGCCGGGCGGTCTCCTCCTCGGCTATCCGGCGCACCAGCACGTCCTTGCTCGGGAACCGCCGGTAGACGGTGCCCACGCCGACGCGCGCGCGACGGGCCACATCCTCCATCGGGGCGCCGTAACCCAGCTCCCCGAACACCTCGCGGGCCGCCCGCAGCACATGCTCCAGATTGCGCTGCGCGTCGACCCGCAGCGGGGCCGAGCGCGGCACGCCCGCGGCCCCCGTTCCCGTGGTCGTCGCGCCGCTCGGGCCCGGTCCGGCAGCGGCCGCACCCAGCGCCGCCGCACTCACCGCGGCCGCGGAACGAACAGCATCGGCCGAGCTCATGACGCCCAGCGCACCCACGGAGCCGAGGCGTCCTTTGTCCTCGGAAGCGCGCGAGAGCGCAGCCTGGCCATGAGTATCCTGAATATGCATAACTTCCCCCGGTTATGACGTCTCCCCCCGGAGACTTCCCGCCGTTTCAGCCGGGGAGCGGAGCCATACGAAATCCGCACCCGGCACCCCGACGGGTTACGAACATAGTTGAGCCCGCGTCAATTCAGAAGGGGGTTGTTCCGCATGGGGCGCCCCCCGATCGGACCACGGTCCGATCGACGCCGGAACATCGCCCCTCCATTCACCCCGTGCGTAGCGCCTGACCTGCACGGCTGTCGCTTTCCACCACCGACGGGGCCCGAGCGCCGCCGCCGGTCCTCCGGTCACACAATTTGCCGGGCCTGTGGACAAACCACTGACTCCGTTGCGTCATGGGGTGGTGATGGCTCCAGATTCCCGGGGGACGACCCCCGGCACCCGGCCAGGTGTGCGCATTCTCGTCGTCGGCGGTGGCTACGTCGGGATGTACACAGCGCTGCGTCTCCAGCGGAAGCTGAAGCAGAGACTGAAGAGCGGCGACGCCGAGATCGTGGTCGTCACGCCCGAGCCCTACATGACGTACCAGCCCTTCCTCCCGGAAGCGGCCGCCGGCTCGATCTCGCCCCGCCATGTCGTCGTGCCGCTGCGCCGGGTCCTGAAGGACTGCACGATCGTCATCGGCGAGGCGCAGCGCATCGACCACGCCAAACGGACCGCGACCGTCACCACCCTCGCCACCGGTGAGGACGGCACCGGGGCCCTGGAGATCGGGTACGACGAGATCGTCATCGCCCCCGGGTCCGTGTCACGCACCCTGCCGGTCCCCGGCCTCGCCGACTTCGGCATCGGTTTCAAGACCGTCGAGGAAGCCATCGGGCTGCGCAACCACGTCATCGAACAGATGGACATCGCCTCCGCCACCCGCGACCCCGCGATCCGCGACGCCGCTCTCACCTTCGTCTTCGTCGGCGGCGGGTACGCGGGCGTCGAGGCGCTGGCCGAACTGGAGGACATGGCCCGCTACACGGCCCGGTACTACCACAACATCAAGCCGACCGACCTGAAATGGATCCTCGTCGAGGCCTCCGGGCGCATCCTCCCCGAGGTCGGCGAGGCCATGGGCACCTACGCCATCGGCGAGCTGCGCAGCCGGAACATCGACGTCCGCCTGGAGACCCGCCTCGACACCTGTGAGGACCGCGTCGCCGTCCTCAACGACGGCTCCCGCTTCCCCACCCGCACCCTCGTCTGGACCGCCGGCGTCAAACCGGCACCCCTGCTCGCCGCCACCGACCTGCCGCTCACCGAACGCGGTCGGCTCCGCTGCACCGCCACCCTCGGCGTCGAAGACATGCCGCACGCCTGGGCCGCGGGCGACGCCGCGGCCGTACCCGACCTGACCGCCTCCGAACCCGGCCGCGAGACCGCCCCCAACGCCCAGCACGCGGTGCGCCAGGCGAAGGTCCTCGCCGACAACGTCCTCGCCTCCGTCGACGGCAAGCCGCTCACCGAGTACCGCCACACGTACGCCGGTTCGGTCGCCTCTCTCGGCCTGCACAAGGGCGTCGCCCACGTCTACGGCCGCAAGCTCAAGGGCTACCCCGCCTGGCTGATGCACCGTACGTACCACCTCAGCCGGGTACCGACGTTCAACCGGAAGGCACGCGTCCTTGCCGAATGGACCCTGTCCGGGCTCTTCAAGCGCGAGATCGTCTCCCTCGGCTCGCTGGAGCACCCCCGCGCCGAATTCGAACTCGCGGCGGGCGGCGGCGGTTCCGGCTCCCCGGGACTGCCCGGCCCCAGCCGCCCGAAGGGCCCCGGAGAACCGCCGCAGGACGCCGGAAAACCGCCGAGGGACGGCCGGACCGAGGGCTGACGGGCCGGCCGGACCGACAGCTGACGGACCGTTCACCGGGCGGCCCGGCGGCGACTGTCAGTACGGTCGGTCACACTGGACGTGTGACCATAGGTGGGCCCACACCTGCACAGAGTGACCCGGTCGGCAGTGACCATCAGTGACCAGCAGCGATGCACCACCAGCACGACGAGGCCCGGCTGCGCCTTCCCGGGGGTACGGCCCCCGGAGCCCCGAACACGGCCGAGGAAACGGCAGAAGAAGCAGCCCGCCCGAGCGGACCAGACCGACACACGAGGCCAGAAATACCGTGAACTTCACGCGTTGGAGCGCCCGCCTTCCCGGAACGCAGCGCCGAGCCGCGGCGCGGGACGACCGCAGTTCCGTGCCGGCCGCCCGAGCCGAGTACGCCCGGCCCGAGGGCACGCCCGCCCAGCCGGACGACGACGCCCCGGCGTCTTCCGGCACCGCGACGGCGGAGGGCCTCCCCGGGCCCGTCCTCGACGACCTCTCCGCCCGCGAGATCCTCGGCCGGCTGCCCGCCCCCGTCGCCCTGCTGCACGGCCCGGACCACCGCGTCGCGTACGTCAACGACGCCTACGAGGCCGCGTTCGGCCCCCGCCCGTCCGGCGTCCCCGCCGCCGAGGCCATGCCCGAACTCGACCGGCTCAGCGTCCTCCCGCTGCTCGACCAGGTCCTGCGCAGCGGCACCCCCCGTACGGTCAAGTCCCGCAGAAACACCGAGGGCGGCTCCTACACGGTGACCTGCACCCCGATCGCCGGGGAGGACGGCGTCCTCGTCTACGCCGCCGACGTCACCGACCACGCCGAAGCCGCCGAACGCCTGCGCACCAGCGAACGCCGCCACCGCGAAACGGCCGTCACCCTCCAGCGCTCCCTGCTCCCGCAGGAGCTGGAACAGCCCGACGACCTCCGCATCGCCGCCACCTACCAGCCCGGCGGCACCGACGCCGCGGTCGGCGGCGACTGGTACGACGTCATCACCCTCGGCGCGGGCCGCACCGCCCTCGTCATCGGCGATGTGATGGGCCGCGGGGTCCGGGCCGCCGCCGTGATGGGCCAGCTCCGCACCGCCGTCCGCGCCTACGCCCGCCTCGACCTCCCACCGCACGAGGTGATCCAGCTGCTGGACGTCCTCGCCGCCGAGATCGACGCCAGCCAGATCGCGACCTGCGTCTACGCCGTCCACGATCCGAACGAGGGGCAGCTCGTCTACGCCTCCGCCGGACACCTCCCGATCCTCGTCCGCGACGAGGACGGCACCGTCCACCGCGCCGCCGACCCCACAGGACCCCCGCTCGGCACCGGCGGCTGGGTCCACACCTCGGGCACCATCGCGCTGCCGCCCGGCTCCACCGCCGTCCTCTATACGGACGGCCTGGTCGAACGACGGAGCGAGGACATCGACGAGGGCGTCGCCTCCCTGGCCCGGGCCCTCTCCGGCGCCAAGGGATCACCCCAGGTGGTCTGCGACCGGCTGATCCGCTCCCTCGGCGTGACCGCCGAGCACGACGACGACGTGGCGGTCCTGGTCGTCCAGCACCCCGCCCGTACGGGGGCCAACGCGGAGCTGTTCCACAACGCCGCGCTCGATCTCCTCGGCGGCATCGAGGCCGCCCCGCGCGCCCGCGCCTTCGCCACCGGCGTCCTGACCTCCTGGCGCTTCCCCGTCGAGCTCCGCGACCTCGGCGTCCTCGCCACCAGCGAGCTCGTCGCGAACTCCCTCCAGCACGGCACCCCGCCGATGCGCCTGGGACTGCGCCGTACGGACCGACGGCTGATCATCGAGGTCACCGACGGCGACGACCACCTGCCGCGCCGCCGCCAGGCCGAACCTGCCGACGAGGCGGGACGCGGCATCTCGATCATCGCCTCGATCGCCACCTCGTGGGGGAGCCGGCGCACACCGGGCGGCGGAAAGGCGGTCTGGTGCGAGTTCGCCCTGCCGCAGTGAAACAGGGCGGCAGGGCGAAGGTTCTGCGTCAGGCCCGGTCAGTGACCGGCGGAAGCTGAAGCGGGAGCGGGTGCGCCGCTCCCGGCGGGCACCGCCACGTCCGGCCCCTCGGGCAGGGACACCGCCACCACCCGCGAGGGGGCGGCTGCCAGCGACGGCTGGTCCTGTACGGGGGTGAGCCGGCGCCCCAGCCGCAGCGCGAGCACGGTGATGCCCAGCGAGAACAGCACGAACGTCACGATGTACGGCCCGTGCAGCGACGCCCCCATCGGACCGCCGACGGCCGGACCGACCGCCAGCGCGAGCTGCTTGCACAGGGCGAACGCCGAGTTGTACTGCCCGACCATCGACTCCGGCGCCAGATCGGCGACCAGCGGGGCGACGGTCGGCGACAGCATCGCCTCACCCAGCCCGAACAGCGCGTACGTCGAGATGAACGCGGCCGTCGCCATGGCCTGGCTGCCGTGGCCCAGCCCCGCGTACCCGGCCACGATCCAGGCGAACGCCCAGATCAGGCCGACCGCAGCGATGACCCGGCTGCGCCGCCGCCGCTCCACGAGCCGCAGCACGACGAACTGCGCGACGACGATGACCGCGGTATTGGCGGCCAGCGCGAAGCCCAGGGTGGAGGGCTCGATCCCGGCGGCCTCCGTGCCGTACGCGGCGAGCCCGGACTCGAACTGCCCGTAGCAGGCGAAGAACAGCACGAAACCCAGCACGCACAGCTGCACCATGGCCCGGTGCGAGAGCAGCGCCCGCAGCCCGCCGCCCTTGGCAGCGGCGTCACCCGAGGGACGGGCCCCGCCGAGGGAAGCCGTACGGGGCATCCGCACGGTGGTGACGACGACACCGAGCACCACGAACATCGCGGCCTCGATCAGGAAGAGCATCGTGAAGCTCGCCGGACGGTCCACGTCCACGAGCTGCCCGCCGACGAGCCCGCCGAGGCCGAGCCCCAGGTTCTGCAGGAAGAACTGCATGGCGAAGGCACGCGTACGGGTCGCCGTGCTGGAGCACCACACGAGCATCGTGGCGAGCGCCGGCTGCATGACGGCGGTGCCCGCGCCCAGGACCGCGGCGGCCAGCACGGCGGCCGGAACACTGCTCGCGAACCCCAGGGCGGCGGCGCCCACGGAGGCCAGGGCGGAGGCCACCACCAGCACGGGCAACGGGCCCCGCCGGTCGATGGCCCGCCCGGTGAACGGCAGAACGGCCAGCGCTGCCATCGCGAAGACCGCCAGGACGACCCCCGCCGTCCCGGCGCCCAGATCCCGTACCTGCGCCACGTAGACGTACAGATACGGAACGGTGAACCCAAGCCCGAACGCGCTCAGCGCGCTGCCCAGCTGGATCCGCCGCAGCGCTGCGCCCATCTCCCTGGTCACACTCACCTACCTCAAGATCTTGAAGGAATCAGACTCGAAGACTTTAGCACTAAACTTAGAAGGTGAAAACTTCAGCTTGAAGGACTTCAAGGGTGGTGAGGGCGTGCCATACTGCCCGCCATGTCCGAGAGCACCGAGGAGCCCGGCCCCAGCGAGCCGAGCCTCGACGAACAGATCGCCGCCTACCAGCGCGAGTTCCGCGACCTCGACCCCCAGGTCGAGCAGGCCGTCTCCGCACTGGGCCGCCTGAACCGCCGGATGAACGTCGCGTACGGGAGGCAGGTCGCCGCGCTCGGCATCAGCAACGCCGAGTGGGAGGTCCTCAAGACCCTGGTCCTGTCGGGCGCCCCCTACCGTCTGGGCCCCGGCGAACTGGCGAAGCGCCTCGGTCTCACCCCGGCCGCCATGACTCACCGCATCGACCGGATGGCCGGCGAGGGCCTGGTCACCCGCGACCGCGACGAGAACAACCGGGTCCGCGTCATCGTCGAGCTGACCGACGAGGGCCGCACGAAGTGGCTCGAGGCGATGCGCATGGCGAGCGACTTCGAGGAGGACCTCCTCCAGGACCTGTCCGGCGACGAGCGCGGCGTCCTCGGCGAGCTGCTGGTCCGCCTCCTGCGCCGGGTCGAGCACGCCCAGCCGGACGCCGGCGGCCGACTCACCGATCTGGACTGAGGGCCAGGCGGGAGCCCCTGCGGAGGCCATCGGGGGAGGGTTGACACACCCCTGGTGGATCCGTAAAGTTCTCCGAGTTGTCACGGAGCCGGATGGTCCCGGGGCAGCCGATCCCGCCGCGAACGCGGCAATCAAACTTCAGCACGATCTCCCACTCGGGGTGATTTCGGCATGCCGGAATTCATGACGAGGGCCCGATTATGAGCCACCGGGAGAATCCGCTAGAGTTTGAGCGTCGCAACGGCCCAACAGCCGGGAAGACAAGCCCCACTGACTGGGAATCAGGCCCGAAAGGATCTGATAGAGTCGGACTCGCCGGAAAGGGAAAACGCGAAAGCGAAGAACCTGGAAAGCGAAACTGCACGGCCCGCTTCGACCGGGAATCGGACACGAAAGAGTCTGATAGAGTCGGAAACGCAGGACAGCAAGACAAAGAAGTAAACGAAGGGAAGCGCCCGGAGGGCCCCGGTGATACGGGACCGAAGGAAGCGTCCGTTCCTTGAGAACTCAACAGCGTGCCAAAAGTCAACGCCAGATATGTTGATACCCCGTCTCCAGCATCACGCTGGGACGCGGTTCCTTTTGAAATACACAGCGAGGACGCTGTGAACAACGGGTCTTATTCCGACCGGTTGTTCCGCTCTCGTGTGTGTGCACCCGATTACGGGTAAACATTCACGGAGAGTTTGATCCTGGCTCAGGACGAACGCTGGCGGCGTGCTTAACACATGCAAGTCGAACGATGAAGCCCTTCGGGGTGGATTAGTGGCGAACGGGTGAGTAACACGTGGGCAATCTGCCCTTCACTCTGGGACAAGCCCTGGAAACGGGGTCTAATACCGGATAACACTCTGTCCCGCATGGGACGGGGTTGAAAGCTCCGGCGGTGAAGGATGAGCCCGCGGCCTATCAGCTTGTTGGTGGGGTAATGGCCTACCAAGGCGACGACGGGTAGCCGGCCTGAGAGGGCGACCGGCCACACTGGGACTGAGACACGGCCCAGACTCCTACGGGAGGCAGCAGTGGGGAATATTGCACAATGGGCGAAAGCCTGATGCAGCGACGCCGCGTGAGGGATGACGGCCTTCGGGTTGTAAACCTCTTTCAGCAGGGAAGAAGCGAAAGTGACGGTACCTGCAGAAGAAGCGCCGGCTAACTACGTGCCAGCAGCCGCGGTAATACGTAGGGCGCAAGCGTTGTCCGGAATTATTGGGCGTAAAGAGCTCGTAGGCGGCTTGTCACGTCGGATGTGAAAGCCCGGGGCTTAACCCCGGGTCTGCATTCGATACGGGCTAGCTAGAGTGTGGTAGGGGAGATCGGAATTCCTGGTGTAGCGGTGAAATGCGCAGATATCAGGAGGAACACCGGTGGCGAAGGCGGATCTCTGGGCCATTACTGACGCTGAGGAGCGAAAGCGTGGGGAGCGAACAGGATTAGATACCCTGGTAGTCCACGCCGTAAACGTTGGGAACTAGGTGTTGGCGACATTCCACGTCGTCGGTGCCGCAGCTAACGCATTAAGTTCCCCGCCTGGGGAGTACGGCCGCAAGGCTAAAACTCAAAGGAATTGACGGGGGCCCGCACAAGCAGCGGAGCATGTGGCTTAATTCGACGCAACGCGAAGAACCTTACCAAGGCTTGACATATACCGGAAAGCATCAGAGATGGTGCCCCCCTTGTGGTCGGTATACAGGTGGTGCATGGCTGTCGTCAGCTCGTGTCGTGAGATGTTGGGTTAAGTCCCGCAACGAGCGCAACCCTTGTTCTGTGTTGCCAGCATGCCCTTCGGGGTGATGGGGACTCACAGGAGACTGCCGGGGTCAACTCGGAGGAAGGTGGGGACGACGTCAAGTCATCATGCCCCTTATGTCTTGGGCTGCACACGTGCTACAATGGCCGGTACAATGAGCTGCGATGCCGCGAGGCGGAGCGAATCTCAAAAAGCCGGTCTCAGTTCGGATTGGGGTCTGCAACTCGACCCCATGAAGTCGGAGTTGCTAGTAATCGCAGATCAGCATTGCTGCGGTGAATACGTTCCCGGGCCTTGTACACACCGCCCGTCACGTCACGAAAGTCGGTAACACCCGAAGCCGGTGGCCCAACCCCTTGTGGGAGGGAGCTGTCGAAGGTGGGACTGGCGATTGGGACGAAGTCGTAACAAGGTAGCCGTACCGGAAGGTGCGGCTGGATCACCTCCTTTCTAAGGAGCATCTAGATTCCGCAAGGAACCGTAAGGCAGCCTCTGAAGGTACGGCCGTAAGGCAGCCTTCTGATCCGGCCCCAGTGAACTCGCCCTTTTGGGTGGGGTGGTGGGTGGCTGGTCGTTGTTTGAGAACTGCACAGTGGACGCGAGCATCTGTGGCCAAGTTTTTAAGGGCGCACGGTGGATGCCTTGGCACCAGGAACCGATGAAGGACGTGGGAGGCCACGATAGTCCCCGGGGAGCTGTCAACCAAGCTTTGATCCGGGGGTTTCCGAATGGGGAAACCCGGCAGTCGTCATGGGCTGTCACCCGCTGCTGAACACATAGGCAGTGTGGAGGGAACGAGGGGAAGTGAAACATCTCAGTACCCTCAGGAAGAGAAAACAACCGTGATTCCGGGAGTAGTGGCGAGCGAAACTGGATGAGGCCAAACCGTATGCGTGTGATACCCGGCAGGGGTTGCGCATGCGGGGTTGTGGGATCTCTCTTTTACGGTCTGCCGGCTGTGAGACGAGTCAGAAACCGTTGATGTAGGCGAAGGACATGCGAAAGGTCCGGCGTAGAGGGTAAGACCCCCGTAGCTGAAACATTAACGGCTCGTTTGAGAGACACCCAAGTAGCACGGGGCCCGAGAAATCCCGTGTGAATCTGGCGGGACCACCCGCTAAGCCTAAATATTCCCTGGTGACCGATAGCGGATAGTACCGTGAGGGAATGGTGAAAAGTACCGCGGGAGCGGAGTGAAATAGTACCTGAAACCGTGTGCCTACAAGCCGTGGGAGCGTCGCGCATCGAGCTTGCTCGGTGCGTCGTGACTGCGTGCCTTTTGAAGAATGAGCCTGCGAGTTAGCGGTGTGTAGCGAGGTTAACCCGTGTGGGGAAGCCGTAGCGAAAGCGAGTCCGAACAGGGCGTTTGAGTTGCACGCTCTAGACCCGAAGCGGAGTGATCTAGCCATGGGCAGGTTGAAGCGGAGGTAAGACTTCGTGGAGGACCGAACCCACCAGGGTTGAAAACCTGGGGGATGACCTGTGGTTAGGGGTGAAAGGCCAATCAAACTCCGTGATAGCTGGTTCTCCCCGAAATGCATTTAGGTGCAGCGTCGTGTGTTTCTTGCCGGAGGTAGAGCACTGGATAGGCGATGGGCCCTACCGGGTTACTGACCTTAGCCAAACTCCGAATGCCGGTAAGTGAGAGCGCGGCAGTGAGACTGTGGGGGATAAGCTCCATGGTCGAGAGGGAAACAGCCCAGAGCATCGACTAAGGCCCCTAAGCGTACGCTAAGTGGGAAAGGATGTGGAGTCGCAGAGACAACCAGGAGGTTGGCTTAGAAGCAGCCACCCTTGAAAGAGTGCGTAATAGCTCACTGGTCAAGTGATTCCGCGCCGACAATGTAGCGGGGCTCAAGCGTACCGCCGAAGTCGTGTCATTCCAGCACATACCCCCAACGGGGGCTGGGATGGGTAGGGGAGCGTCGTGTGCCGGGTGAAGCAGCCGCGGAAGCGAGTTGTGGACGGTTCACGAGTGAGAATGCAGGCATGAGTAGCGATACACACGTGAGAAACGTGTGCGCCGATTGACTAAGGGTTCCTGGGTCAAGCTGATCTGCCCAGGGTAAGTCGGGACCTAAGGCGAGGCCGACAGGCGTAGTCGATGGACAACCGGTTGATATTCCGGTACCCGCTTTGAAACGCCCAGTACTGAATCAGGCGATGCTAAGTCCGTGAAGCCGGCCCGATCTCTTCGGAGTTGAGGGTAGTGGTGGAGCCGATGAACCAGACTTGTAGTAGGTAAGCGATGGGGTGACGCAGGAAGGTAGTCCAGCCCGGGCGGTGGTTGTCCCGGGGTAAGGGTGTAGGACGTTGTGTAGGCAAATCCGCACAACATTGAGTCTGAGACCTGATGCCGAGCCGATTGTGGTGAAGTGGATGATCCTATGCTGTCGAGAAAAGCCTCTAGCGAGTTTCATGGCGGCCCGTACCCTAAACCGACTCAGGTGGTCAGGTAGAGAATACCGAGGCGTTCGGGTGAACTATGGTTAAGGAACTCGGCAAAATGCCCCCGTAACTTCGGGAGAAGGGGGGCCATCACCGGTGATAGCACTTGCTGCTTGAGCTGGGGGTGGCCGCAGAGACCAGCGAGAAGCGACTGTTTACTAAAAACACAGGTCCGTGCGAAGCCGTAAGGCGATGTATACGGACTGACGCCTGCCCGGTGCTGGAACGTTAAGGGGACCGGTTAGCTGCTCTTCGGGGTGGCGAAGCTGAGAACTTAAGCGCCAGTAAACGGCGGTGGTAACTATAACCATCCTAAGGTAGCGAAATTCCTTGTCGGGTAAGTTCCGACCTGCACGAATGGCGTAACGACTTCTCGACTGTCTCAACCATAGGCCCGGTGAAATTGCACTACGAGTAAAGATGCTCGTTTCGCGCAGCAGGACGGAAAGACCCCGGGACCTTTACTATAGTTTGATATTGGTGTTCGGTTCGGCTTGTGTAGGATAGGTGGGAGACTGTGAAGCGGCCACGCCAGTGGTTGTGGAGTCGCCGTTGAAATACCACTCTGGTCGTGCTGGATGTCTAACCTGGGTCCGTGATCCGGATCAGGGACAGTGTCTGATGGGTAGTTTAACTGGGGCGGTTGCCTCCTAAAGAGTAACGGAGGCGCCCAAAGGTTCCCTCAGCCTGGTTGGTAATCAGGTGTTGAGTGTAAGTGCACAAGGGAGCTTGACTGTGAGACCGACGGGTCGAGCAGGGACGAAAGTCGGGACTAGTGATCCGGCAGTGGCTTGTGGAAGCGCTGTCGCTCAACGGATAAAAGGTACCCCGGGGATAACAGGCTGATCTTCCCCAAGAGTCCATATCGACGGGATGGTTTGGCACCTCGATGTCGGCTCGTCGCATCCTGGGGCTGGAGTCGGTCCCAAGGGTTGGGCTGTTCGCCCATTAAAGCGGTACGCGAGCTGGGTTTAGAACGTCGTGAGACAGTTCGGTCCCTATCCGCTGTGCGCGTAGGAATATTGAGAAGGGCTGTCCCTAGTACGAGAGGACCGGGACGGACGAACCTCTGGTGTGCCAGTTGTCCTGCCAAGGGCATGGCTGGTTGGCTACGTTCGGAAAGGATAACCGCTGAAAGCATCTAAGCGGGAAGCCTGCTTCGAGATGAGTATTCCCACCAACTTGATTGGTTAAGGCTCCCAGTAGACGACTGGGTTGATAGGCCAGATGTGGAAGCCCGGTAACGGGTGGAGCTGACTGGTACTAATAGGCCGAGGGCTTGTCCTCAGTTGCTCGCGTCCACTGTGTT